>NZ_JAFLXF010000016.1:0-148315 GCF_019891575.1 Pseudomonas sp. MIS38
ATGGGGTGCTCTCCTTGCGGATAAATTTAGGGTGCCCGGGAGGCGAAATCGCCCGGTGGGTGCCTGACTGTTATCAAGGAGCGTGCCAGGTTTGCCAAGGACTCCGTGATCCGGGGGTTAAACTGCTCTAAAGGTCATGTTTCAAGATGTTTCATGCCAAAAAAAGGCGAAAAGTGCGCAACTTCTTGCGCAGTGGTGTGCAAGAAGTTGCGCACTCGGCTACAGGCTCCGGCACACGGGCTCTGTAGCAATTCGAGTAGCGAAAAAACGCGATCAAGTGCGCAAGAAGTTGCGCATAAAGGCGCATTGCCATTATTTGGCGAGATGTCGAGGGCGCAAATGACCGATCCAGCGCCCCTTTTTGCCATTCCATCACTGGCACGCCAGCCCCGGATTGTCGGACAGTCCCACCCCAGAGCCTTCCCGCGAACCAAGTCGGGCCGGCCCGAGGGTTAAAAAGCGTCTTATAAATGAAACACCGCCCTCGGCTATACTCCCCGCATTTCGACTTAGGCACGAGGAATCACTGTGAAGAACTGGACGTTGCGCCAACGCATTTTGGCGAGCTTTGCGGTGATTATCGCCATCATGTTGCTGATGGTCGTCGTTTCGTATTCCCGCCTGCTGAAAATCGAAGCCAGTGAAAGCAGCGTGCGTGATGACGCCGTTCCCGGCGTCTATTACAGCTCGATGATCCGCGGCGCGTGGGTCGACAGTTATCTGCAGACCCAGGAACTGCTCGGCCTCAAGGAAGGGCAGGGCATCAGCAGCGAAGACGCGGCGGACTACAAGGCCTTCGAGACGCGCCTGCAGGAGCAGATGGCCAACTACCGCAACACCGTCACCACCGACGAGGACCGGGTCGAGTTCGCTGCGTTCGAGAAAGATCACGACACCTACATGCAGATCCAGGATCAGGTGCTCGACTTGCACAAGCGCAACCTGGAAGCCGACGCGGTCAAGCTGTTCACCGAGAAGCTGACCCCGGCCTGGTACACCGGCCGCATGAAACTCAACGACATCATCGGCGAAAACAAACGGGTCGCTGATCAGGCCATGGCCAACATCGACGAAGCCGTGGCGGCGGCCAAGGTCAGCATGTTCGTCTCGCTGCTGGTGGCCGTGCTCGCAGCCGGGGCCTGCGGTCTGTTGCTGATGCGCGCGATCATGGCGCCGATGAACCGCATCGTGAAGATTCTCGAAATCATGCGTACCGGCGACCTGAGCAGCCGGCTGAATCTGGATCGCAAGGACGAGTTCGGCGCGGTGGAAACCGGCTTCAACGACATGATGACCGAGCTGACTTCGCTGGTGTCCCAGGCCCAACGCTCCTCGGTGCAGGTGACCACTTCGGTGACCGAAATTGCCGCCACCTCCAAGCAGCAACAGGCCACCGCCACCGAAACCGCGGCCACCACCACCGAAATCGGCGCGACCTCACGTGAAATCGCCGCCACCTCGCGGGATCTGGTGCGCACCATGACCGAAGTGTCCACCGCCGCCGATCAGGCCTCGGTACTCGCCGGTTCCGGCCAGCAAGGCCTGGCGCGCATGGAAGACACCATGCACTCGGTGATGGGCGCGGCCGATCTGGTCAATGCCAAACTGGCGATCCTCAACGAGAAGGCCGGCAACATCAATCAGGTGGTGGTGACCATCGTCAAGGTCGCCGATCAGACCAACCTGCTGTCGCTCAACGCTGCCATTGAGGCAGAGAAGGCCGGCGAATACGGGCGTGGTTTTGCCGTGGTCGCCACCGAAGTCCGGCGTCTGGCGGATCAGACCGCCGTCGCCACTTACGACATCGAACAAATGGTCCGCGAGATCCAGTCGGCGGTGTCTGCTGGCGTGATGGGCATGGACAAGTTCTCCGAAGAAGTGCGCCGGGGCATGGCCGAAGTGCAGCAGGTCGGCGAGCAACTGTCGCAGATCATCCATCAGGTGCAGGCGCTGGCGCCGCGGGTGTTGATGGTCAACGAAGGCATGCAGGCCCAGGCCACCGGTGCCGAACAGATCAACCATGCGCTGGTGCAGTTGGGCGACGCCAGCAGCCAGACCGTCGAGTCGCTGCGTCAGGCCAGTTTCGCCATCGACGAACTGAGCCAGGTGGCCGTCGGGCTGCGCAGCGGCGTTTCGCGATTCAAAGTCTGATGAGCGAAATCACCGCCAAACGCAGCGCTGCGCCGGTGGCGAAGCAGGCGTTGTTCCTGCTGTTTCGCATCGGCAGCGAGCGTTATGCCTTGCGCGCCACCGAGGTGGCGGAAGTGTTGCCGCGCCTGCCGTTGAAGCCGATTGCCCAAGCGCCGAACTGGGTCGCCGGGGTGTTCGCCTATCGCGGTGCGGTGGTACCGGCCATCGACCTCAGCGCGCTGACTTTCGGCCATCCCGCCGAGGCGCGCACCAGTACGCGGCTGGTGCTGGTGCATTACCGTCCGGATGAACAGCAGCCGTCGCGCTGGCTCGGGCTGATCCTTGAACAGGCGACCGATACCCTGCGCTGCAACCCCGAGGATTTTCAGCCGTATGGCCTGGACAATCGTCAGGCGCCGTACCTCGGCCCGGTGCGCGAAGATGCCCAGGGGCTGGTGCAATGGGTGCGGGTCAACGACTTGCTGGATGACGCGGTGCGCAGCCTGCTGTTTCCGGCGCCGCTTGGGGCGCAGTCATGAGCAGCGACCAGCGTTTTTTCGATTTCCTCAAGGAACGCATCGGCCTGGATGTCACCTCGGTGGGGCCGGCGATTATCGAGCGCGCGGTGCGCCAACGCACCACGCTCTCGCAAGCGGCACACAGCGATGAATACTGGCAACTGCTGCAAGGTTCGCGGGACGAACAGCAGGCGTTGATCGAAGCGGTGATCGTCCCCGAAACCTGGTTTTTCCGTTATCCGGAATCCTTCGCCACGCTCGGCAAACTGGCGCGCAAGCGTCTGGACGAATTGAACAACATGCGTGCGCTGCGCATCCTCAGCCTGCCGTGCTCGACCGGCGAGGAACCCTATTCGATTGCCATGGCCTTGCTCGATGCGGGGCTAAAGCCGCATCAGTTCAAGGTCGACGGCATGGACGTCAGCCCGCTGTCGGTGGACAAGGCGCGGCGGGCTCTTTACGGCAAGAACTCGTTTCGTGGTCAGGATCTGGACTATCGCGAGCGTCATTTCACCGCCGAGCCGGAGGGGCATCGGGTCAACGAAGCGGTGCGTGAGCAGGTGCGCCTGCAGGCCGGCAATGTGCTGGATCCGACGCTGCTGGCGGGTGAGCCGCCGTTCGATTTTGTGTTCTGCCGCAACCTGCTGATCTATTTCGACCAGCCGACCCAGAAGCAAGTTTTCGAAGTGCTCAAGCGTCTGACGCACGTTGATGGCGTGTTGTTCATCGGCCCGGCCGAAGGCAGTCTGCTCGGGCGCCTGGGCATGCGCTCGATCGGCATCCCGCAGTCGTTTGCCTTCAGTCGACACGCTGAACCCATGCCCGAACCTGTGGCATTGCCGACCCCGACCCCTTTGCCGGTGCGCCAACCGCTGCGCAGTCCGCCGCCAGTATCGCCGCCGGTGCGTCCGCGGCCGTTTGCCAGCGTTGCACCGTTGCCCGTCAGCAGCAAAAGCGCCAACCCGGACGCGGCGACCTTGCTCGCCAACATCGCCGCGCTGGCCAACGAAGGCAAAAGCGCCGAGGCCCGCGCGGCATGCGAGCAGTATCTGCGCAGTCACGAACCGGTGGCGCAGGTGTTTTACTGGCTCGGTCTGCTCAGCGATGTTGCCGGTGCCGCGCTCGAAGCCCAGAGTCATTACCGCAAGGCCTTGTACCTTGAACCGCAACACCCCGAAGCGTTGATGCACCTGGCCGCCTTGCTGCAGGCCCAGGGTGACAGCGCCGGTGCCAGACGATTGCAGGAACGCGCCGCCCGCAGCGGCCGCACCGCTGACAGTGAGCGTAAACGATGATCCCGTCCGACACCTTGAACGTCACCCACGAAGACGCCCGGGCCATCGATGATTGCTGGAACCGTATCGGTATTCATGGCGACAAGTCGTGCCCGTTGCTGGCCGAGCATATTCATTGCCGTAACTGCGCGGTGTATTCCGCCGCCGCCACGCGCCTGCTGGACCGTTATGCATTGCAGCAGGACGAACGCGATCCGGTCGCCGTGGCGGTTGAAACCGATGTGAAAACCCGTTCGCTGCTGATGTTCCGCCTCGGCGAGGAATGGCTGGGGCTGGCCACCCGCAGCCTGGTGGAGGTAGCGCCGCTGCAGGCGATTCACTCGTTGCCGCACCAGCGTTCGCGGGCCTTGCTCGGCGTGGCGAACGTGCGCGGCGCGCTGGTCGCGTGCCTGTCGCTGGTCGAGTTGCTCGACCTTGATGGCAACGCCGCACCGGCCACTGGCGCGCGGATCATGCCGCGCATGCTGATCATCGCCGCCCACGGCGGACCGGTGGTGGTGCCGGTGGACGAGGTCGACGGCATCCACGCCATCGATGAAAAAATTCTCGACGCCGCGTCGCGTGCCGGCGGTGAGCACAACAGCACGGCCAGCGCCAAATACACCCGTGGTGTCCTGCAATTCCGGGGGCGCAGCCTGCGTTGGCTGGATGAAGAACAGCTGCTGTCCGCCGTGACCCGGAGCCTCACATGACCCCCGAGCAAATGCGCGACGCCTCGCTGCTGGAGCTGTTCAGCCTGGAAGCCGAAGCCCAGACCCAGGTGCTCAGCAGCGGGCTGCTGGCGCTGGAGCGTAACCCGACTCAGGCCGACTATCTGGAATCGTGCATGCGTGCGGCGCACTCGCTCAAGGGCGCGGCGCGGATTGTCGGCATCGACAGCGGCGTCAGCGTCGCCCATGTGATGGAAGATTGCCTGGTCAGCGCGCAGGAGGGGCGGCTGTTGCTGCGTCCCGAGCACATCGATGCGTTGTTGCAGGGCACCGATCTGTTGATGCGCATCGCCACGCCGGCCAATGCTCCGCAAGCGCCGGACATCGAAGCGTATGTGGCGTTGATGGGACTCCTGCTCGACCCTTCGGCAGCGCCCACAGTGGCGCCACCGCCGATGGCCGAGTTGCAGATGCAGGCGCCGCCGCCTGCGCCTGCACCGATTGAAACCCCGGCGCCAGTGATCGAGACACCGCTGGAAACCTCCGACCCGGCACCGCGCAAGAACAAGCGCACCACCGAGGGTGGCGAGCGCGTGCTGCGGGTCACCGCCGAACGCCTGAACAGCCTGCTCGACCTGTCGAGTAAATCGCTGGTCGAAACCCAGCGCCTCAAGCCGCATCTGGCGACCATGCAGCGCCTCAGGCGCATGCAGAACAACGGCCTGCGGGCGCTGGAAAGTCTCAATGTGCACCTCAAGGAACATGCGCTGAGCCTTGAGGCCCAGGAAGCCCTCGAAGATGCGCGGCGCCTGCTGGCCGAATCCCAGCAATTGCTCGCGGAAAAGAACGCCGAGCTCGACGAGTTCGCCTGGCAAGCCAGCCAGCGCGCCCAGGTGCTCTACGACACTGCGCTGGCCTGCCGCATGCGCCCGTTCGCCGACGTGCTCACCGGTCAGGTGCGCATGGTTCGAGACCTGGGGCGCAGCCTCGGCAAACAGGTGCGGCTGGAGATCGAAGGCGAGAAGACTCAGGTCGACCGCGACGTACTGGAAAAACTCGAAGCGCCGCTGACTCATTTGCTGCGCAACGCGGTCGATCACGGCATCGAAACCCCGGAACAACGCTTGCTCAAGGGTAAGTCCGAAGAAGGCCTGATCCGCCTGCGTGCCTCGCATCAGGCCGGTTTGCTGGTGCTGGAATTGAGCGATGATGGCAATGGCGTCGATCTGGAAAAGGTCCGCCGCAGCATCGTTGAACGCCAATTGTCACCGGCAGAAACTGCCGCGCAGTTGAGCGAAGAAGAACTGCTGACCTTCCTGTTCTTGCCGGGTTTCAGCCTGCGCGACACGGTGACCGAAGTGTCCGGGCGTGGCGTCGGCCTCGACGCGGTGCAGCACATGGTCCGGCAACTGCGCGGCGCGGTGGTGCTGGAGCAGACGGCGGGCGAGGGCAGCCGCTTTCACCTGGAAGTGCCGCTGACCCTGTCGGTGGTGCGCAGTCTGGTGGTCGAAGTCGGCGAGGAGGCTTATGCGTTTCCGCTGGCGCATATCGAACGCATGTGCGATCTGGAGCCACAGGACATCGTGCAGATCGAGGGCCGTCAGCATTTCTGGCACGAAGGTCGGCATGTCGGGCTGGTCGCGGCCAGTCAGTTGCTGAATCGTCCGGCCAGTCAGAGCAGCGGCGAAACCCTCAAGGTCGTGGTGATTCGCGAGCGTGACGCGATCTACGGGGTGGCGGTCGAGCGGTTTGTCGGCGAGCGCACGCTGGTGGTGCTGCCGCTGGATGAGCGACTGGGCAAGGTTCAGGATATTTCCGCCGGGGCGCTGCTCGACGACGGTTCGGTGGTGCTGATCGTCGATGTCGAAGACATGCTGCGCTCGGTGGACAAACTGCTCAACACCGGGCGTCTGGAGCGTATTGCTCGCCATGGCAATCAGGCCGCCGAAGTGGCGCGCAAACGGATTCTGGTGGTCGATGACTCGCTGACCGTGCGCGAGTTGCAACGCAAGTTGCTGCTCAATCGCGGCTATGACGTGGCGGTCGCGGTGGACGGCATGGACGGCTGGAACGCGCTGCGTTCGGAGGACTTCGATTTGCTGATCACCGACATCGACATGCCGCGCATGGATGGCATCGAACTGGTCACCCTGTTGCGCCGCGACAACCGCCTGCAATCGCTGCCGGTGATGGTGGTCTCGTACAAGGATCGTGAAGAGGACCGGCGTCGTGGACTGGACGCTGGCGCCGACTATTATTTAGCCAAGGCCAGTTTTCATGACGACGCCCTGCTTGATGCAGTGGTTGAGCTCATTGGAGGAGCGCGGGCATGAAAATCGCAATCGTCAACGACATGCCCCTGGCGGTGGAGGCTTTGCGCCGCGCGCTGGCCTTCGAGCCGGCGCATCAGGTGGTCTGGGTCGCCAACAACGGCGCCGAGGCGGTGCGGTTGTGCGCCGAAAACACCCCGGATCTGATCCTGATGGACCTGATCATGCCGGTCATGGATGGCGTCGAGGCCACGCGACGGATCATGGCCGAAACCCCGTGCGCGATCGTTATCGTCACGGTCGACCGCCAGCAGAACGTACACCGGGTCTTCGAGGCCATGGGCCACGGCGCGCTGGACGTGGTCGACACCCCGGCCATTGGTGCGGGGAACGCGCAGGAAGCGGCAGCGCCGTTGCTGCGCAAGATCCTCAACATCGGCTGGCTGATCGGCGAGAAAACCCCGCGCTCGCGCCCGGTGCCGACGCCCCACCGCAGTTCGGCGTCGTGCAAGCGGCTGGTGGCGATCGGCTCGTCTGCCGGCGGACCGGCCGCGCTGGAAGTGCTGCTCAAGGGCCTGCCACGCCATTTCTCGGCCGCCATCGTGCTGGTGCAGCACGTGGATCAGGTGTTTGCCGCGGGCATGGCCGAATGGCTGGCCAGCGCCAGTGGCCTCGATGTACGCCTGGCCCGCGAGGGCGAGCCACCGCAGGCCGGCGCGGTGCTGCTGGCCGGCACCAACCACCATATCCGTTTATTGAAAAACGGCACGCTGGCCTACACCGCCGAGCCGGTCAACGAGATCTACCGGCCTTCGATCGACGTGTTTTTCGAAAGTGTCGCCAGCTATTGGAACGGCGATGCCGTCGGGGTTTTATTGACCGGGATGGGACGCGACGGGGCGCAAGGGCTTAAGCTCATGCGCCAGCAGGGTTATCTGACCATCGCGCAGGACCAGCAAAGCAGTGCGGTGTACGGCATGCCCAAGGCAGCAGCGGCGATCGATGCGGCCGTCGAAATCCGTCCACTGGAAAAGATAGCGCCACGATTGCTGGAGGTATTCCCCAAATGAACAGGCTATTCCGCAATCCTGGCCCCCGCAGTACTCAGGTGACCGCCCATGAATGATTTACAGATCGACGACATTAAAACCGACGAAAACGCCGCCATGGTGTTGTTGGTGGACGATCAGGCGATGATCGGCGAAGCCGTGCGCCGTGGGCTGTCGAATGAAGAGAACATCGACTTCCACTTCTGCTCCGATCCGCACCAGGCCATCGCCCAGGCGGTGCGGATCAAGCCGACGGTGATTCTGCAGGACCTGGTGATGCCCGGCCTCGACGGCCTGAGCCTGGTGCGCGAATACCGCAATCATCCGGCGACCAAGGACATCCCGATCATCGTCCTGTCGACCAAGGAAGACCCGCTGATCAAGAGCGCGGCGTTCTCGGCCGGGGCCAACGACTATCTGGTGAAACTGCCGGACACCATCGAGCTGGTGGCGCGCATCCGCTATCACTCGCGCTCCTACATGACCCTGCTGCAGCGCGATGCGGCTTACCGTGCGTTGCGCGTCAGCCAGCAGCAGTTGCTCGACACCAACCTGGTGCTGCAACGGCTGATGAACTCCGATGGGCTGACCGGGCTGTCCAACCGCCGGCACTTCGACGAGTACCTGGAGCTGGAATGGCGCCGCTCGCTGCGCGACCAGAGCCAGTTGTCGTTGCTGATGATCGACGTCGATTACTTCAAGTCCTACAACGACAGCTTCGGCCACGTTGAAGGCGATGAGGCGCTGCGCAAGGTCGCCACGGCGATCCGCGACGCCAGCGCCCGACCGTCGGACCTGCCGGCCCGCTACGGCGGTGAAGAGTTCGCCCTGGTGCTGCCGAACACCTCGCCGGGCGGCGCACGACTGGTGGCGGAGAAACTGCGCCAGACCGTGGCGGCGCTGAAGATTCCGCACAACACCCCGGGCGACGGGGCGAGCCTGACCATCAGCATCGGTCTGGCGACCATGGTGCCGCAGGCGGGCAGCGATTGCCGGCTGCTGATTTCGGCGGCGGATCGCGGGTTGTACCTGGCCAAGAACAACGGGCGTAATCAGGTGGGTATCGAATAGGTTCGCAATCCCCCTGTGGGAGCGGGCTTGCTCGCGAATGCGGAGTATCAGTCGACATCGATGCTTAATGACACTCCGCCTTCGCGAGCAAGCCCGCTCCCACAAGGGATCTGCGTCAGGCCATGTCAAGTGAATCGCCTCAACAGCCGCCAGACGGGCTGCCGTGACAGCCTGATTACGTTATACTCGCCGGCTTTCAAAAGTTCGCCAACGAGTGCTGCCCGTCATGGAAATCAACCCGATCCTGAACACCATCAAGGACCTGTCCGAGCGCTCCGAAACTATTCGGGGGTATCTTTGACTACGATCAAAAGCATGAGCGTCTGACCGAGGTCAATCGCGAGCTTGAAGATCCGAGTGTCTGGAACAAACCTGAATATGCCCAGGAACTGGGCCGCGAGCGCTCGGCGCTGGCGCAGATCGTCGACACCCTCGACGAGCTGAACGCCGGTCTGGCCGATTGCCGCGACCTGCTGGATATGGCCGTCGAAGAAAACGACGAAGGCGCAGTGGGCGATGTCGTCGCCGAGCTGGCCCGTCTCGAGGAAAACCTCGCCAAGCTTGAATTCCGCCGCATGTTCAGCCACGAGATGGACCCGAACAACGCCTACCTGGACATCCAGGCCGGCTCCGGCGGCACCGAGGCCCAGGACTGGGCCAACATCCTGCTGCGCATGTACCTGCGCTGGGCGGACAAACGCGGTTTCGACGCGACCATCATGGAATTGTCGGCCGGTGAAGTCGCCGGTATCAAAGGCGCGACCGTGCACATCAAGGGCGAATACGCCTTTGGCTGGCTGCGTACCGAGATCGGCGTGCATCGCTTGGTGCGCAAGAGCCCGTTCGACTCCGGCAACCGTCGCCACACCTCGTTCTCTGCGGTTTTCGTCTCGCCAGAGATCGACGACAAGGTCGAAATCGAAATCAACCCGGCAGACCTGCGGATCGACACCTATCGTTCCTCCGGTGCCGGTGGTCAGCACGTAAACACCACCGACTCGGCCGTACGTATTACTCACGTACCGACCAACACCGTGGTCAGCTGCCAGAACGAGCGTTCCCAGCACGCCAACAAGGACACCGCCATGAAAATGCTGCGGGCCAAGTTGTACGAGCAGGAAATGCAGAAGCGCAACGCCGCTTCCCAGGCGCTGGAAGACACCAAGTCGGACATCGGCTGGGGTCATCAGATCCGTTCGTACGTGCTCGACGCGTCGCGGATCAAGGACTTGCGCACCAACATTGAACGCAGCGACTGCGACAAGGTGCTCGACGGCGACATCGACGAATACCTGGAAGCCAGCCTGAAGTCGGGGCTGTAAAAGACGCACGCAGGGTCGCTGATGCAACGCGATCCCTGTAGGAGCCAGCCCTGCTGGCGATTCCCGGGCCGCCAGGTCCGGGGGCAACGAACCTGATGGAATATCTGAAGACATGAGCGACCAACAACTCGACCCGCAAGCCCTGCAACAGGAAGAAAACTCCCTGATCGCCCTGCGCAAGGAAAAGCTGGCTGCCGAGCGCGCCAAGGGCAACGCCTTCCCGAACGACTTCCGCCGCGAAAACTACTGCGAAGATCTGCAGAAGAAATACGCGGACAAGACCAAGGAAGAGCTGGCCGAGGCTGCAATCCCGGTCAAGGTTGCCGGTCGCATCATGCTCAACCGTGGCTCGTTCATGGTGATCCAGGACATGACCGGTCGCATCCAGGTCTACGTCAACCGTAAAACCCTGTCCGAAGACACCCTGGCCGCCGTCAAGACCTGGGACATGGGCGACATCATTGCCGCCGAAGGCACCCTGGCGCGTTCCGGCAAGGGCGACCTGTACGTCGAAATGACCAACGTGCGCCTGCTGACCAAGTCGCTGCGCCCGCTGCCGGACAAGCACCACGGCCTGACCGACACCGAACAGCGCTACCGTCAGCGTTACGTCGACCTGATCGTCAACGAAGAAGTGCGCCAGACCTTCCGCGTGCGTTCGCAAGTGATCGCGCACATCCGCAGCTTCCTGATGAAGCGCGACTTCCTCGAAGTCGAGACGCCGATGCTGCAGACCATTCCAGGCGGCGCCGCAGCCAAGCCGTTCGAAACCCACCACAATGCGCTGGACATGGAAATGTTCCTGCGTATCGCGCCTGAGCTGTATCTGAAGCGTCTGGTGGTTGGCGGTTTCGAGAAAGTGTTCGAGATCAACCGCAACTTCCGTAACGAAGGCGTTTCGACGCGTCACAACCCTGAATTCACCATGCTGGAGTTCTACCAGGCTTACGCCGACTACGAAGACAACATGGACCTGACCGAAGAACTGTTCCGTGAACTGGCACAGCTGGTGCTGGGCAGCACCGACGTGCCGTACGGCGACAAGGTGTTCCACTTCGGCGAGCCGTTTGCCCGTCTGTCGGTGTTCGACTCGATCCTCAAGTACAACCCTGAGCTGACCGCCGATGACCTGAACGACATCGACAAGGCGCGCGCCATCGCCAAAAAGGCCGGCGCCAAGGTGCTGGGCTTCGAAGGTCTGGGCAAGCTGCAGGTGATGATTTTCGAAGAACTGGTCGAGCACAAGCTGGAGCAGCCGCACTTCATCACTCAGTACCCGTTCGAAGTGTCGCCGCTGGCCCGTCGTAATGACGAGAACCCGAACGTCACCGACCGTTTCGAGCTGTTCATCGGCGGCCGTGAAATCGCCAACGCCTACTCCGAGTTGAACGACGCGGAAGACCAGGCCGAGCGCTTCATGGCGCAGGTGGCCGACAAGGACGCCGGCGACGACGAAGCCATGCACTACGACGCCGATTTCGTGCGCGCGCTGGAGTACGGCATGCCGCCAACGGCCGGTGAAGGTATCGGCATCGACCGTCTGGTGATGTTGCTGACCAACTCGCCATCGATCCGCGATGTGATCCTGTTCCCGCACATGCGACCGCAAGCGTAAACGTTTCAGTTAAAAAGCCGCCTAAAACAGGCGGCTTTTTATTGCCTGTCTGGTACAAATGTATCAATTGGTTAATTTTGCAATAGCAGAGGAAGTCCAGTCGTGATGGTTGCAATCGCTCAAGAAGGTGCAGCGGGTATCGCCACTGCGGTCGCTGAAAGTGTTCAGTACCAAGGCCGCAAGGCCAGCCGACAGGGCAGTGAGCAGCGTCGACAGGACATTCTCGACGCGGCGATGCGCATTGTCGTGCGTGACGGCGTGCGCGCCGTGCGCCACCGTGCGGTGGCGGCCGAGGCCGGTGTGCCACTGTCGGCCACTACTTATTACTTCAAGGATATCGATGACCTGCTCACCGATACCTTCGCCCAGTACGTTGAACGCAGCGCGGCCTACATGGCCAAGCTGTGGATCAACAACGAAGGCCTGCTGCGCGAGATGGTCGTCAGTGGCGACGGCAGCCCCGAGTCGCGCTCGAAACTGGCGGATGACATCGCGCGGCTGATGGCTGACTACGTGCACCGGCAACTGGTCAACCGCCGCGAGCACCTGATGGCCGAGCAGGCGTTCCGCCAGGAAGCGCTGCTCAACCCGCGGCTGGCGGATCTGGTGCGCTCGCATCAGCAGATTCTGCTGCAAGGCACCTGCCAGTTGTTCCAGGTGCTGGGCTCGCGTGAACCGCAGCAGGATGCCAAGGTGTTGACGGCGATTATCGGACGGATGGAATATCAGGGCCTGCTCAACGACGCCGAGCCTTTGGCCGAACAGGACATGCTCGGGATTCTGACGCGGTACATGCATCTGGTCCTGGCCTCGGTCTGACAGCTGATGGAAATCCCCTGTGGGAGCGGGCTTGCTCGCGAAGGCGGTATCACATTCAACGCTTCAGTTGACTGACCCACCGCCTTCGCGAGCAAGCCCGCTCCCACAAGGGGACTGAGCCGATCATCAGGGCGGGATATGTTCATAGGGAGTATTGAATGAAAGCCTGGCGTGGCGTGCTGATCGCCTTGTCGTTCCTGCTGCTCAGCGGCTGTCTGGTGACCTTCAAGGACCCGCTGCCTGCCAGTGACCCGGCGCCCAAGGGCCTGCTGGGCACGTGGTCGAGCACCAATGCCTGGGGCGAGCCGATGAACCTTGAGCTGACCCGCGTCGGCAACGATCGCTATCAGGCCGTCACCTGGTTCAAGGCCCGGCCTCACGAGCGCGAGGCGTACCCGTTCACCGTGTCGCGCCATGGCAGTCGCTGGTACCTGTCGGCGAAAGTGCCGGCGCGTTACGGTGGCCAATACACCATCGCCGGTTTCGAACTCACCGACAAACACGAGCTGGTGGTGTACAACCTCGACCTCGAACAGATCAATCAGGCGATCAAACAGCAAACCCTCGACGGCAAGGCTTTCCAGACCGAGGACGACGGCGACGGCGTGCAAGTCGACAGTAGCCTCGACAAGGTCTTTGCTTACCTCGACGATCCGGCCAATTCCGATGTATTCGTCGAGGCCGCGCGCTATCAGCGCCAGGCCCGCGCCAAATAATTCAGTTTTCTACAGGAGTTTCGGGTGGACGATTACCAGCAGACGATACGCACGCTGTCCGATCGCATTGTGCTGGCGCAGACGCCGATCCGCGTGCTCGATGCGGTGAAGTGGGACGAGAACATCCGCAAGGGCTTTCTCAAGGCCAAGGGCAAGGAAATGCCGGCGGTGGATCGCGACTACTACCTCAATCGGCCGCTGTCCTTCGATTCGAGCAAGGTCAAACTGGAATTCCAGAACATCGAGCGCGACATCACCCGCCAGCTCGGCCAGTTCAACCCGGTCGGGCAGATCATGCGGCGCATGTGCAAGGAATACCGCATGGTGGTGCGCATGCTCGAAGCGCGCGGCACCGAGGATTTCGGCCTGATCTCCCAGGAACTCTACGGCGCCGCCTCCGATGCGTTCCACGCCGGCGACCCGACCCTGGCCGACCTCGGCCTGATGATGTCCGACTACCTGAACAACATTGATGGCCGTGGCGACCTGAAGGACGAACCGAAGATCCTCACCGCCAAGGATGCCGTGCATCTGCTGCAAACCCGGTTGAACAAGGTGTTTGGCGAGGCCGAGGAAACCATCCGCGTGTTCGAGTCCGACGGCATCGTCGCCGACGCGGCGGCAGGCGCCGACTACATCAAGATCCGCACCGACGCGCTGTTCAACGACCGCGACGTGCGTGCACTGGAAGTCCACGAAGGTCTGGTGCACGTCGGCACCACGCTCAATGGCTTGAACCAGCCGATCTGCACCTTCCTGTCCAAAGGCCCACCGTCGTCGACGGTGACCCAGGAAGGCCTGGCGATCCTGATGGAAATCATCACCTTCGCCTCCTACCCAAGCCGTCTGCGCAAACTGACCAACCGCACCCGCGCCATTCACATGGTCGAGGAGGGCGCGGACTTTTTGCAGGTGTTCGAGTTCTTCCGCGAGCAGGGCTTTGAAATGGCCGAAAGCTATGGCAACGCCAGCCGGGTGTTCCGTGGTTCGACCCCGACCGGTCTGCCATTCACCAAAGACTTGTCCTATCTCAAGGGCTTTATCATGGTTTACAACTACATTCAGTTGGCCGTGCGTAAGGGCAAGCTTGAGCAAGTGCCGCTGCTGTTCTGCGGCAAGACCACCCTGGAAGACATGCGTACCCTGCGTCAGTTGGTCGATGAAGGTCTGGTGGTGCCGCCGAAATATTTGCCGGAACAGTTCCGTGACATGAACGCGCTGTCGGCGTGGATGTGCTTCTCCAACTTCCTCAATCACTTGAGCCTGGACCGGATCGAGGCGGATTACTCCAATATCCTCTAACCCAACACAACACCCCTGTAGGAGTGAGCCTGCTCGCGATAGCGGTGTGTCAATCAACATAAATATCGACTGGCACACCGCTATCGCGAGCAGGCTCACTCCTACAGTTTTTGACTGTATTCCAATTCGAATTCTGCGAGGTTTCACCGGATGAGAATCCTCGGCATCCTTTGCCTGCTCCTGACCCTCAGTGGTTGCAGTTCGTTATTGTTCTACCCCGAACCGGGCCAGATCTTCACCCCGGAAAAAGCCAGGCTCGAATACCGCACCGTCACATTGGTCACGGCGGATGGCTTGAAGCTGAACGCCTGGTGGCTACCGGCCAAACCTGGCGTCGAAGTCAAAGGCACAGTCCTGCACCTGCACGGCAACGGCGGCAACCTGCCGATGCACCTGGGCGGCAGTTGGTGGTTGCCGAAAAACGGCTATCAGGTGCTGCTGGTGGACTATCGCGGGTATGGCTTGTCCGAGGGCAAGCCGAGCCTGCCGGCGATCTATCAGGACATCGACGCCGCGTTCGCCTGGCTCGACAAGGCGCCAGAGGTCAAAGGCAAGCCGCT
This sequence comes from Pseudomonas sp. MIS38, assembly GCF_019891575.1. Lineage (NCBI taxonomy): Bacteria > Pseudomonadati > Pseudomonadota > Gammaproteobacteria > Pseudomonadales > Pseudomonadaceae > Pseudomonas > Pseudomonas sp. MIS38. Next base: position 15,318 of record NZ_JAFLXF010000016.1, read on the forward strand.
GATCCTCCTCGGCCAGAGCCTCGGCGGCTCGATGGCCGTGCATTGGCTGGTGCAGCACCCGGAGCGGCAGAAGCAACTCAAGGCCTTCGTGCTCGACGGTGTGCCCGCCAGTTATCGCAGCGTCGGGCAGTATGCCCTCAGCACGTCTTGGCTGACCTGGCCGTTGCAGGTGCCGCTGTCGTGGCTGGTGCCGGATAGCGACAGCGCGATCAACTCGATGCCGCAGCTCAACGGGGTGCCGAAGCTGATTTTTCACAGCATCGACGACCCGCTGGTGCCAATGGCCAACGCCATCCGCCTGTATCAGGCTGCGCCGCCACCGCGCGTGCTGCAGCTGACCCGCGGCGGCCACGTGCAGACCTTCGGTGACCCGGTCTGGCGCCAGGTGATGCTGCGCTATCTGGAAGATCCCGAACATTTCAACGGCCTGCGCCGCCTCGGCGAGATCCCGAATTATCCGCAAGCCCCGAATTCTGAAGATGAGAGTCCGCAATGACTGAAGAACGTAACGCCATCCCGCTGATCATCACCGGTATCTGCAGCATCCTCGGCACCGTCGGGGCGCTGTGGTACTACGGTTACCTGCACTTCGCCAAACCCGAGGATGCGCTGCTGCTCAACGAGTTCACCATGCTCAAGACCGTGCCGGGCGAAGACTACAAAGTCTCACTGGACCCGGCGCCGCAAGTGGCGCAGTGCATCGATGGCGTGCTGGTGCTGTTCGACACCGAACAGAAAGGCCTGACCGGGGTGCTGATCAATGCGCAGAAAAAAGCCGTGCGCTGCATGGGCCAGGAAACCCCACAAAAACTCGAACCATAACCCGATAAAAACTGTGGGAGCGGGCTTGCTCGCGAAAGCGGTGTGTCAGTCACTCTATATTCCGACTGATCCACCGCTTTCGCGAGCAAGCCCGCTCCCACAAGGGGGGAATGTGTAAGGCCAAAAAAAGCCCCGCCTGATCACTCAGACGGGGCTTTTGCGTTAGCGCGTGTTGCTTAGTTCGAGCTGACCGCCGAACGTGGCATCACTGGCTGGTTGTCGTTGGAAATGGTCACTTCCACACGACGGTTCATCGCACGACCGGAAACGCTGCTGTTATCGGCAACCGGGTATTCCTTGCCATAACCCTGAACCACGATGCGCGAAGGATCTACGCCCATCTTGATCAGAGCGACTTGTACCGAGGTGGCACGACGCTCGGACAGCGACTGGTTGTACGAAGCCGCGCCGGTGCTGTCGGTGTAACCCTCGACGATCACTTTGCGATCAGGGTTTTCCTGAAGGAATTGCGCCAGTTTGTTGATGTTCACCAGACCGCTGGATTTCAGGTCAGCCTTGTTGGTGGCGAACAGCACGTCACCGAAGGTCACCAGGGTACCTCGATCGGTCTGCTTGGCGTTCAGGCTCTGCTGCAGTTGTTTGATCTGCTGATCACGAGCGTCCAGACGCGCCTGAGCACGTTGCGCGGCAGCGTTTTTCAGGTTGTTTTCAGCGGTGCGCAGGGCGATGGTCTGCTTGGCCACTTCCACGCGCTGGTTGGTCAGGTAGGCCAGTTGGTCAACCTTGGCTGCGTCTTGCTTGTCCAGATAAGCCTTGTCGGCCTTGTCCAGGTAATCGCTGGCGTCCTTGGTTTCCAGGGCAGCGACTTTGCTCGCCTGTGGGTTGGCCTGCAGGCCGGCGTAGTTGGTGCGCGCCTGTTCCAGGTTCGGGTTAGGCGGAGTAGAGCAGGCAGCCAAGGCAACGCTTGCGGCCAGAAGAGCGGGGATCATCAGTTGCTTACGCATAATTTGTCGTCCTTTCTATCGATAAAAGTTTCAGCTTTGCGATTCGGGATGCGCGCTTACTGCACGGTGCGCTGACTTTCCTGACGCAGTTCCTGAACACCTTTCTGGGAATCCTTCACAGCCTGTTCGGCCTTGGCAGCCTGAGCCTTGCGTTCTGCTACGCGAGCGTCCCATTCGGCTTGCTCGGCGAGGGTGCGAGCCTGCTCATACTTCTTGTCGTGCATGGCAATTTCGGCTTGCTTGAGCTTGTCCTGAGCCTGCTTCATTTCCACTGCAGCGAACTCGGTACCACCGGCGCTGACGGCGCTGTTGACGGCCGATTGAGTCACGGCGTACTGCTCGGTCGGCGGGTTACCGGCGCAACCGGCCAGAACGAAGCTGGTACCGATAGCCAGAGCAGCCAGTTTCAGACCGCGCAGGTGGGAGAACGAGGTTTGGGTCTTCATGGTCTTCAACTCCATTGTTTAACTCCTGATAAAACCGAAAATCCATCCTGGTCGAGGAGCCGCAAGCGTCGTGTAAAAGCGCGTTTTTGAAACGCTCGTTCCAGGCGTGGTTACAGCTTCCGACCGGAGGCGTTTTTCAAAAGTTCAGAAAAGATGGCCTATCGCCAAATTTTTTTTTGACCAAACGGACAAGGCTCTAAACCGGGAACTTTGGAGGCGGGGAGAGGTACGCGCGGGGGAAAGTCAGAAAACTTTTCAAAAGGAAACACGATCCTGTAGGAGTGAGCCTGCTCGCGATAGCAGTGTGTCAGTCAGCATCAAAAGCCACAGATACACCGCTATCGCGAGCAGGCTCACTCCTACAGTTTGATCTTTGTTGTGTCAGTGTTTTTGCTTGCCGGCAGCGGCGGATAAATCCTGCAGATGCCGGCGAGAAAGCGCCAGAAACCGCGGTGTCGGCCCGACATCTTCATACAGCGGATCACCTTCCTCATCAGTCGCCACCACCGTCGAGCCTTTCACATACGGCAGGCTCGCCTCGAACTCTTCGAGCGCGGCGCCGATCAGTTCGCCGAGCAGTTCTTCCGGGTGGCGTTTGGGGTACATCTCGGCGATCGCCGCCAGCCGCGCAGCGGCCTCGACGTCCAGATGAATCGTGTAGCCGGTGTCGGTCAGGCGACCCTTGGCGTTTTCTTCCCAATGCTGGGCGAGTTCACGAATTTTCATGATGACCTCATTTCGCGCCTGCTCGTGGCAGGCCTGGGTGAGTGTCCGGCGGGGCCGGCGGCAAGCCGTTGTACGGCTTACTGTTGAGACTAGCTTCAAGCCACAAGGTTTAAAGTCCCTTCGTCGTCTGCTTGTAAGAAGCGCCGTAGAGCGGCACTCTCTGGGCAAAGCATTCGTTTCTGCGCCGTCCCGATTAACGCTGGAGAACTGCTGATGACCGATATTGATGCACGCTTGCGCGAGGACGTTCACCTGCTCGGTGAGCTGTTGGGCAATACCATCCGTGACCAGTACGGCGAGGAATTTCTCGACAAGATCGAGCAGATCCGCAAGGGCGCCAAGGCCGACCGCCGTGGCTCGATGGACGCCGAACTCAGCGCCAGCCTCAATCAGTTGAGCGAAGACGAACTGCTGCCGGTGGCGCGGGCGTTCAACCAGTTTCTCAACCTGGCGAACATCGCCGAGCAGTATCAGCTGATTCATCGCCGCGAAGAGTCGCAGCCCGCGCCGTTCGAGTCCCGCGTGCTGCCGGAACTGCTCGCCCGCCTGCGCAATGAAGGTCACAGCGCCGAATCGCTGGCGCGACAACTGGCGCGCCTGGAAATCGAACTGGTGCTGACCGCCCACCCGACCGAGGTGGCGCGGCGCACGTTGATTCAGAAGTACGACGCGATCGCTGCGCAGCTGGCCGCGCAGGATCATCGCGATCTGACCAGCGCCGAACGCGAACAGATCCAGAACACCCTGCAACGGCTGATTGCCGAAGCCTGGCACACCGAAGAAATCCGCCGCACCCGGCCGACCCCGGTCGACGAAGCGAAATGGGGTTTTGCGGTGATCGAGCATTCGCTGTGGCAGGCGATCCCCAACCATATGCGCAAGGCCGACAAGGCGCTGTATGAAGCGACGGGCCTGCGCTTGCCACTGGAGGCGGCGCCGATTCGCTTTGCCTCGTGGATGGGTGGCGATCGCGACGGCAACCCGAATGTCACGGCCGCAGTGACCCGCGAAGTGCTGTTGCTGGCGCGCTGGATGGCTGCCGACCTGTACCTGCGCGATGTCGATCACCTGGCCGCCGAGCTGTCGATGCAGCAGGCCAGCGACGCGCTCAAGGCCAAGGCCGGCGACAGCGCCGAACCTTATCGGGCGGTGCTCAAGCAATTGCGCGAACGCCTGCGCGCCACGCGCAACTGGGCCCATGCGTCGCTGACTGCGCCCACGCCGGCACCGGCCGATGTGTTGCACAACAATCGCGACCTGCTTGATCCGCTGGAACTGTGTTTCAACTCGCTGCACGAATGTGGCATGGGCGTGATCGCCGATGGGCCGTTGCTCGATTGCCTGCGCCGGGCGGTGACCTTCGGCCTGTTCCTGGTACGCCTCGATGTGCGTCAGGATTCGACGCGGCATGGCTCGGCGATGACCGAAATCACCGACTACCTCGGCCTCGGTCGCTACGAAGACTGGGATGAAGAACAGCGCATCAGCTTCCTGACCCGAGAGCTGAGCAATCGTCGCCCGTTGTTGCCGGCGCATTTCAAACCGTCCGCCGACACCGCTGAAGTGCTCGCCACTTGCAAGGAAATCGCTGCCGCACCGGGCGCCTCGCTGGGTTCCTACGTGATCTCGATGGCGGGCGCCGCCTCCGACGTGCTGGCAGTGCAACTGCTGCTGAAAGAGTCCGGCGTGCTGCGGCCGATGCGTGTGGTGCCGCTGTTCGAAACCCTCGCCGACCTCGACAACGCCGGGCCGGTGATGGAGCGTCTGTTGCTGCTGCCGGGCTACCGCGCGAGGCTGCAAGGCCCGCAGGAAGTGATGATCGGTTATTCCGACTCGGCCAAGGACGCCGGCACCACCGCGGCGGCGTGGGCGCAATATCGCGCGCAGGAGCGGCTGGTGGAGATCTGCCGCGAGCAGCAAGTCGAACTGCTGTTGTTCCACGGTCGCGGTGGCACCGTGGGCCGTGGCGGCGGTCCGGCGCACGCGGCGATTCTGTCGCAGCCGCCGGGCTCGGTGGCGGGGCGCTTCCGCACCACCGAGCAGGGCGAAATGATTCGATTCAAATTCGGCCTGCCGGACATCGCCGAGCAGAACCTCAATCTGTATCTGGCTGCCGTGCTGGAAGCGACGTTGTTGCCACCACCGCCACCGACGCCCGAATGGCGACACCTGATGGATGAACTGGCCGCCGATGGCGTCGCCGCGTACCGCGCCGTGGTGCGTGAAAATCCGCAGTTCGTCGAGTATTTCCGCCAATCGACGCCGGAGCAGGAACTGGGGCGCTTGCCCCTTGGCAGCCGTCCGGCCAAGCGCCGTGCCGGTGGGATCGAGAGTCTGCGGGCGATTCCGTGGATCTTCGGCTGGACGCAAACGCGGCTGATGCTGCCGGCCTGGCTCGGCTGGGAAACTGCGCTGAGCAAGGCGCTGGAGCGCTGCGAAGGCGAACTGCTCGGGCAGATGCGCGAACAGTGGCCGTTCTTCCGCACCCGTATCGACATGCTGGAAATGGTCCTGGCCAAGGCCGACGCCGACATCGCGCTGTCGTACGACCAGCGTCTGGTCGAGCCGGACTTGCTGCCGTTGGGCGCGCAGTTACGCGACCTATTGTCGCAGGCGTGTGCGGTGGTGCTCGGCTTGACCGGGCAGTCGCAGCTGTTGGCACATAGCCCGGACACCCTGGAATTCATCCGTCTGCGCAACACTTATCTTGATCCGCTACATCTATTGCAGGCCGAGCTGTTGGCCCGATCACGGCAGCAAAATGTCGAGCAGGGCAGCCCGGTGGAGCAGGCGCTGCTGGTGTCTGTGGCGGGGATTGCCGCCGGGTTGCGCAATACCGGCTAAGGTTTTTGCGGTGGCATCAGGCACCCGGTGCACAGGCCGGGTGCTGCTTTGTACACAGGGAGGAAGTGCGGGCAGGCGACAGTTAGTGATGGGGTTGCGACTTGGGTTACCGCGTCGCAAGGTCGCGGCGGGCGCCGGTTTCTCCGACTTTTGGCGTCTTGTGTGGGCGCAGCCTGCTGTGTATCTTGATCAGCCTTTGGCCGTTTGTGCGGCCACGACCCGTTTTTTAAGATTGGCCCAAAGAGGCGAATCCCGTTGTTTTCTATATAAAAAATTGAGGAGCACATCGATGCGCGTCATTCTGCTGGGAGCTCCCGGGGCCGGTAAAGGTACTCAGGCTAAGTTCATCACCGAGAAATTCGGCATTCCGCAAATCTCCACCGGCGACATGCTGCGTGCTGCGGTCAAGGCCGGCACTCCGCTGGGCGTTCAAGCCAAGAGCATCATGGATGCCGGCGGCCTGGTGTCGGATGACCTGATCATCGCGCTGGTGCAGGATCGCATCGCTCAACCAGACTGCGCCAACGGCTTTCTGTTCGATGGTTTCCCGCGCACCATTCCACAGGCCGAAGCGCTGGTAACTGCCGGTGTCGAGCTGGACGCCGTGGTTGAAATCGCTGTTGAAGACGAAGAAATCGTTCAGCGTATCGCCGGTCGTCGCGTTCACGAGGCCAGTGGCCGCGTTTACCACATCGTCTACAACCCGCCGAAAGTGGCTGGCAAAGACGACGTTACCGGCGACGATCTGGTGCAGCGCAAGGACGACACCGAAGAAACCGTGCGTCATCGCTTGTCGGTCTACCATTCGCAGACCAAGCCGCTGGTGGATTTCTACCAGAAGCTTTCCGCTGCCAACGGCAAGCCGAAGTACAGCCACATTCCGGGCGTAGGTTCGGTTGAAGCGATCACCGCCAAGGTGCTCGAAGCGCTGAGCTGAAAAAGCTGATCGGCTGCATCATCCACGGCCCGCTTGCGGGCCGTAGTTGTTTATACTGACGCACTTTTTCCACCACCTGTTTTGGATACATCGATGAGCACCTTGCTGGCCCTGGACACCGCGACCGAAGCTTGCTCCGTTGCCTTGCTGCATGACGGCAAGGTCACGAGCCATTACGAGGTGATCCCGCGTCTGCACGCGCAGAAGCTGCTGCCGATGATCCAGCAACTGCTGGCCGATGCCGGCACCACGCTGCAAGCGGTGGACGCGATCGCGTTCGGTCGCGGGCCGGGTGCGTTTACCGGTGTGCGGATCGCCATCGGTGTGGTGCAAGGTCTGGCGTTCGCGCTGGATCGTCCGGTGCTGCCGGTGTCCAACCTCGCCGTCCTGGCGCAGCGTGCGTATCGCGAACACGGCGTGAGCCAGGTCGCGGCGGCCATCGATGCGCGAATGGATGAAGTGTATTGGGGCTGCTACCGCGAAACGGCTGGCGAGATGCGTCTGGTTGGTGCCGAAGCGGTGCTGCCGCCGGAAGTGGCGGCGCTGCCGGCCGATGCCAGCGGTGAGTGGTTCGGTGCAGGTACCGGTTGGGGCTATGGCGAGCGGATCGCGGTCAACCTCACCGGCTCCGATGCCGGCATGTTGCCTCACGCCGAAGACCTGCTGACCCTGGCGCGGTTTGCCTGGGAACGCGGCGAGTCGATCCCTGCCGATGACGCGCAACCGGTTTACCTGCGCGACAAAGTCGCCACCCCCAAGGCTCGCTGAGGCCTGACTTCTGGCGGGGAAGCTTCTGTGGTGAGGGGATTTATCCCCGATGGGTCGCGAAGCGGCCCCAAAATCGGCGACTGCTTCGCAGCCGATCGGGGATAAATCCCCTCACCACAAAAGCCCTCCACAAACTCCGTGTCTTATTCCAAATTCTGCCAATCGTCAGTTTCCAACCCCGGGCTTTAAACCTTTTGCGCTTTATGTGTTCTAGTTATCACTCGGCAATTTGCTAAGTCGGTCAAGTGCCGCTAAATTGCCATCATCGATACCGAGCATGAAATTATGCGTATAGACGGCCTCTCCTCTCAGTCCTACCCCATCAAGCGCAAGCCTCGCAAAGGCAATGTGGCGCTGGATGAATCCGTCGACGATATCGACGGCGAGCTGGAATTCCCGACTGAAGAGCAACTGGCCGCCCGCGCTGCCAAAGCCTCCGCACAACGCCTGGCCAATCTGCCCGCCCGTCAGCAAGACATGATTTATCACCGCGCCATGAGCAAAAGCGTAGCGATGGCCCTCGCCAGCTACCTGAGCACCGCCGGTTTTGTCGATTGGGATGCGGATGTGCTGGGCCTCGACCTGTACATCTGATGGATCTGCCTTACTACCTCGGTTGTCCGTCCTGGAGTGAAAACGCCTGGCGCGAGTATCTGTACCCCGAAGACGCCAAGACCTCCGACTTCCTCGCTCTCTACTCCCAAGTGTTCAACGCCGTCGAAGGCAACACGACCTTCTACGCCAGTCCGTCGCCGGCCACCGTGCAGCGCTGGGCCGAGACCATGCCCGAACACTTTCGCTTCACCGCCAAGTTTCCCGGCGACATCAGCCACAGCGGTGATCTGCGCGATCAACTGACCGCCGCCGAAACCTTCGTAAATCTTCTCAGCCCGCTCGGCGAACGTGTTTCGCCGCTGTGGCTGCAACTGTCGAAAAGCTTCACCCCGCATCGACTGCCGGAGCTGACCGCGTTCATCGACGCGCTGGACCGGCCGCTGGCGGTGGAAGTGCGTCACGAGCAGTTCTTCGCCAAGGGCGAGAGCGAACGCCTGCTCAATCGCTTGCTGCTCGACCGTGGCGTGGAGCGCATCTGCCTCGATCCACGAGCGCTGTTCAGTTGCCTGTCGACCGAGTCTTCGGTGATCCACGCGCAATCGAAAAAGCCGCGGGTGCCAACGCGTCCGGCGGCGTTTACCCAGTTCCCGCAGGTGCGCTTCATCGGCCACCCGGAGCTGGAAGCCAACGATCCGTTCCTGGTGCCGTGGGTGGCTAAAATCGCCGAGTGGATCGGAGAGGGCCGCACGCCGTACATCTTCCTGCACACCGCCGACAACGTCATGGCGGCGAAGCTGGCGCAACGTTTTCACGCACAATTGATGCAACGTTTGCCTGGCCTGCCATCCCTGCCTGAGCTATACAGAGAACCCGCCGCCGAGCAACTCGGCTTGCTCTGAGGCGGATTTTCCCCCAGCCCAGGAGCCTGCCGATGGACGCCCACGCCCTTAACGAACAAGCCCGCAAAGCCCAGGCCTTCAAGGCCCTGCACGAGCGTCCGGGGATTTTCGTGATTCCCAACCCGTGGGATGCCGGCTCGGCGAAGATGCTCGCCAGTCTGGGCTATCAGGCACTGGCAACCACCAGTGCCGGTTACGCGTTTTCCCAGGGCAAGGCCGACGGCGCCCTGAGTCTCGATGACACCTTGGCCAACGTCCGGGCGATTGTCGCGGCCACGGATTTGCCGGTAGCGGTGGATCTGGAAAACGGTTTCGCCGATGACCCCGCCGAATGCGCGAAAAGCCTGTTGCGTGCCGCCGAGGCCGGCGCGGTGGGTGGTTCGATCGAGGACGCCACGGGCCGTGCCGATGCGCCGATCTACTGCTTCGAACACGCCGTGGCACGCATCGAAGCCGCCGTCGCTGCGGTGCGCACGCTGCCATTTCCCTTCATCTTGACCGCCCGCGCGGAAAACTACCTGCACGGTAATCCCGATCTCAACGACACCATTCGCCGCCTGCAAGCCTTTGCCGAGGCGGGTGCCGACGTGCTGTATGCGCCGGGTCTGCGCAGCGCCGAAGAGGTGTTGGCGGTGGTGCGCGCGGTGGCGCCAAAACCGGTCAACGTGCTCATGTCCGGCGGTTTGAAACTGACCGTACAGGAGTTGGAAGAAATGGGTGTGCGCAGGATCAGCACCGGCTCGGCGCTGGCCTTGGCAGCGTTCGGCGAGTTCTTCCGCGCGGCTGAAGAGATCCAGCAGCGCGGGACGTTCGGCTTTACGTCGCAGTCGATGCCGTACGCCAAGGCCAATCAGTTTTTCAAAGGCTGAGCATGGGTCGCTGGATCGCGCTGTCGTTACTGCTGATCATCGCGGGTGCCGTGCTCAGCGTCTGGCGCGGCTGGCTCGATGTGCCGGCCGAGTGGAACCCGTGGGCGCCGCTGGACGTGAAGGCAGCGCCGAACGGGTTGACCGGTTTCAAGCTGATGCGCCTGCGCGGCAATCCCGAATTATGCGCACAAGTCCTGAGCAACTCGGGTCTGCGCGTCACCGCGCAAGCCGACAGTCCCGATGCCAAGTGCCCGCTGATCGGCACCGTGCGCGTGCAGGGCGGCGAGGTGGCGCTGAGCAGCAGCTTCCTCGCCAGTTGCCCGCTGGCGGTGGCTTACGCGATGTTTGAACGGCATACCCTGCAACCCGCCGCGCAATCTGTTTACGGGCAGAGGGTGGCGCGCCTTGATCACCTCGGCAGCTTTGCCTGTCGCAATGTCTATAACCGCGAGAGCGGGGCGCTCAGCCGGCATGCCAGTGCCGATGCGCTGGACATCAGCGGTTTTCGGCTGGCGGACGGGCGCAGCATCAGCGTGCTCAAGGACTGGCCGAAGCAGAATCAGGATGCGCAGTTTCTGCGGCAGGTGCGCGATGGCGCCTGTGAGGCGTTCAGTGTGGTGTTGAGTCCGGATTACAACGCCGCCCACCGCAATCACTTTCATGTCGATGTCGGGCGCTGGAGCGTGTGTCGCTGAGGGATCAGGCGGCGAGGCGCAGGTTCTGCAGGACGATCGGGCGCGCCCAACCGTTATCGAAGTCCAAAGCCTTCTGCTGCTCGACGATGTCTTCCGGCGGGAACGGCGGATAAGGTTTTTGCAGCAGATCGAGGTCGAATTCGGCAATTGGCAGGTACAGCGGCTTCTTCTGTGGCGCCGGGCCAGGCTCGGGAAGCGGCTGACCATTGTTGATCACGATTGGACGGACCCAGCTGCTGTCGAAATCCTGCTGTTCTTGCTGAGCCTTGAGTTCTTCTGGCGGGAACGGCGGGAACGGCTTGTCCAGCAGATCGGTTTCGAACTCGGCGATCGGCAGGAACAGCGGCTCCGGCGGACGCACTTCGGTGTCGACCACGTCGCACTGACGCTGCTCGACGATGTGCGCGTGCAGCTCGCTGCCCAGGGTCGGTTCTTCCGGGCTGTTCAGATCAACCGGTGGAAAGGTGCCACAGGCCGGCACCACATCGCTCGATTGTTCGGCCAGGGCCTGGGCAAAGAAATCCTGCCACAGGTGACTGACGCCGCCCAATGCTTGAGTGTTATGACGGCTGAAGTCACCCTTGGGCGAAATGTAGCCAATCGATGTGGGAAGAATGCCTGACATTTTTTTCGGTTGACGCTCAGCTCTGGCAAAATGCGCGTTGATTGGTTTATCGGCCACTTTTTGCCGATCCTTAACTTTTTTGAGCGTGTTTTCATGATTGAGCAACCCGCGGCCTGCCGCATCCATGTCCAGGCCCTCGGCCCGACGTTTGAAGCGCAAGCCAAGCAATGGGCCGAGCGTCTGGGCCTGCCGCTGCAGGTGGACGGCGGCGAGTTCGCCTTGCAGGTCGGCGAGCAGGGTTTGCAACTGCAGCAGCTCGGCCCGGATGCACCAGGGCCGGTGCGGGTGGACTTTGTCGAGGGGGGCGCGGCGCACCGGCGTCTGTACGGCGGCGGCAGCGGGCAGATGATCGCCAAGGCGGTTGGCATCGCCCAAGGCGTGCGCCCTCGGGTGCTGGACGCCACGGCGGGGTTGGGCAAGGACGCGTTCGTGCTGGCCAGTCTGGGTTGCGAGATGAGCCTGATCGAGCGTCAGCCGTTGATCGGGGCGTTGCTGGAGGATGGTCTGGCGCGGGCGGCGGAAGATTTCGATGTGGCGCCGATTGTCGCGCGGATGAAGCTGCTCAAGGGCAACTCGATCGAGGTCATGCGCAACTGGGAGGGCGAGCCGCCGCAGGTGATCTACCTCGACCCGATGTTCCCGCACCGCGAGAAAACCGCGCTGGTGAAGAAGGAAATGCGCCTGTTCCGGCCACTGGTCGGGGATGATCCGGATGCGCCGGCGCTGCTCGAGGCGGCGCTGGCCCTGGCGACACACCGGGTGGTGGTCAAGCGCCCGCGCAAGGCACCGTGCATCGAGGGGCCGAAGCCGAGCCATGCGCTGGATGGCAAGTCGAGCCGGTATGACATCTACCCGAAGAAAGCGTTAAAACCTTAAGACCGAGTTGCGCCCATTCGCGAGCAAGCTCGCTCCCACATTTGGAATGCATTTCAAATGTGGGAGCGAGCTTGCTCGCGAAGGCGTCCGCAAAAACTCCGCAAAATCAGGGCCGATACGCCCGCATGAACAACCCCACCACTTCCTGCACATGACTCTCTGAAGCCTCTTCGCTCAGCGGCTCACCGCAGCAATACAACAAACGAAAATTCCCCGCGCCCTTGATCAGGCAGAAGAAATGCTCGGCCGCATTACGCGGCTGATCGATGCGCAGCGCGCCGGTCTCGTCGATGCGTTTCAGCAGCCGCTCCATGCCTTGCACCATGCGCTCGGGGCCGGCCTCGAAGAAGATCTGCGACAGCTTCGGATCCTGCGTGCCCAGCGCCATCATCAAGCGATGCAGATTCACCGACTCGTCGCTGTTGATCAGTTGATGAAAGCCTCGGGCAATGTTCAGCAACACATTTTCCACGGGGATTCCGGCGGGCAATTCGAAGAACAGCGGCGGTAACTGCTCCTCGCATTTGGCCATCACCGCGGAGGAGAACAGCGTCTCCTTGTCGTTGAAGTGGCTGTAAACCGTCAGTTTCGACACGCCAGCCTCGGCGGCGACCGCGTCCATGCTGGTGTTGGCGTAGCCGTGACTCAGAAACAGGGTTTTCGCCGCGTCGAGGATCGCCCGGCGCTTGGCCGGATCCTTCGGACGGCCCGGGCCGTTTGGAGCTGCAAGATTGTTCGACATTCTTCGCTTTTAATACTGGACTGGTGAGTTTGCTATTAATACCATACCGGCCAGTATAAATATTCCAAGCACCATTAGCGAAAGGTCCGTCACCATGTTCCGCCATGCGTTGTCGTTTGCCGTGCCAGTCAGCCTGGCTGTTTTATTGTCCGCATGCGGTCAGGAAGAGGCGACGCAAGTCAGCATTCGACCGGCCATGGTGGTGCAGCCAGAGCCTTCGGCGCAGGCGATGGAAAGTTATCCGGGCGAGGTGCGCGCCCGTTACGAACCGGATCTGGCATTCCGCATTGGTGGCAAAGTCAGCCGACGACTGGTCGAAGAAGGTCAGCGCGTGAAGGCCGATCAGCCATTGGCCGAGCTCGATCCGCAGGATGTGCGCCTGCAACTGGAAGCCACCCGCGCACAGGTCGCCGCCGCCGAAGCCAATCTGAACCTGGTGCGCGCCGAGCGTGACCGCTACAAGACGCTGATGGAACGGCAGATGGTCAGCCGTTCGGCCTACGACAACGCGGAAAATCTCTACCGTTCCGGCGAGGCCCGCCTCAAGCAGATCAAGGCCGAATTCAACGTCTCGACCAACCAGGCCAGTTACGCCGTGTTGCGCGCGCCGCAGGACGGCGTGGTGGCAAAGCGTTCGGTGGAAGTCGGGCAAGTGGTTGCCGCCGGGCAAACCGTGTTCACCCTCGCTACTGATGGCGAGCGCGAAGTGTCGATCAGCCTGCCGGAGCAGAGCTTCGGGCGGTTCAAGGTCGGCCAGCCAGTGACCGTTGAACTGTGGACGCAGCAGAACCAGCGCTTCGCCGGGCAGATTCGTGAACTGTCGCCGGCAGCCGACCCGAAATCCCGCACCTTCGCCGCGCGCATCTCGTTCACCAGCGGCAAAGTTCCGGCTGAGCTCGGGCAGAGCGCCCGGGTGTTCGTGCAATCGGCGGATGCTGTGCCGCTGTCGGTGCCGCTTTCGGCCCTGACTGCCGAGAACGGCGCGACCTACGTCTGGGTCGTCAACGCCAACAACACCTTGAAAAAGACCCCGGTGCGCATCGGCCCGTTCGGCGAGAAAAGCGTGCCAGTGCTCGAAGGCCTCAACGCCAGCGACTGGGTGGTGGCTGCCGGTGTTCACGTATTGCTCGAAGGTCAGCAGGTGCGGCCTGTGGATCGCTCCAACCGAGTGGTCAATCTGGCGGACAAGGAGTAAGTCCCGATGCGCTTCAACCTTTCTGAATGGGCGCTGCGTAATCGCCAGATCGTACTGTTCCTGATGCTTTTGCTGGCCATCGTCGGCGCCTTGTCCTACACCAAGCTCGGCCAGAGCGAAGACCCGCCGTTCACCTTCAAGGCCATGGTCATTCAGACCCGCTGGCCGGGGGCGACCGCGCAGGAAGTCTCGCGTCAGGTCACTGAACGCATCGAAAAGAAATTGATGGAAACCGGCGAGTACGAACGCATCGTGTCGTTCTCCCGCCCGGGTGAGTCGCAGGTCACGTTTATTGCCCGCGACTCGATGCATTCCAAGGAAATCCCTGACCTCTGGTACCAGGTGCGCAAGAAGGTCAGCGACATTCGCCAGACCTTGCCGCCGGATATTCAGGGGCCATTCTTCAACGATGAATTCGGCACTACGTTCGGCAACATCTATGCGCTGACCGGCGACGGTTTCGATTACGCGGTGCTCAAGGATTACGCCGATCGCATCCAGATTCAGCTGCAACGAGTCAAAGATGTCGGCAAGGTCGATCTGCTCGGTTTGCAGGACGAGAAGATTTGGGTCGAGTTGTCCAACGTCAAACTCGCCACTCTCGGTTTGCCACTCTCGGCCGTGCAGCAAGCGCTGCAAGAGCAGAACGCGGTGTCCACCGCCGGCTTCTTTGAAACCGGCAGCGAGCGCGTGCAACTGCGGGTCTCGGGGAATTTTCAGACGGTCGAGGAGATCAAGAACTTCCCGATCCGCGTCGGTGACCGGACGTTCCGCATCTCCGATGTCGCCGATGTGCATCGCGGTTTCAACGATCCACCGGCGCCGCGCATGCGCTTCATGGGTGAAGATGCCATTGGCCTCGCAGTAGCGATGAAGGACGGCGGCGACATTCTGGTGCTGGGCAAAGCGCTGGAAGGCGAGTTCTCGCGCCTGCAGAAAAACCTTCCGGCCGGCATGCAATTGCGCAAGGTGTCCGACCAACCGGCGGCGGTGAAAACCGGGGTCGGCGAGTTCGTCCAGGTGCTGGTCGAGGCGCTGGCGATCGTGTTGCTGGTGAGCTTCTTCTCCCTCGGCGTGCGCACCGGGATGGTGGTCGCGTTGACCATTCCGCTGGTGCTGGCGATGACCTTCGCCTGCATGTATTACCTGGGCATCGGCCTGCACAAGATCTCGCTCGGCGCGCTGGTGCTGGCGCTGGGTTTGCTGGTGGACGACGCGATCATCGCCGTGGAAATGATGGCGATCAAAATGGAGCAGGGCTTCGACCGGATCAAGGCTGCGAGCTACGCTTGGACCAGCACTGCGTTCCCGATGCTTACCGGTACGCTGATCACCGCCGCGGGTTTTCTACCGATCGCCACCGCGCAGTCCGGCACTGGCGAATACACCCGTTCGATCTTTCAGGTGGTGACCATCGCGTTGCTCGCCTCATGGGTGGCAGCGGTGATGTTCGTGCCGTATCTGGGGGAAAAACTCCTGCCGGATCTGGCGAAGATTCATGCGGCCAAACACGGCACAACTGACGGCCAGGCCGACCCGTATGGCACGCCGTTTTATCAACGGGTTCGACGTCTGGTGGAGTGGTGCGTGGCGCACCGCAAAACGGTGATTGTGCTGACCGTAGGTCTGTTCATCGCGTCGGTGATGCTGTTCCGTTTCGTCCCGCAGCAGTTCTTTCCGGCCTCCAATCGACTGGAATTGATGGTCGATCTGAAACTGGCCGAAGGTGCGTCGCTGGCCAACACCACGGCCGAGGTCAAACGCCTGGAAGCGATGCTCAAGGATCACGCCGGCATCGATAACTATGTGGCGTATGTCGGCACCGGTTCGCCGCGCTTCTACCTGCCGCTGGATCAGCAACTGCCGGCGGCGAGCTTCGCCCAGTTTGTGGTATTGGCGAAAAACATCGAAGAGCGTGAGAGCTTGCGTACCTGGTTGATCGAAACCCTTAACGAGCAATTCCCGACTCTGCGTTCGCGGGTCACGCGTCTGGAAAACGGTCCGCCGGTTGGTTATCCGGTGCAGTTTCGCGTCACCGGTGAGCACATCGAGGAAGTCCGTGCGCTGGCGCGCAAAGTGGCGGCCAAGGTGCGCGAAAACCCGCATGTGGTCAACGTGCACCTGGATTGGGAGGAGCCGAGCAAAGTGGTGTACCTGAACATCGATCAGGATCGTGCGCGGGCGCTCGGTGTGAGCACGGCCAATCTGGCGAAATTCCTCCAGAGCTCGCTGACCGGCTCGAGTGTCAGCCAGTACCGCGAGGACAACGAGTTGATCGAGATTCTGCTGCGCGGCACGGTGCATGAGCGCACCGAGTTGACGTTGCTGCCGAGTCTGGCGGTGCCGACCGATAACGGTCGCAGTGTGGCGCTGTCGCAGATTGCCACGCTGGAGTACGGGTTTGAGGAAGGGATCATCTGGCACCGTAATCGTCTGCCGACCGTGACTGTGCGTGCCGACATTTACGGCAAGGAGCAGCCGGCGACGCTGGTCAAGCAGATCGAGCCGACGCTGGATCCGATCCGTGCCGAATTGCCTGACGGGTATCTGCTGGATGTTGGCGGCACGGTGGAGGATTCGGAGCGTGGGCAGAAGTCGGTGAATGCCGGGGTGCCGATGTTCATTGTGGTGGTGCTGACGTTGCTGATGGTGCAATTGCGCAGTTTCTCGCGCACGGCGATGGTGTTTCTGACGGCGCCGCTGGGGTTGATCGGGGTGGTGTTGTTTCTGATGGTGTTCCGCCAGCCGTTCGGGTTTGTGGCGATGCTGGGGACGATCGCGCTGTCGGGGATGATCATGCGCAACTCGGTGATTCTGGTGGATCAGATCGAGCAGGATATTGCCTCTGGTCTTAAGCCTTGGCAGGCGATTATCGAGGCGACGGTACGGCGGTTTCGGCCGATTGTGTTGACGGCTTTGGCGGCGGTGCTGGCGATGATTCCTTTGTCGCGCAGTGTGTTTTTCGGGCCGATGGCGGTGGCGATCATGGGGGGGTTGATTGTGGCTACGGCTTTGACGCTTTTGTTTTTGCCTGCTTTGTATGCGGCCTGGTTCCGGGTGCGTCGCGACGCTTGATGGTTTTGGACTTGGCGGCCTTTGGGCCGACCAGGTTCTGGGTGTTCTTTGTGAATATCCATTGCTTCGGGTGCTGCCGCTGGCGGTTTCGCTTTTACAGCGACTCCCTTTGGCAAACGCCCCAAAGGAAGCAAAGGTCTTGGCCCCGGCGTACGGCCCTCGCTTAGGCTCGGGTTCCTTCGTTGCGGGGTTCATCCGGGGGCATCGCCTCCGGTTTGCTTCGCTGCACCTCCTCTCGATGTGTTCGACTTCGTCGAACGGTCGCTGTGCTCCCACCCCCGGATAAACCCCTCCACTCAGCCTGCCGAAGGGGCCGGCACGGCAAGATCAAAAGCTGCAGCCGAGCTTGCGCTCATCCTGTTGAGTGGTGAAAAGCATGTGGTCTGTCTGGACTGCTTTGCTTTTCTGTGGGAGCTGGCTTGCCAGCGATGGCGGCCTGACAGCCGACCAATCTCCAACTGACTCACCCAATCCCACTGTAGGAGTGAGCCTGCTCGCGATGGCGGCCTGACAGCCGACCAATCTCCCACTGACCGCAGCCAATCCCACTGTGGGAACTGGCTTGCCAGCGATGGCGGCCTAGTAGCCGACCAATCTCCAACTGCCCACACCCAATCCAAATGTGGGAGCGGGCTTGCTCGCGAAGGCGGCCTGACAGTCGACCAATCTCCAACTGCCTGCATCCAATCCCACTGTAGGAGTGAGCCTGCTCGCGATGGCGGCCTGTCAGCCGACCAATCTCCAACTGACCGCAACCAATCTCATTGTGGGAGCTGGCTTGCCAGCGATGGCGGCCTAGTAGCCGACCACTCTCCAACTGCTTGCACGCAATCCAAATGTGGGAGCGGGCTTGCTCGCGAAGAGGCCCGCCCAGCCACCCAACCTCTCTGGTCTGTTTAAAAATGTTCCAGATAACCAGAACCTTCCCACAAGGTTTTCAGGTTGCCCGTCGGAAGCGCGATCTCTAGCCTGAGTCTGTCGTTGCCAATTCAGCGACCGGGTCTGCAAGCCCGCCGATAGTTTGTTAGGTGCTGATCAGCGCCCCTATAATCGTGGCGCTTTTTAGCGGCCATCGTTTTATGGTGGCTGTGTGCGGGATACCTTTGGGTATGCCGAGGGCCTAACAACTCGGTCTTGCAGACCCGTGCACAGCTGCCACCCGTCATCTGCAAGTGATGGTGGTAGCTCCACTTGCATAGTTAGGAGTTCCACCATGTTCAAACACACCCCGAATCCCCCCGAATCCGCACCAGAATCCACCCCCGAACGGCCAACCGACCCCGTCTCCCCCTACGCCTTCCTCGACTCGCGCAAGCTCCACGACGCAGCCCTGCGTGCGCTCGATCACTACCTCCTGCCCCAGCCTGAAAAACAGCCCAAACCCGTCACTCAGCCCAGCACAATCTTCACTGTCCTCCCCGAAGTCGATTCCGAAACCTTGCTGGCCCATGTCTGTGAAACTCTGGCCTCGGCCAATGTCATGGCCAGTGAGTTGGCGTTTACCCTGAGCGGTCCGACGTGCAGTCAGCTTCTCGGTATCCAGCAGATGATTTCGCTCGCGGAGCTGTCGGTTAACCGCGTCCTCGATCAAGTCGATCCGCAAGGCTGACACGCAACAAAAAGCCCGCTGACCTTCACAGGTTCAGCGGGCTTTTTCGTGCCGCGGCAAAAATTACAAGGTGCCGAACACTTTCTTCGCCAGACCCGTCGCTGCAGCAGCCGGATTCTTGCGAATGGTTTCTTCCTGTTTGCCGATCATTTCGAACAGGCCATTGAGCGCTTGTTCGGTGACGTAGTTTTCGACGTTGGCGCTCTTCGCATCCACCACGCCGAGGGTCGCGGCCTGGCCGGCGAAGGCGTTGTACTTTTGTGCGACGCCGACTTTGTCGGTGGCTTGTTTGACGATGGGCAGGAACTTGGCGCGGATCTGTTCGCGGCTGGTTTTGTCCAGGTATTGGGTGGCCGAGTCAGTGCCGCCGCTGAGGATGCCCTTGGCGTCGGCCACGGTCATTTTCTTCACGGCGTCGACGAGGATCGGCTGGGCCTGGGTTACGGCGCTTTCTGCGGCCTTGTTCATCGCGGTTTCGAGTTCGTCGACCTGTGCGCCCATGCCGAAGGCTTTCATCTTGCCGGCGACTTTGCCGAGTTTGCCCGGCAGTTCGATTTTCACTTCCGGGTTGTTGCTGAAGCCGCCCGGGGTGCCGAGTTGTTTGACGGCGATTTGCGCGCCTTGGGTCAGGGCGTCCTTGAGGCCGCCGGTGGCGTCTTGTTGCGAGAGGTCGCTGAGCGACAGTGCCAGGGCGCTGGCAGAGATCATCAAGCCCGCGCACAGGCCGGCGAAGCGAAGGGTAGGGCGGAGCATGGCAGCTTCCTTGAAAGACAATTAGCGAATGGCGTCGACGCGGATTTTCAGCGGCTGCGGATCGTTGCCGTCCAGTTGCACGGCGTGGTTCTCGGTGGTGATGAACATCAGCTCGCCCTTGACTTCGATGCGCGCGCTGACCGAGTAGCGGTGGCCGGGTTTGACCTGGGCCGGATCGTAACTCAAGTGGAACGGCAGCGGCACCTGGCCTTTGACCGGGCCTTTCTGTTCGTCGATGACCACCGCCGGTGCGTCGGCCAGCGACACGTCCTGCAGGCTCACGCTCAGGGTCGCGCTTGGTGGCAGGGCGATGCGTTGCAGGTAGAACACTTCGCCGTCGAGGCCGACTTTGCCGGCGGGGGTGGTCGACTGGCAGGCGCTCAACAGGGTAGCTGCGGCGAGAAGGGTGAGTTTTTTCATCGGGACCTCTGAGACGGTTGCGCCGGAAGAATCCCGGCGCCGAAGGAAATCTAGCGGATTTTGGTGCCAGCGTCAGTGAACAAACGTAAGGGTTTTTCCAGCCACTGCATTAATTTCTGAAACGACAGCGCGCTTGTGTTGGGCATCGCGGGAGCCAGTTCGACTTGTTCAGGCGAGATCACAAGACGTTGATGGTAGCGGTTTTCAATACCCGTCAGTGCATAGCGTTTACCGGGTATAACGCTGTCAGGATCATATTTCAGATAAAACCCGGAGACTGACTGTTCGTCCTGTTTGACATGCACCAGCTCAACTTCGGGAGACTCTGCTTCATGCAGACTGATGGTGACCGCTTCTTCTGGCGCAACAATCTCGGCTTCTTGAGCCTCGACATATAGAAACCCGATCGGGCTCAGGTGCAGGGTTTGGCGATGGGGAGTGTTGTTGACAGTGACGAAGTAGTCCTGCTCGATCAGCAACGGTATTTGGTCATGAAGGATCTGCACATTGACTTGGTACCTGACGCCTACATCGGCGTAGTGATGAGGGAAGTCAAATTTCCAGCCGGCGTCGAAGATCGCAGCACGGTGCCAGTCCTTGATGTTAATAGGCGATTGGGAATTGAAAACTTTGACGCTGACAATGGTTTCATTGACACCATCGGCAGGCGCGTGGAATTCGGGCGGTAGACGGAAGTCCAGGATTACTGTGCAAGTTTCTTCGTTTAACAGGCTCATCTCGATATCCGTATCGTGATTGGTGGGTTGCGCCTATTAATCCATGAATCAACTAACGGGGCCATTGAAGTGCGCGCCCGTTAGTTGTCAGCAAGTTTCAGACTTGTGGTGTATCCGCTGTTTCGGCGGCATCTTCACTGCGATGCAAAGCCACCTGACGAATCGACAGACGAATCTCCGCCGGCAACACCCGTTTGGCAGCGCCTTCGGCCAGTTCGCCGAGCAGTTCGTGGTAGCTCAGCTTGCCCGCTTCGTCGCGGCGCAGCACGTCGAGGTCGAGCAGGGTCTGGATGAAGTGGCGGAACAGGCTCTTGTCGAAGAACTCCGGGGCATTCAAGCCGTGGAGGATCGACAGGCGCTGGGCCATGACCGTGCACAGGTCCTCCAGCTCTTCGGCGCTGATGCTGTTCTGGCCGCTGTTGAGCAGCAGGGACACGGTCATGTAGAAGCGCTGCAAGGTCTGGGCGATGCTCTTCGACAGCAGGGTCAGCAACACAAAGTGCCGCGAACTTGGCGCCGGACGCATATACACGTCCTTCTCGAAACGCAGCAGGCCTTGTTCGACGAACGCTTCCAGCCATTGATCGACCACGCCGTCCAGTTCCTCCAGCGACCAGCGAATGAACAGCTCCGACTGCAAGTACGGATACAACGCGCGGGTGTAGCGCAGGATCTGCTCGCGGCTCATGCGCGAGGTGCTCTGGAAGAAGCTCGCCAGCAGCGCTGGCAAGGCGAAGATGTGCAGCACGTTGTTGCGGTAGTAGGTCATCAGGACGGCGTTCTGCTCGTCCAGATAGAGAATCTTGCCCAGCGCATCGTTCTGCTCGGACAGCAGATCCATGTCCTTCACATGCTCGATCAGCGCGTGGCCATCGCCTTCCGGCAGGGTCGT
Source organism: Pseudomonas sp. MIS38 (assembly GCF_019891575.1). Classification (NCBI taxonomy): domain Bacteria; kingdom Pseudomonadati; phylum Pseudomonadota; class Gammaproteobacteria; order Pseudomonadales; family Pseudomonadaceae; genus Pseudomonas; species Pseudomonas sp. MIS38. The sequence continues at coordinate 36,768 of NZ_JAFLXF010000016.1, forward strand.
GTGCGGCGAGTACGGGACTTTGCGCAGCAGCGCCAGATACAGATCCAGCACCCGCGCCATGGCCCGATCGTCCAGTGCCAGGCGGGTGGTCGAGAGCAGCGCCAGCGCCACCAGATTGACCGGGTTGATCGCCGCTGCTTCGTTCAAGTGCTGCGCGACTTTCTCGCCAAGGCGGTTGGTGGTCTCGTTGAGCCACGCCGGTTTGTACTGCGGGCCGAGTTCCTGCTGGCGCCAGTCTGGCTGTTCGCTGTCGAGGAATTCCGCGAGTTTGATCGGCTCGCCGAAGTTCACCGCGACCTGACCGAAGCGCTGCTTGAGCGCACCGATGACTTTGAAAATGTCGAAGATCGACTCTTTCTTCTTGCTCGCGCCACGCAGTTCGCCGAGGTAGGTGCGACCTTCAAGCACGCGCTCGTAACCGATGTACACCGGCACGAACACGATCGGCATCCGCGACGAGCGCAGGAAGCTGCGCATCGTGATCGCGAGCATGCCGGTCTTCGGTTGCAGCATGCGTCCGGTGCGCGAGCGGCCGCCCTCGACGAAGTACTCGACCGGGAAACCTTTGGTGAACAGGGTGTGCAGGTATTCGTTGAACACCGAGGTGTACAACGGGTTGCCCTTGAACGTGCGGCGCATGAAGAACGCGCCACCACGGCGCAGCAGGCTGCCGATCACCGGCATGTTCAGGTTGATCCCGGCGGCGATGTGCGGCGGGGTCAGGCCGTTGCGAAACAGCAGATACGAAAGCAGCAGGTAGTCGATGTGGCTGCGGTGGCACGGCACGTAGATCACTTCGTGACCCTGGGCGACCTTCTGCACGCCTTCGATGTGGTTGACCTTGATCCCGTCGTAGATCTTGTTCCAGAACCAGCTCAGCACCACTTCGAGGAAGCGGATCGCGGTGTAGGTGTAGTCCGAGGCGATTTCGTTGCCGTAGCGCAACGCCTGGGCCTTGGCTTTTTCCAGAGAGATGTTCTCGCGCTCGGCCTCTTCGACGATCGCTTGCTTGACCAGTGGCTGGTTGAGCAGGCCCTTGACCAGATTGCGCCGGTGGGAAATGTCCGGGCCGATCACCGCGGCTTTCAGATTGCGGAAATGCACGCGCAGGATGCGCTGGGCCATGCGCACGGTGCGTTCGTGGCCCTTGTTGTGTTCGATCAGTTCGCGCAGGTGGATCGGCGCGGAGAACTGCACGCGAGTCTTGCGCCCGAGGACGATGATGCTCAGCAGCCGACGCAGGCGCCCGGTGACCGCCCAGCTGTCGGCGAACAGCAGCTTCCACGGGCTGTTTTCGCTGTCCGGCGACTGGCCCCAGAACACGCTGACCGGAATGATCTGCGCGTCTTCGGCGGCGTTCTGGGTCAGGGCGCTGACCAGACGGGTCAGGGTCGGCGGTGCGCCGCGCTTGTCCTGACGGCCGAGCCAGTCAGGATCCGGCGTCAGATAGAAAAACGCCGCCGGTTCGATCAACGGCCCGACCGACACCGGCAGCACCGGACGCGGCAGACCGGCCTTGGTGCACTCGGTGTCGACTACTGCCAGATCGGTGAGCGAGGGATTTTGCAGGACGTAGAACACCGGACGACTGCGGTCGAGGTTGAGGGTGAACGACGACTGGTTGATCGTCTCCGAGCGAACCCAGAGGTACAACAGTCGGCGCAAGGTGCCAAACACAAGACGGCGGAACGGGGAACGGGTCATACGGCTTCTGCATGAGTGAATAAAACCGAGCAGATGCTCGGGGGCGGACAGTGTGCCGGATTCATCGAAAATCGGCAAAAAAGCGGCGAAGTAAACTCCTGTTGAGAGTTTTGGCGCGTGTCATATACTCGGCAATCTGTCGCCGGGGCCCTTTATGGACGTCGGGCGCAGGCTGACGTTCCGCAAAGGCTTTCCTGCGAAAAGCCTGTTCAATAATAAAAAAGGAGTATGAACAGATGGCAACACGTGAAACCGGCAATGTGAAGTGGTTCAACGACGCCAAGGGCTACGGCTTCATTCAGCGCGACGACGGCGTGGACGTGTTCGTGCACTACCGCGCGATCCGTGGCGAAGGGCATCGCTCGCTGACTGAAGGTCAGCAGGTTGAGTATGCGGTGATTACTGGCGAGAAGGGATTGCAGGCTGAGGATGTGGTAGGTCTGTAACACAACCCTCCAAAACATCCCAAAACCACTGTGGGAGCGGGCTTGCTCGCGAATGCGGTGTATCAGTCGATATCAATAGTGACTGATACACCGCATTCGCGAGCAAGCCCGCTCCCACATTTGGATCTGCGTTGACTGTTGTTACGCGGTCTTCCAGGTGATCTCTTCTTCACCGTCTTCGCTGATGCGAATCCAGCGATCAGCCGTTTCCTCACCTTCTTCCTCGACCCACGTTCCCGGTGCGCAACGCACTTCGACGTTCAGCGCGGCGAAAGCTGCACGGGCGCAGGCGATGTCGTCGTCCCATGGGGTCGCGTCGCTTTCCAGGTACAGGCTGTTCCACTTGCCCACGGCTTTCGGCAACCAGGTCACCGGGATGTTGCCGGCCTTGCACTTGTAGGTCTGGCCTTTCTGTACCCAGTCGCTGCACGGGCCCAGAGCCTCACCGAGCCAGGCGGAAATCGCCTTGTGGTCGACGTCGGCGTCTTTCAGGTAAATCTCGATATCCGGTTGGCGCATGGATGTCCTCACTGCGGGTCTGAAAAATCCATTCGCGGATTTAGCCGGCCCCAGGCACTTGCCCGAGACCAAAAGTTATTGAAGAACGAAATAATCGTAGCGCATCGACACGGTGGTCACGAACGACTCGGCCTGTTCGATCACGGCGGCGCGGCGTTCGGCACTGGCGCGCCAGCCGTGGGGCGTCATCGCCAGCAGGTTGGCGCGATCCTCGGGCTTGTCCAGCGTCAGTTTGAATTCCAGAGTTTCGCTGTGCGCCAGCGCCATGCCTTCCGGCACCAGGGCCAGATGCTTGTCGTCGGTGTATTCGCGCACTTCGTCGTACAGACGTTCGCGCAGTTCCATCAGGTGGCCGCTGGTCGGGCCGACCTTCATCAGGCCGCCGCCGACGCTGAGCAGGCGCTTGGCTTCTGCCCAGTCCAGAGGGCTGAAAACGCTGGCGAGAAACTGGCAACTGCCCGACGCCAATGGCACGCGGGCCATGCTGGCGATCAACCAGGTGATTGCCGGATTACGCTTGCAGGCGCGTTTGACCGCCTCGCGGGAAATGTCCAGTGCGTAGCCATCGGCGTCCGGCAGGGCATCGGCGATCTGTGCGGTGTAGTAACCCTCACCGCAACCAATATCGACCCAGCGTGCCGGCGCATAACTTGCCGCCAGTTCGGCCAGACGCTTGGCCACCGGAGCGTAATGCCCGGCATTCAGGAAGTCGCGGCGCGCCTCGACCATCGCCTGATTGTCGCCAGGGTCGCGACTGTTCTTGTGCTGCACCGGCAACAGGTTCAGGTAGCCCTGACGCGCGCGGTCGAAGCGGTGGCCGGCGGGGCAGACCACGCCGTTGTCGACGCTGTTCAGCGGTTCACTGCAGATCGGGCACGCGAGCATCAGGCGAGCAACTTGATCAGGGTCTGGTAGTAGATCTCGGTCAGCACGTCGAGATCGGCCGCCAGCACACGTTCGTTGACCTGGTGAATGGTCGCGTTGACCGGGCCCAGCTCAACCACTTGCGTACCCATGGTCGCGATGAAACGGCCGTCGGAGGTACCGCCGCTGGTCGACGCCTTGGTCTCGCGGCCGGTGATGTCCTTGATGCTCGACGACACCGCGTCGAGCAGCGCGCCCGGCTCGGTGAGGAACGGCAGACCGGACAGCGCCCAGTCGATGTGCCAGTCCAGACTGTGTTTGTCGAGGATATCGGCCACGCGTTTCTGCAGGCCTTCGACGGTGGATTCGGTGGAGAAGCGGAAGTTGAACACCGCCACCAGATCACCCGGGATCACGTTGGTCGCGCCGGTGCCGGAGTTGACGTTGGAGATCTGGAAACTGGTCGGCGGGAAGAAATCGTTGCCGTGATCCCAGTGCTCGGCGGCCAATTCGGCCAGCGCCGGAGCGGCGAGGTGGATCGGGTTCTTCGCCAGATGCGGGTAGGCCACGTGGCCCTGCACGCCGCGCACGGTGAGCTTGGCGCCGAGCGAGCCGCGACGACCGTTTTTCACCACGTCACCGACCAGTGTGGTGCTCGACGGTTCGCCGACGATGCACCAGTCCAGACGCTCCTTGCGCGCCACCAGACGTTCCACCACAGCCTTGGTGCCGTGGTGCGCCGGGCCTTCTTCGTCGCTGGTGATCAGGAACGCGACCTTGCCCTTGTGGTTCGGGTAGTCGGCGACAAAGCGCTCGGCGGCCACGGTCATCGACGCCAGGCTGCCTTTCATGTCCGCCGCGCCGCGACCGCAGAGCATGCCGTGTTCATCGATCACGGCGTTGAACGGTTCGATCTGCCAGGCAGTCACCGGACCGGTCGGCACCACGTCGGTGTGGCCGGCGAAGCACAGCACCGGGCCGTCGTCGTTGCCGTGGGTGGCCCAGAAGTTGTCCACGTCCTCGATGCGCATCGGCTCCAGGGTGAAACCGGCATCGCCCAGGCGCTGCATCATCTGCTTCTGGCAATCGGCGTCGACCGGCGTCACGGACGGACGGCGGATCAGGTCGATGGCGAGTTGAAGGGTCGGCGAAAGGTCGGCGTGGGCCGTCATGGAAAACTCCGGAGTCATGAATGTGGGCGCGGACTGACTGTAGGAGTGAGCCTGCTCGCGATTGCAGTGTGTCAGTCAACTTAAACATTGATTGTTACAACGCAATCGCGAGCAGGCTCACTCCTACAGGGGATGGTGTCCGGTCAGTCAGACCGTGTATCCCGCCAAGCCCTGCAAAATGGCGGTTATCTTAAAGCAAAACGGCGACCATTGGCCGCCGTTTAGTGGATCAAAGAGGAATTAGACGACAGGCGCCGGTTCAGGCGCTGTCGCAGGTTTTGGCAGCGACGAGAGGAACGCCATGATCAGCGCGGCCAGGTATGGCAGCGACTGCACCAGCAGCATCGCCACCCAGAAGCGCATGTCGTTGCTCGGAATGCCCTGCACCAGGTAGATCCCCAGCGCCGCGCCCCACAACAGCAGCATGATGAACAGCTCTTCCCGCGCTTCGGAAATCGCCACCCAGAAACCATGGTTGTCGGCGTTTTTCGGCGTGCGGAAGAACGGAATGCTGCTGGTGAAGAAGCCGTACAGCACCGCTTTGGCGATGGTGTGCGACAACGCCAGGCCAGCCAGTGCGGCGCAGAACGCATCCTTGAGGTTCACGCCCACGGCGCGACGGTAGAGGAAGATGATCTTGCCGACCTTGAACACGAACAGCGCCAATGGCGGGATCGCGAAGATCAGCAGCGGCGGATCGACCCGTTGCGGCACGATGATCATCGCCGCCGACCACAGCAGGGCGCCGACGGTGAAGAAGATGTTCATGCCGTCCGCGACCCACGGCAGCCAGCCCGCGAGGAAGTGGTAACGCTGGCCACGGGTCAGCTCGGTGTCCTTGCCGCGCAGCAGGCTGCGGGTGTGGCGCTTGATGATCTGGATTGCGCCGTAGGCCCAGCGGAAACGCTGCTTCTTGAAGTCGATAAACGTATCCGGCATCAGACCCTTGCCGTAGCTGTCGTGGTAATACGCCGCCGACAGGCCTTTTTCGAACACGCGCAGACCGAGTTCGGCGTCTTCACAGATGCACCAGTCGGCCCAGCCCAGCTCTTCCAGAACCGAACGCCGGGTCATGGTCATGGTGCCGTGCTGGATGATCGCGTCGCGGTCGTTACGGGTGACCATGCCGATATGGAAGAAGCCTTTGTATTCGGCGTAGCAGAGCTTCTTGAAGGTGCTTTCGTTCTGGTCGCGGTAATCCTGCGGCGACTGCACCACGGCGATTTTCGGATCGGCGAAGTGCGGCACCATGTGCTTGAGCCAGTTCGGATGCACGCAGTAGTCGGAGTCGATCACCGCGATCACTTCGGCGTCCTTGGCGGTGTGCGGAATCAGGTAGTTCAGCGCACCGCCCTTGAACCCGGCCAATGGCGCAACGTGGAAGAACTTGAAGCGCGGGCCGAGGGTGGCGCAGTAGTCGCGTACCGGTTCCCAGACGGCCGGGTCTTTGGTGTTGTTGTCGATGATCAGGACTTCATAGTCCGGGTAATCAAGGGCGGCCAAGGCGTCGAGGGTCTGTTTGACCATCTCCGGCGGCTCGTTGTAGCACGGTACGTGGATCGAGACTTTCGGTCTGTAGTCCGAATCGCCCACCACCGGCAGGAATTCACGCCGGCGCTTGTGGGTCCAGACCGCCTCGGCCAGTTCATGCGCTTCGGTCAGCAACACGATAAACACCCCGAGCGCACCCAGTGCCAAGAGGAAACCCACCGTCAGGCTGAACCACGTGCTGTATTGCTGGCTGTAGTCGTAACCGATCCACACCAGCACCGAACCGCAGAGGAACGCGATAAAGGTCAGGAAGGTGCGGCCACGCTGGCGCAGGGCCGAGCCGTCGATCATCAGCAGGGTCAGCGACAGCAGCGCCAGCACCACCGAACCGATGGCCAGCACGCGCCATTGCGGGATGGCGACGACCGGGCCTTCGAAGTTGAATTTCTGCTGGCGGGCGGCGTTGAACACGCCCCAGTAGGCGCCCACCGAACCTTCGTCACTGGCCTTCCACGGCTGGTCGAACGCTTCGATCACGAAGTAGTTGAAGCCTTGGCGGTTGAGCTTGTTGACCAGCGTGCGCAGGTAGATCGCCTGATCCGCCGGCGACGCATCGGCGCCACCGCGCATGCGCCCGTTGCTCGGCCAGCCGACTTCGGACAGCAGCAACGGTTTTTTCGGGAACAGCTTTTTCAAGTCGCGGGCGCGGTCGAAGACGAACTGCCCGGCCTTGTCGACCGGAATGAATTCCCAGTAAGGCAGCACGTGCGCAGCGATCAGGTCGACGTGCTTGGCCAGTTCCGGGTGCTCTTCCCAGACGTGCCACTGCTCGGAGGTGGTCACCGGCACTTTCACCGCCGCGCGCACCCGATCCAGCAGCACGCTCAGTTGTTCGGCAGTGATTTCCTTGCGGAAAATCGCTTCGTTACCGACCACCACGCGAACCACGCTGCGCGAGGTGTTGGCCAGTTCGATGGCGCGCTGGATCTCGCGCTCGTTGCGTTCCTGATCGGGGCTGATCCAGATCCCGAGGGTCACGCGCAGACCGAATTCTTCCGCCAGTTTCGGGATGTCCTGCAGCGAACCGTCGACCGAGTAGATGCGGATGTTGTCCGTCAGCTTGCTCATGATCTCCAGGTCGCGGCGCATTTCGTCGTCAGTCGGATACTGATCCTTCTGCGGGAATTGGCCCTGCTGGAATGGCGAATAAGAGAAACCGGAGATCTGCTCCGGCCAGTTGGGCGCGGAGACCGGGCGGTTGATCAGCGCCCAGAAACCGGTGAACAGGGCGGCGATTGCCAGAACCACCACCAGGTTGAGACCAAATTTACGCGATGACATAGCTATTTCGGGTTCCAAAGGCTGTGGAACGAAGGAACGGATCGGCTTACGCCAAAAGGGCGCGAATCCTACACCGGCAGTTCACTGCTCGTACACCGGGCAGGAAAATGCCCGACATTGGGCAGTCCAACCTGATTTAAGTTCTTTAGTAACAGCTTGTAAGAGAAAACTTTGTTGTTTAGTTATAGCAATTCCCAGTGGCGAGGGAGCTTGATCCCGCTGGACTGCGAAGCAGGCCGCTTTTCAAGGGCCGCTTCGCGACCCGGCGGGAGCAAGCTCCCTCGCTACAAGGCTTGCGCAAAACGGCGGCGTTCATCGTTCATAGCGTCAAAGATGCTCTTGGCCGCCGACGGCCCTATAATGCGCGCCGGTTTTTGGGGTAATGGTCATGAGTACAGAAGATCCGCGGTTTGCAGGCATCGCCCGTTTGTATGGCATCGAGGGCCTCGAGCGCCTGCGTGCGGCCCATGTGGCGATTGTCGGCGTCGGTGGCGTCGGTTCCTGGGCGGCGGAAGCCATGGCCCGCTGTGGCGTCGGTGAGATTTCGCTGTTCGACCTCGACGACGTCTGCGTCAGCAACGCCAACCGCCAGTTGCACGCGCTGGACAGTACCGTCGGCAAACCCAAGGTCGAAGTGATGGCCGAGCGCCTGCGCGGGATCAATCCGGATTGCACCGTGCATGCGGTGGCGGATTTCGTCACCCGCGACACCATGGCCGAGTACATCACGCCGAACATCGACTGCGTGATCGACTGCATCGACGCGGTCAACGCCAAGGCTGCGCTGATCGCCTGGTGCAAACGCCGCAAGATCCAGATCATTACCACTGGCGGTGCGGGTGGGCAGATCGATCCGACGCTGATTCAGGTCTGCGACCTCAACCGCACGTTCAACGACCCGCTGGCCTCGAAAGTGCGTTCGACGTTGCGTCGCGACTATGGCTTCTCGCGTACCGTGACTCGCCATTACAGCGTGCCGTGTGTGTTCTCCACCGAACAACTGCGCTATCCGAAACCGGACGGCAGCATCTGTTTGCAGAAGAGTTTTGTCGGCGACGGGGTGAAGCTCGACTGCGCCGGCGGGTTTGGCGCGGTGATGATGGTCACGGCGACGTTCGGCATGGTCGCGGCGACCAAGGCTGTGGATAAGATTGTGGCGGGTGTGCGGCGGCCAGCGGATCGGGTGAAGCCTCAGGTTTGATTCTGGGGCTGAGGGCCTCATCGCGAGCAGGCTCACTCCTACAGGGGGACGCATTCCAATTGTAGGAGTGAGCCTGCTCGCGATGGCTGCGAAGCAGCCGCTTTATTTAGCCAACTCATTCATCCGCTGGAGCACGGCATTCAAGCCATTACTGCGCGAAGGCGACAACTGCCGCGAAAGTCCCAGCTGATTGAACCAATCGGGCAGATCCACCTGCTGCAACTCGGCAGCGCTCAAGCCGTTGACCCGCAACAGCAGCAACGCCACCAACCCACGAATCATCCGCGCATCGCTGGCAGCGCTGAACTGCCAGTGACCGTCCTGCAATTCCCCTACCAGCCACACCTGACTCTCGCAGCCATGCACGCGGTTGGTTTCGCATTTGTCCGCGTCATCCAGCGGCGGCAGACGATCGCCAAACTGCATCAGCAACCGCGCCCGTTGTTCCCAACCGGCGGCATTCTGAAAGGTCTGCAGCGCTTCGGCAGCGGCGAGCGGCAGGCTCATCGCAGCAACTCCAGGGCCTGATCCAGCGCTTCGAAGAAACGCTCCAGATCCTCGGAGTCGTTGTACAGCGCCAGTGACACGCGAATAGCCCCGGCCAGTTCGAAGCTTTTCAGCAACGGCATGGCGCAGTGATGCCCGGCGCGCACGGCGATACCTTGCTCGGTCAGCAAGTGCGCCAGATCGGCGTTGTGCACACCCTCGACGACGAAACTCGCCAACGCCAATTGCGGCTTGCCCAGCAGACGAATGCCGTTGCGCGCGGCCAAGCCTTGCAGCAGATAGGCGTGCAGCGCCGCTTCGTGGGCCGACACCGCGTCCTGATCCAGGCCAGCCAGATAATCGAGGGTCGCGCCGAGGCCGATCACGCTGGCAATCGGCGGCGTGCCCGCTTCGAAGCCCAGCGGGGCAGGGCGGAAGCGTGCATCGTGATAGTTGGCTTCCAGCACCATTTCGCCGCCGAACTGCCATGGCTGCAGTTGCTCAAGCGCCTTGTTGCGCCCGAACAGCACGCCGAGACCATCGGGGCCGTACAGCTTGTGGCTGGAAAACACATAAAAGTCGCAACCCAGCGCCTGCACGTCGTGGCGACCGTGCACCACACCCTGGGCGCCATCGACCACGGTCAGCGCGTTGTGCGCCTTGGCCATCGCCAGCAGCGCTGGCAGCGGTTGCCAGGCACCGAGCACGTTGGACAGCTGACTGACCGCCAGCAAGCGAGTGCGGGGGGTGATCAGACGCACGGCGGCGCCGAGGTCGATCACGCCGTCGGCGTCCAGCGGCAGGATCACCAGTTTTAGCTCGCGACGCTGTGCCAGTTGCTGCCACGGCAGCAGGTTGGCGTGATGCTCCAGGGCGCTGATGACAATTTCATCGCCCGGGTGAAAAAGATGTTCCAGGCCGTAGGCCAGGAGATTCAGCGCACTGGTGGCGCCATGGGTGAAGATGATCTGCCCGCTGTCACCGGCATTCAGCCACTGGGCAACCTTGAGCCGACTGTCTTCGAACGCCTGCGTCGCGTGGGCGCCTGGCAGATGCTGCGCACGATGCACATTGGCCGCGCCGTTGGCGTAGTAATGCGTCAACGCGTCGAGCAGGGCCTGGGGTTTTTGCGTGGTGGCGGCGTTGTCCAGATAGGTCTGGTCTTGCCGTTGCAGGGCGGCGATGGCCGGAAAGTCGGCGCGCCAGGGGGAGGGAATCATCACAGTTTTCAGCCCTGGTGAAGAGGGGCGGGATGTACGCCGAACCTTGTGGGAGCGGGCTTGCTCGCGAATGCGTCCTGTCAGTCAATAAGTTGCTGAATGACACTACGCCTTCGCGAGCAAGCCCGCTCCCACAGGGGGGATCATGTGGCTGCTTAGTTGTGAGCGTGCAGCGCTTCGTTCAGCTCGATCGCCGATTTGTGGGTTTTGCATTCCACGGCACCGGTTTCCGAATTGCGACGGAACAGCAGGTCAGTCTGACCGGCCAGTTCACGCGCCTTCACCACCTTGACCAGGTTGTTGTGCTCGTCCAGCAGCGCCACCTTGGTGCCGGCGGTCACGTACAGGCCCGACTCGACGGTGTTGCGGTCACCCAACGGAATACCGATACCGGCGTTGGCGCCGATCAGGCAGCCTTCGCCGACCTTGATCACGATGTTGCCGCCGCCCGACAGGGTGCCCATGGTCGAGCAGCCGCCGCCCAGGTCCGAACCCTTGCCGACGAACACGCCAGCGGACACGCGGCCTTCGATCATGCCCGGGCCTTCGGTGCCGGCGTTGAAGTTGATGAAGCCTTCGTGCATCACGGTGGTGCCTTCGCCCACGTAAGCGCCCAGACGCAGACGTGCCGCGTCAGCGATACGCACGCCGGCCGGAACCACGTAGTCGGTCATTTTCGGGAACTTGTCCACCGAGAACACTTCCAGCAGCTCGCCGCGCAGACGCGCTTCCAGTTGCAGTTCGGCCAGTTCGCTCAGGTCGATTGCACCCTGGCTGGTCCAGGCCACGTTCGGCAGCAGCGGGAAGATCCCGGCCAGGCTTACGCCGTGTGGTTTGACCAGACGATGCGACAGCAGGTGCAGCTTGAGGTACGCCTCAGGCGTCGAGGTCAGTTGTGTGTCTTCGGCCAGCAGGGTGGCGACCAGTGGCTTGTGGCTCTCGGCCAGACGGGTCAGCAGCTTGCCTTGAACGGCGTCGATGCCTTTGACCGCTTCAGCCAGTTGCGCAGCCTGTGCAGTGGTGAAGGTGATGGCCTGGTTGCCTTCGGTGTAACCGAGGATCGGCGCAACAGCGGCGACCAGTTCGGCCGACGGGTTGAGCAGTGGCTGAGCGTAGAACACTTCCAGCCAGGCGCCTTGACGGTTTTGCGTGCCGACACCAAAGGCGATGCTGAACAGAGAGTTGGACATGTGAATACCTCTAGCAATAAGTGACGGGCTGCTTACTTGAGTGCGGCCGCGTAGATGTCTGGCTTGAAGCCAATCAGGGTTCGGTCACCGAGATCGAGCACCGGGCGCTTGATCATCGAGGGTTGAGCGAGCATCAGTTCGATGGCTTTCGACTGGTCGAGATCGGCTTTACGTTCGTCGTCGAGTTTGCGAAAGGTCGTGCCTGCACGGTTCAACACCGTTTGCCAGCCGTGCTCGTCACACCATTGGGTCAGGTGCTCACGGTCGATACCGGCGGTTTTGTAGTCGTGGAAGTCGTAGCTGACAGCGTGTTCATCGAGCCAGGTGCGCGCCTTCTTCATGGTGTCGCAGGCTTTGATGCCGAAAAGGTGCAACGTTTTACTTGAAACGGTCAAGGAATCGCCCCCTTTACAGGTGCTGGAAAAAAATGGTGTCGGATTATGCCATGACCGAACGGTTTCGCGACGCCTGAGGTCGATTTCCCACCGCAAAACCCTGTAGGAGTGAGCCTGCTCGCGATGGCGATTTACCTGCCACTGATAATGTTGAATGTTAAACCGTTATCGCGAGCAGGCTCACTCCTACAAGGGATCTGCGGCAGGGCTGCGACATAGGTGCAACGGTCAGACGCATCCTAAGCGGCTAATATGGCAGTTCAACGCTGTCGATTGTCTGAGATTTCCGCTTTATGCAAACCGCTTATACCGTCCTGATCCTGCTGATGCTGGTCAGCGTCTCCCGGCTGGTCGGACGGGTCATCCCGCTGCCGCTGCCCCTCGTGCAAATCGCCGCCGGTGCCTTGCTGGCCTGGCCGACACTGGGCCTGCACGTCGCGCTGGACCCCGAATTGTTCCTGTTTCTGTTCCTGCCGCCGCTGCTGTTTTCCGACGGTTGGCGCATGCCCAAACGCGAGTTCTGGCATCTGCGCGGGCCGATCCTGACGCTGGCGGTTGGCCTGGTGCTGTTCACCGTGGTCGGCGCCGGGTACTTCATTCACTGGCTGTTGCCGAGCATTCCGCTGCCGGTGGCCTTCGCGCTGGCCGCCGTGCTCTCGCCGACCGACGCCGTGGCGGTCTCGGCGATCTCGCAGAACCGCTTGCCGACACCGCTGATGCACATCCTGCAAGGCGAGGCGCTGATGAATGATGCCTCGGGTCTGGTGACGTTCAAGTTTGCCTTGGTGGCGGCGGTGACCGGGGTGTTCTCGCTGGCCAATGCCAGCCTGACGTTCGTACTGGTGGCGGTCGGGGGCTTGGCCGTCGGCGTCGCGCTGAGCTGGCTGGTCGGGCGCTTGCGCGCGTGGATGATTGCCCGGGGCTGGGACGATCCGGCCACCCACGTGGTGTTCATGTTGCTGCTGCCGTTCGCCGCCTATGTATTGGCCGAGCGACTGGGCGCTTCGGGGATTCTTTCGGCTGTCGCGGCGGGGATGATGCAGAGCTGGCTCGATCTGCTGCCGCGGCAGACCAGCACCCGCCTGCTCAATCGCAGCGTCTGGTCGCTGCTTGAATTTGCCTTCAACGGCCTGATCTTTCTGCTGCTGGGTCTGCAATTGCCGGACATCATCAAAGCGGTGGTCAGCCACGAGCCGACGTTGTGGCCGACGCTGCTGTACCGTGGCCTCGACGTGGTGGCGATTTTCCTCGCGCTGGTGCTGTTGCGCTTTATCTGGGTACAGAGCATCTGGCGCCTGTCGGTACTGCTGCGACGGCTGCGCGGCAAGGGCGACCTGACGCATGTGCCGACCGCGCGATCCTGCTGGTTGCTGACTGTCGGCGGAGTGCGCGGGGCGGTGACGCTGGCCGGTGTGATGTCAGTGCCGATGTTGATGGGGGCCGAGGCGTTCCCCGAGCGTGATCTGCTGATTTTCATCGCCGCCGGGGTGATTCTGTTGTCGCTGATTTGCGCCTGCATCGCCCTGCCGTTGCTGCTGCGTGGCATCGAGAAAAGCCCGGACGACAAACGTCGTCAGGAAGTGCGCGATGCCTGGCGCAAGACCGCCGAGGCGGCGATCCATGCGCTGGAAACCGAAGAGGTCGGCCCGCAGGATGCGGCGCAGGCCGCACTCTCGGCGGAACTCAAGGCTCGGATCATGTCCGAGTATCGTCATCAGCTCGATGTATTCAACGACTCCGCCGAAGCCCAGGCGCTGGCGTTCCAGATGGACCTGCTGGAACGCCGCTTGCGCTTGAAGGCGTTGCGGGCGCAACGCCTGGAGCTGTATAGCCTCAGCCGTCAGCACCAGATCGGTGATGACGTGTTGCGTGAGGTATTGGGTGAGCTGGATTTGAGTGAGGCGAATCTGGGGCAGGTCAAATAGCCGACACGGACCTGATGCGCTCACTCACTCGCGGAGAAGGGATACGCGTTCGCCATGAAGATTTTGTCCTTTTCGCTGAGATCCAGATTAATGAAGAGCTGGAAGTCTCCGATGGTCCAGGACTGGCTGATCCGATAGTGCATGATCGACTTTGGATCGTATTCCGAATAAATGCTTTCGTCGGGATTGCCGCGGTCAAAGTACCAGTCGTGCAGGCGTTTGCGCGTCACGCTGGCCTGGGAGTCGTCTTCTTCCGGGTCGGCGGTGATTCCAAATTGTGCATAGATGGCTGGCTTGTCCCAGGGAATATCTGCCGTGGGATTGGTCTGTTCATGCTCCGCGCCCAGCATGTGACCGAACTCATGCATGACATTGGCTGCGAAGTAACGTGGCAGACTCGGATGCGGCCAGAGTGTCATGGTCGGCTCATCGGGATGTAGCAGAGCATCCGTACCTATCCGGGAGGAAAACGTTCCTTCCTGACTGAGTATGCGGATGTCGCCCACTTCACCTTCAACGAAATCGAATTTCAAGTTGATGTGCGGCAACCAGTTGCTGGCAGCGGCAATGGTCGCGTCCTTGAATTCCTGCGTACCGTTGAGGAAGGCGATGCGGAGAGTGCTGCCGGGAGTCCAGAATTTTGCCGGATTGTTTTTAGCCCACATTTTACTGAACCTCCGAAGTGCATTTGATGTTGCGGGAGGTGCGTGTGGTTTCGGTTTTTTTGTTTGGCTGAAGCCGGGTTGAGTGCATAACTGAACATCCATGTTTTCGTTCGTCATATGTAACTTCTCGGGTTGCTTGTTGTTCCCGGAAAGTCGCTTTGAATGAAGGATGCTAGTTGCTGCGCCTGAGCAGGTAAATTGGATATGTGTACGATTTTATGACGGATTACCGTGCCAACAGAACTGGCACGGTAAAGATGTGATTCAACGTGGGTAAATCAACTGCATGAGCTGTTTGTCTTTATCACTGATTTCGCGATTGATCGGATTCGCCCAATTGCCAAGCGTCAAATTGTTGGGAACAGGATGGTGCATGATGGATTTTCGATCGTATGGCAAGTAAAGCGCGTCGGCATCGTCAAAAGGCGTAAATATATTGTCGTCAACTTCGCCTCGCGACAGTGGATTCATCGGTCTGTTCTGGTAGTAGTTGTAAACATTTTCTTTATTCCAGGGGATTTGCGCCTTGGGGTGCTGGTGTTCGTGCATCGCGCCGAGTGCGTGGCCAAACTCGTGGATGACGACCGTCTCGAAGTCTTCGTGTTCGGGGTCGATGCCAAGGTTCATGGTTGGCGTGTCAGGAAACATATCCAGTGCATCGGTACCCAGAAATGAACTGTTCACCACACCCTCGGTGGCGATTCGGATCTCACCCTCTACGCCTTCAACGAACTCAAACTTCAAACTGATATAAGGAAGCCATTTTTCGGCGGCGGCAATGATTTTATCTTTGTGTTCCGGAGTTGGGTTATCCATGAAAGCTATTTTCAGAGTGTGTCGGCTTGGCCAAAGTTTGTCGTAGTGCACCAATGAGCGTTTTTTTCGGCTGTTGTTGAGGGCGCTGGATTTGAGTTCTTTAGCCGGTTTTTGCAGCGTGCAATATTGAAAGTTGTCCATGCTTTGTCTTGCTCCTTGATTTGTCTTTTTGGTTGTTTCGCGCATGCAAAAAACCACTGCGCGAGATTAAGCTTCGGGCAGTGTCTGGAGTAGTCGTAAAGTGGTTTTAAATGTAACTTGAGGGGTATGTCCGTGCCAGATGACTGGCACGGATATTAAAAACTCAGTGTTGGCGGGTGATGAAGTCGCGGATCCGTTTTGCAGCTTCAACACATTCAGCCAAAGGCGCAACCAGTGCCATGCGCACGCGCCCGGCGCCCGGATTCACGCCGTCGACCTCGCGCGACAGATACGAGCCTGGCACGACAGTCACATGTTCCTGCTCGAACAGGTCGCGGCAGAATGCGGCATCGTCACCGGCCACGTTCGGCCAGAGGTAGAAGCTGCCGTCCGGACGCTGTACGTCCATCACCGGGCTGAGAATTGCCAGCACTGCGTCGAACTTCTCGCGGTACAGCGCACGGTTGGCGCGTACATGCACTTCGTCATTCCACGCGGCAACGCTGGCCAGTTGGGTTTGCACCGGCATCGCGCAACCGTGGTAGGTGCGGTACAGCAGGAAACCCTTGAGGATATCCGCGTCACCGGCGACGAACCCGGAGCGCAGGCCCGGCAGGTTGGAGCGCTTGGACAGGCTGTGGAACACCACGCAACGCTTGAAGTCCTTGCGGCCCAGTTCGACGCAGGCGCTGAGCAGGCCCGGCGGCGGGGTCTGTTCGTCGAAGTACAGTTCGCTGTAGCACTCGTCGGCGGCGATCACGAAGTCGTATTCGTCGGCCAGGGCGATGAGTTTTTTCAGTACATCAACCGGGATCAGTGCGCCGGTCGGGTTGCCTGGCGAGCACAGAAACAGGATCTGGCAGCGTTTCCAGATGTCCGGTGACACGGCGTCGAAATCCGGGTTGAAGCCGTTTTCGTCCAGGCAAGGCAGGTAGTGCGGCTTGGCCCCGGCGAGGAACGCTGCGCCTTCGTAGATCTGATAGAACGGGTTCGGGCTGACCACCAGTGCATCGTCGCCACGGTTGACCACGGTCTGGGTGAAAGCGAACAGCGCTTCGCGGGTACCGTTGACCGGCAGCACATTGCGCGCCGGATCGATCCAGCCGCTCGGTACGCCAAAACGACGTTCGCACCAGCCGGCGATGGCTTCGCGCAGGGCCGGGATGCCGAGGGTGGTCGGATACACCGCCATCTGATCCAGATTGTTCGCCAGCGCTTCGGCGACAAAGCTTGGCGAGCGATGTTTCGGCTCGCCGATCGACAGGGCGATCGGGCGTTTGTCCGGGTTCGGCGTGACCGTGCCAAGCAGCGCGCGGAGTTTTTCGAACGGGTAGGGCTGGAGCTGGTTCAGAGCGTTGTTCATGGGGGCCTCGTTCAATGTGGGAGCGGGCTTGCTCGCGAAAGCGGTGTGTCATTGAATGATGTGTTGCCTGACACACCGCTTTCGCGAGCAAGCCCGCTCCCACAGGGGGGAAGTTGCTGGATCAAATACTGATGCGCGAAAGCTTGATATCCGGTTCCTGATTGACGCTCAGTTGCTCGACGATTGCGTCCTGCAGGCGACTGCACAGCAGCGGGTCGGAGAGCGGCTGGTTGTGGGCGTCGGTGATGAAGAACACGTCTTCTACGCGTTCGCCCAGGGTCGCAATCTTGGCGTTCTGCAGCGACAGGTCGAACTCGAGGAAGATCCCGCCGATCCGTGCCAGCAGGCCCGGGCGATCCGGTGCCGTCAGTTCCAGCACTGTCACCGGACGCTGGGCGTCGTTGTGGATCGTCACCTGCGGCGCGAAGGCGAAGTGCTTGAGCTGGCGCGGCACCCGGCGCTGGATGATCGTCGGGTAGTCGTCGGGGTTACGCAGGGCTTCGGTCAGGCCGTCGCGTATCTGTTTGACCCGGGCCGGGTTGTCGCCGATCGAGTCACCGTCGGTATCGAGCACGATGTAGGTGTCGAGGGTGAACTGGCTGCTCGAAGTGATGACCCGGGCGTCGTGAATGTTCAGGTTGAGCTGGTCCATCGCGGCCACGGTCACGGCGAAGAAATCGTGCTGGTCGGGGGCGTAGATGAAGATCTGCGTGCCACCTTCGAACTCGCGCTGGGTGGTTTCCTTGATCAGCACCAGCGGACCGCCATCGGCCGGCTGCTGCAGGATCGCGTCACTGTGCCAGGCCACGTCGCCGGCGGTGTGACGCAGGAAATAGTCATCGCCCAACTGCGCCCACAACTGCTCGACGTCGTCCGGATCGGTGCCGCCGCGCACGAGGATGTCCAGCGCCGCACTCTGGGTCTGGCGGATCTGCTCTTCACGATCCACCGGATTTTCCAGGCCGCGGCGCAGAGCGCGTTTGGTCTCGGTGTAGAGCTGGCGCAGCAGGCTGGCGCGCCACGAATTCCACAGGGTAGGGTTGGTCGCGTTGATGTCGGCCACGGTCAGCACGTACAGGTAATCCAGACGGGTCTCGTCGCTGACGATCTGGGCGAAATCGTGGATCACCTGCGGATCGGACAGATCCTTGCGCTGTGCGGTGGTCGACATCACCAGGTGGTTCTGCACCAGCCAGACGATCAGGCGGCTGTCCCACAGCGGCAACTGATGGCGCTGGCAGAACGCTTCGGCATCGACCGCGCCGATGTCCGAGTGGTCGCCATGCCGGCCCTTGCCGATGTCGTGATACAGGCCGGCCATGTAGATCAGTTCGGACTTGGGCAGTTTGGCCATTAGCTTGGCGGCCAACGGGAATTTTTCCGACACCTGGGTGTACTGCAACTTACGCAGGTGTTTGATCAGGTTCAGCGTGTGCGCATCGACCGTATAGATGTGGAACAGGTCGTGCTGCATCTGCCCGACGATGAAACCGAACTCCGGCAGATAGCGCCCGAGGATGCCGTAGCGGTTCATCCGGCGCAGGTTGCGGTGTACACCGATCTTGCACTTGAACAGCTCGATGAACAGGCTGGTGTTGCGGATATCGTTGCGGAAGTTGTCGTCGATCAGGTGCCGGTTCTCGCGCAGCAGACGAATGGTGTCAGCGCGCACGCCTTTGATTTCCGGTTGCTGGGCCATCAGCACGAAGATCTCGAGCATGGCGAACGGCGTGCGGCGGAACACGTTGTCGTTGCGTGCTTCGATGTAGCCGTCGTGCAACTGGAAGCGCGAGTTGATCGGCTGCGGCGGTGCTTCGTCTTCCGGGGCGAGGATCACTTCCTCGAAGTGCTGGATGATCAGGTCGCTGAGCTGGGCGATGCTCATGACCACGCGGAAGTACTGCTGCATGAAGTTTTCGACGGCCTGTTTGGCGTCGTCGCCTTCAAAACCGAGCAGGCCGGCGATGGTCCGTTGATGATCGAACAGCAGGCGGTCTTCCGAGCGCCCGGCGAGCATGTGCAGGGCGTAACGCACTTTCCAGAGGAATTCCTGGGAGGACGCCAACAGGGCGTTTTCGCTCTCGACCAGGAAACCTTCGCCAGCGAGGGCTCGCAGGTTCAGGGTGCCGTACTGACGCCGTGCCACCCACAGAATCGTCTGGATATCCCGCAGGCCGCCGGGCGAGCCTTTGACGTTGGGTTCCAGGTTGTATTCGGTGTCGTTGTACTTGTGGTGGCGGGCCTTCTGCTCGGCGCGCTTGGCCAGGAAGAACTCCTTGGCCGGCCACATGTGTGCGGTGCTGGTGACATCGAGCATGCGCTGGCGCAGACGCTCGGGGCCGCAGATGGTGCGGCTTTCCATGAGGTTGGTGACCACGGTCAGGTCGGCGCGGGCCTCTTCGGCGCATTCGTCGACCGAGCGTACGCTCTGACCGACTTCCAGACCGATGTCCCACAGCAGCGTCAGAAAACGCTCGATGGAATCGCGGAAGACTTCGTGATCGGCGCTGTCCAGCAGGATCAGCAGGTCGATGTCGGAATAGGGGTGCAACTCCCCCCGGCCGTAGCCGCCGACCGCGACCAGCGCGATATCGGCGTCTTCGCTCCAGTTGAACTGCTCCCAGGCTTTTTGCAGGATGTTGTCGACAAACCATGCACGGTCTTCGATCAGTCGGCGGATGTCGCGGCCGCTACGAAAACGCGTGTCGAGGACCTCGCGCGCCTGGCGGATCGCCTTCTTGAACGCCGCGATGGGACTCGCTTTCAGGGCCAGTTCGGCCTGGAACTGGCCGCGGTCGAAGAGTTCGGGATCCACCTGCGGCATCGATTGGCTTTCCTTCTATAGGGCTGGGAGCGTTCTTGGGATCAGGCCGAGACGCGCGGGATGGTGTCGTCGGCGCGCAGGGTGAAGATCTCGTAGCCGGTGTCGGTCACCAGCAGGGTGTGTTCCCACTGCGCCGAGAGCTTGCGGTCCTTGGTGATCGCGGTCCAGCCGTCGCCCAGTACCTTGGTGTCGGCCTTGCCCTGGTTGATCATCGGTTCGATGGTGAAGGTCATGCCGGCCTTCAGTTCCATGCCGGTGCCGGCGCGACCGTAATGCAGGATCTGCGGCTCTTCGTGGAACACCTTGCCGATGCCGTGGCCGCAGAACTCACGAACCACCGAGAAACCGTTCTTTTCCGCGTGCTTCTGGATGATCTCACCGATGTCGCCGAGGCGGCAGCCAGGTTTGACGATTTCGATCGCCTTGTACATGCATTCCTGAGTGACCTGCGACAGGCGTTCGGCCCAGACCGGCACTTCGCCAACGTGGAACATGCGGCTGGTGTCGCCGTGGTAGCCGTCCTTGATCACGGTGACGTCGATGTTCAGCGTGTCGCCATTCTTCAGCGGCTTGTCATTCGGAATGCCGTGGCAGACGACGTGATTGATCGAGGTGCAGATCGACTTCGGGTAGCCTTTGTAGTTGAGCGGCGCAGGGATGGCCTGCTGCACGTTGACGATGTAGTCGTGGCAGATCTGGTTCAGTTGATCGGTGGTCACGCCCGGTTTGACGTGTTCGGCAATCATTTCCAGCACATCGGCGGCCAGTTTGCCGGCGACACGCATGCCAGCGATGTCCTCGGGGGTTTTGAGGTTGACGGTCATACAGGCTCTCTCTGCGCTCGGCGGCGCTTGCTGATACGGATAGGGTGGCAGGTGTGGGATTTGCGACCCTGAAAAACGCGATTCTACCAGACGAAAGGAGCAAATCCGCGCCTGCGTGCATCGCGTCTGTCTATACAATGATGCGCTTGAAGGCGATTCCAAGGGGGCTGCGCCCATGTCCCTGGTGCGATTGCAGATTCCGGGTTCCGTTTCTGTGCACCCTGTGGTATAAAATGCGCCGCTTTCCGGGGATACCCCGAAAAGCTTAAATCCACACACGTGTCGACACGATGACCTGGGTGCTTTTGGCTTTATGCCACTGGTTGGTCATTGGGATACGTGGAGGCCAAACCCGACTTATTAAGGAACTATCATGTCCCAAGTCAACATGCGCGATATGCTGAAGGCCGGTGTGCACTTCGGTCACCAAACCCGTTACTGGAATCCGAAAATGGGTAAGTACATTTTCGGCGCGCGTAACAAGATTCACATCATCAACCTTGAAAAAACCCTGCCAATGTTCAACGAAGCTCTGACTTTCGTAGAGCGTCTGGCCCAGGGCAAAAACAAGATTCTGTTCGTCGGCACCAAGCGTTCCGCTGGCAAGATCGTTGCTGAAGAAGCAGCACGTTGCGGTTCGCCGTACGTCGATCACCGCTGGTTGGGCGGCATGCTGACCAACTTCAAAACCATTCGTGCTTCCATCAAGCGTCTGCGTGACCTTGAAGTTCAAGCCGAAGACGGTACTTTCGCCAAGCTGACCAAGAAAGAAGCGCTGATGCGCTCCCGTGACCTGGAAAAGCTGGATCGTTCGCTGGGCGGCATCAAGGACATGGGCGGTCTGCCAGACGCACTGTTCGTGATCGACGTTGACCACGAGCGCATCGCGATCACCGAAGCCAACAAGCTGGGCATCCCGGTCATCGGCGTTGTCGATACCAACAGCAGCCCGGAAGGCGTTGACTACATCATCCCAGGCAACGATGACGCAATCCGCGCTATCCAGCTGTACATGGGTTCGATGGCTGACGCAGTGATCCGTGGTCGCAACAATGTTGCTGGCGGCACTGTTGAATTCGCAGCTGAAGAAACTCAGGCTGCAGCTGAGTAATCGACGCCCTGGCGTTGACTCAGTAAGCAAAAAGGGGGCTTGGCCCCCTTTTTGCCACCTCGAAAACCGTTTGTTGGCGCCCACTTGTGACAGCGCACCTCCTGCATTTGTAACGTGCAGCAGCTACAAGGTGTTTCGGGAAGAATTGAACGCCCGTTCGATCGGGTGGAATGGTTGAAAACCTATCCAAGAGGAATTTGAAAATGGCAGCAATTACTGCAGCGTTGGTTAAAGAACTGCGCGAGCGTACCGGCGAAGGCATGATGGACTGCAAGAAAGCCCTGGAAAAGGCTGACGGCGACATCGAAAAAGCCATTGATGACATGCGTGCTTCGGGCGCGATCAAGGCTGCGAAAAAGGCTGGCAACGTTGCCGCTGAAGGCGCAATCGCAATCAAGGACGACGGTAAAGCTGCCGTTATCCTGGAAGTGAACTCGCAGACCGACTTCCTGGCTCTGCAAGACGACTTCAAAAACTTCGTCGCTGCCAGCGTTGAAAAAGCTTTCGCTGACAAGCTGACCGACGCTGCTCCGCTGATCGCTTCGCAAGAAGCTGCTCGCGAAGCACTGGTTGCCAAAGTAGGCGAGAACGTCAACATCCGTCGTCTGGCCCGTATCGAAGGTGACGTTGTCGGTTCTTACCTGCACGGCAACAAGATCGGCGTGGTTGTGGCTCTGAAAGGCGGCGACGTCGAGCTGGCCAAAGACATCGCGATGCACGTTGCTGCAAGCAACCCTGAGTTCCTGCTGCCTTCGCAAGTTTCGGCTGAAGCGATCGAGCGTGAAAAAGCTGTGTTCCTGCAGCTGAACGAAGAGAAGATCAAAGGCAAGCCAGAAAACATTGTTGAGAACATGGTCAAAGGCCGTATCAGCAAGTTCCTGGCAGAAGCAAGCCTGGTTGAGCAGGCGTTCGTCAAGAACCCTGAAATCAAGGTTGGCGAGCTGGCCAAGAAAGGCGGCGCAGAAATCGTTTCCTTCACCTACTTCAAAGTAGGCGAAGGCATCGAGAAGCCGGTCGACAACTTCGCTGAAGAAGTTGCTGCCCAGCTGGCTGCCGCCAAGCAATAAGACGGTTTTTCAACTGTCGCCCGAAAGAGGCTGCCCGCTCACGCGCGCAGCCTCTTTTCAGATGGGGTTACCAATTTTTAATTGGTTTCCACTGGGAACTGACTTACAAAGCCAGGTTCCGATGGCGCTGAAGCAGCGCCAAGCTAGAGTGAACGGCAGCTGTAAAACAGCTTGCACAGAATTTTTTAAATACGCCGCAGGAGAGATTGGCAATGGCTCAGCAGGGCAGTGGTTATCAGGCTCGCTATAAACGCATTCTACTCAAGCTTAGCGGCGAGGCCCTGATGGGCTCGGAAGAGTTCGGGATCGATCCAAAAGTGCTGGATCGGATGGCGCTGGAAGTCGGCCAACTGGTCGGCATCGGCGTACAGGTCGGTCTGGTGATCGGCGGTGGCAACCTGTTCCGTGGCGAGGCCTTGAGCAAGGCTGGCATGGATCGGGTGACAGGCGACCACATGGGCATGCTGGCCACTGTGATGAACGCCCTGGCCATGCGCGATGCGCTGGAACGTGCCAATATCTCAGCCATCGTGATGTCGGCCATTTCCATGGTTGGCGTGACCGATCACTATGATCGCCGCAAAGCCATGCGCCACCTGAACTCCAAGGACGTGGTGATCTTCGCCGCCGGTACCGGTAATCCGTTCTTTACCACGGATTCGGCAGCCTGCCTGCGTGCCATCGAAATCGATGCCGACGTCGTGCTGAAAGCGACCAAGGTTGATGGCGTTTACACCGCAGACCCGTTCAAAGACCCGCATGCCGAGAAGTTCGATCATCTGACTTATGATGAAGTGCTGGATCGCAAGCTGGGCGTGATGGATCTGACTGCTATCTGCCTGTGCCGCGATCACAAGATGCCGCTGCGCGTATTCAACATGAACAAGCCCGGCGCCCTGCTGAACATTGTGCACGGCGGCGCTGAAGGGACTTTGATCGAGGAAGGCCAACAATGATCAACGAAATCAAGAAAGACGCCCAAGCGCGTATGCAGAAATCCCTGGAATCTCTGAACCACGCGTTCGGCCAGATTCGTACCGGCAAGGCTCACCCGAGCATCCTCGGCAGCGTCATGGTGCCTTACTACGGCACTGACACCCCGCTGAGCAGCGTGGCCAACGTCACCGTGAAAGATTCGCGTACCCTGCAAGTCGTGGCCTTCGAGCGCAACATGCTCGCTGCCGTCGACAAGGCGATCCAGAGCGCCGGTCTGAACCTCAATCCGACCAACCTGGGTGAGTTGCTTTTGATCCCGATGCCTGCCCTCACCGAGGAAACGCGCAAGGGCTTCACCAAGCAGGCTCGTAGCGCAGCGGAAGATGCGCGCGTTGCCGTGCGCAACATTCGTCGTGACGCATTGGGTGAGCTTAAAAAGCTGGTCAAGGACAAGGAAATCAGTGAAGACGAAGAGCGTCGTGCCATCGCTGATATCGATAAGCTGACCAAGGAATCCGAGGCCCAGATCACCAAGGCCACGGACGAGAAAGAAAAAGACCTGATGGCCGTATAAGGGTCGAGCTTTTAATGGACAAGACCAAGCAGTCTGCGCCGTCCGCGGTGCCGCGCCATGTCGCGATCATCATGGATGGCAATAATCGCTGGGCGAAAAAACGCTTTATGCCAGGTGTCGCCGGGCATAAGGCCGGCGTGGATGCTGTGCGGGCAGTGATCGAGGTGTGCGCTGAGGCCAAGGTCGAAGTGCTCACCCTGTTCGCCTTCTCCAGTGAAAACTGGCAGCGCCCGGCCGATGAGGTCAGCGCCTTGATGGATCTGTTCTTCAAGGCGCTGCGTCGTGAGGCCAAGCGTCTGAACGACAACAACATCAGCTTGCGCATCATTGGCGATCGCTCGCGTTTCCATCCTGAGCTTCAGGCAGCGATGCGCGAAGCGGAAGCCATGACCGCCGGTGCCAACCGTTTCATCCTGCAGATCGCCGCCAACTACGGCGGTCAGTGGGATATTGCCCAGGCGGCGCAGCGTCTGGCGCGTGAAGTTCAGGCCGGGCATCTGCGTCCGGAAGACATCACACCGGATCTGCTGCAAACCTGTCTGGCCACCGGCGACCTGCCGTTGCCGGACCTGTGCATCCGCACCGGTGGCGAGCACCGCATCAGCAACTTCCTGCTGTGGCAACTGGCGTATGCCGAGTTGTACTTCTCCGACCTGTTCTGGCCGGACTTCAAACACGAAGCCATGCGCACCGCGCTGGCCGATTTCGCTTCGCGCCAGCGTCGCTTCGGTAAAACGAGCGAACAGGTCGAAGCTGGAGCCCGGGTTTAATGCTTAAACAACGAATCATCACTGCGCTGATCCTGCTGCCGATCGCTTTGTGCGGGTTTTTCCTGCTCGAAGGCTCCGGTTTTGCGCTGTTCATCGGTCTGGTCGTGAGCCTGGGCGCCTGGGAATGGGCACGCCTGGCGGGCTTTACCGCGCAGTCGTTCCGTGTCGGCTTTGCCGCTGTCGTCGCGCTGATGCTGTTCGTCATGTACGTCCTGCCGGGCCTGGCCCCTTGGGTGTTGGGCGCTTCGGTGTTGTGGTGGGCTGTAGCGACGTACCTGGTGCTGACGTACCCGCGCTCGAGCGAGCACTGGTCCACGGCGGCCACCAAACTGGTGATCGGCTTGCTGATCCTGTTGCCGGCCTGGCAAGGGCTGGTGCAGATCAAACAGTACCCGCTGGGTAACTGGCTGATCATGGCGGTGATGGTGCTGGTCTGGGGGGCCGACATCGGTGCCTATTTCTCCGGCCGTGCTTTCGGCAAGCGCAAGCTGGCGCCGCAAGTCAGTCCAGGCAAGAGTTGGGAAGGTGTTTACGGTGGCCTGGCGCTGAGTCTGGTGATCACCGCGATCGTCGGTCTGGTTCGCGACTGGACGGTGGCTGAACTGCTCAAGGGGCTGATCGGCGCTGCGTTGATCGTGTTCATTTCGGTGGTGGGCGACCTCACCGAAAGCATGTTCAAGCGTCAGTCCGGCATCAAGGACAGCAGCAACCTGCTGCCCGGCCATGGCGGCGTGCTTGATCGCATCGACAGCCTGACCGCTGCGATCCCGATTTTCGCTGTATTGCTGTGGATGGCTGCACCGTGAGCCGTCCTCAACAGATCACTGTTCTGGGGGCTACCGGTTCGATTGGCCTGAGCACCCTCGACGTTATCGCTCGGCATCCCGAGCGTTATCAGGTTTTCGCCCTGAGCGGTTTCACGCGCCTGAGCGAGTTGCTCGCCTTGTGCGTTCGCCATGTGCCGCAATTCGCGGTAGTGCCTGAAGTGGCGGCGGCGCGTGGTCTGCAGGACGACTTGCGGGCTGCCGGTCTGCCCACTCGCGTGTTGGTGGGGGAGGAGGGCCTGTGCCAGGTCGCTTCCGCGCCTGAAGTGGATGCCGTAATGGCGGCCATCGTCGGTGCGGCAGGCTTGCGCCCGACGCTGGCGGCGGTGGAAGCTGGCAAGAAAATCCTGCTGGCCAATAAAGAGGCGCTGGTGATGTCCGGCGCGCTGTTCATGCAGGCGGTGCACAAGAGCGGTTCGGTGCTGCTGCCGATCGACAGCGAGCACAATGCGATATTCCAGTGCATGCCGCAGGATTTCGCCCGTGGGCTGGGCGCCGTCGGTGTAAGAAGGATTCTGCTCACGGCTTCGGGCGGGCCTTTCCGGCAGACGCCGTTGAGCGAGCTGGTGCATGTTTCGCCTGATCAGGCGTGTGCGCACCCGAACTGGTCGATGGGACGCAAGATCTCGGTGGACTCGGCCAGCATGATGAACAAGGGCCTGGAGTTGATCGAGGCTTGCTGGCTGTTCGACGCCAAGCCGTCGCAGGTCGAGGTGGTGATTCATCCGCAGAGTGTGATTCACTCGCTGGTCGACTATGTCGATGGCTCGGTGCTGGCGCAGTTGGGCAACCCTGACATGCGCACGCCGATTGCCAATGCGCTGGCCTGGCCTGAGCGTATCGACTCGGGCGTGGCGCCACTGGATCTGTTTGCCATCGCGCGCCTGGATTTCGAGGCGCCGGACGAACAGCGCTTCCCTTGTCTGCGCCTGGCGCGACAGGCGGCGGAGGCCGGCAACAGCGCCCCGGCCATGCTCAATGCGGCCAACGAAGTGGCAGTCGCGGCGTTTCTCGACGGACGCGTTGGCTATCTGGAAATCGCGAGTATCATCGAGGACGTGCTGAACCTCGAGCCAGTGGTTGCGCTTGAGGATCTGGACGCGGTGTTTACCGCAGACGCGAAAGCGCGGATTCTGGCCGAACAATGGCTTGATCGTCACGGCCGATAGCCGTTGCAGACCCATGGCTTCACGCGGCACTGAACAGGATTGCGGAGAAAGTAGATGAGCGCGCTCTATATGATTGCCGGCACCCTGATCGCTTTGGGTGTACTGGTCACCTTTCACGAATTCGGCCACTTCTGGGTCGCGCGTCGCTGTGGCGTCAAGGTTTTGCGTTTTTCCGTGGGCTTCGGCATGCCCCTGTTGCGCTGGCACGACAAGCAGGGCACTGAATTTGTTGTCGCCGCGATTCCGCTGGGTGGCTACGTCAAAATGCTCGATGAGCGTGAAGGCGAAGTCCCGGCCGATCAGCTTCATCAATCCTTCAATCGCAAATCGGTTCGCCAGCGCATCGCCATTGTCGCGGCGGGACCGATCGCCAACTTCCTGCTGGCCCTGGTGTTTTTCTGGGTGCTGGCGATGCTCGGCAGTGAGCAGATCCGTCCGGTCATCGGTGCCGTCGAGTCCGGCAGCATCGCAGCCAAGGCCGGTTTGAATGCCGGTCAGGAGATCGTTGCCATCGATGGCGAGCCGACTTCCGGCTGGGCGGCCGTCAATTTGCAGTTGGTCCGTCGTCTTGGGGAAAGCGGTTCCCTGCAATTGCTCGTGCGCGAGCAGGGCTCTACCGCTGACACGCCGCGCGAACTGGCGCTGGATCACTGGCTCAAAGGCGCCGATGAACCCGATCCTATTCGCTCGCTGGGTATTCGCCCATGGCGCCCGGCGTTGCCGCCGGTGCTGGCCGAGCTCGATCCAAAAGGTCCGGCGCAGGCCGCCGGTCTGAAAACCGGCGACCGCCTGTTGTCGCTCGATGGCCAGGCGCTGGGTGACTGGCAGCAAGTGGTCGATACCGTTCGTACGCGTCCTGATACCAAAATCTTGCTGCGCGTCGAGCGCGACGGTGCTCAAATCGACGTCCCGGTGACCTTGGCTGCGCGTGGCGAAAGCAAGGCGCCGAGCGGTTATCTGGGTGCTGGCGTGAAAGCTGTGGACTGGCCGCCGGAAATGATCCGCGAGGTCAGTTATGGCCCGTTGGCCGCAATTGGCGAGGGTGCCCGGCGTACCTGGACCATGAGCATTCTGACGCTGGACTCGCTGAAGAAAATGCTGTTTGGCGAGCTCTCGGTAAAAAACTTGAGTGGGCCGATAACCATTGCTAAAGTGGCGGGCGCTTCTGCCCAGTCGGGCGTTGCTGATTTCCTGAATTTCCTTGCTTATCTGAGTATTAGCCTGGGGGTTCTGAATTTGCTGCCCATTCCTGTACTGGATGGGGGGCATTTGTTGTTTTATCTGATTGAGTGGGTGCGTGGTCGCCCCTTGTCGGATCGGGTGCAAGGTTGGGGGGTGCAGATCGGTATCAGTTTGGTGGTCGGAGTGATGTTGCTTGCTCTGGTCAATGATCTGGGTCGACTGTAAAGCTTCGCTGAATTGCGAATCTGCCGCATTTTGCGGCAGTTTGTTTATTGCCAGTTGGAATAAGAAAGGACTTCATGAAACGTCTGCTGCTAACTGCGGTTCTCACCGTATTGATGATCGCCGAAGTTCACGCCGAGTCCTTCACTATCTCTGATATTCGCGTCAATGGCCTCCAGCGGGTCTCCGCGGGTAGCGTCTTTGGTGCCTTGCCGTTGAACGTCGGCGAGCAGGCGGATGATCGTCGCCTGGTGGAATCCACTCGTGCGTTGTTCAAAACCGGTTTCTTTCAAGATATCCAGCTGGGCCGCGAAGGCAACGTTCTGGTGATCACGGTCGTCGAACGTCCGTCGGTCGCGAGTATCGAGATCGAAGGCAACAAGGCGATCTCCACCGAAGACCTGATGAAAGGCCTCAAGCAGTCCGGTCTGTCCGAAGGTGAAATCTTCCAGCGCGCCACCCTCGAAGGTGTCCGTAACGAGCTGCAGCGTCAGTACGTTGCCCAGGGCCGTTACTCGGCGACCGTCGATACCGAAGTGGTTTCGCAGCCGCGTAACCGTGTGGCGCTGAAAGTGAAGATCAACGAAGGCACCGTGGCTGCCATCCAGCACATCAACGTGGTGGGTAACACGGTCTTCCCTGATGACGATCTGATCGACCTGTTCGAGCTGAAAACCACCAACTGGCTGTCGTTCTTCAAGAACGACGACAAGTACGCCCGTGAAAAACTCTCCGGTGATCTGGAGCGCCTGCGTTCCTACTACCTGGACCGTGGCTACATCAACATGGATATCGCTTCGACCCAGGTGTCCATCACCCCGGACAAGAAGCACGTCTACATCACCGTCAACATCACCGAAGGCGAGAAGTACACCGTTCGTGACGTCAAGCTCAGCGGTGACCTGAAAGTGCCTGAAGACCAGGTCAAGTCGCTGTTGCTGGTGCAAAAAGGCCAGGTTTTCTCGCGCAAGCTGATGACCACCACTTCCGAACTGATCACTCGCCGTCTGGGTAACGAGGGTTACACCTTCGCCAACGTCAACGGCGTACCTCAGCCGCATGACGACGATCACACTGTGGACATCCTGTTCGCCGTCGATCCGGGCAAGCGTGCCTACGTTAATCGCATCAACTTCCGCGGCAACACCAAGTCCGAGGACGAAGTGCTGCGTCGTGAAATGCGTCAGATGGAAGGTGGCTGGGCTTCGACCTACCTGATCGACCAGTCCAAGACCCGTCTTGAGCGTCTGGGCTTCTTCAAGGAAGTGAACGTCGAGACGCCGGCCGTTCCGGGTGTCGACGACCAGGTTGACGTGAACTACGCCGTTGAAGAGCAAGCTTCCGGTTCGATCACCGCCAGCGTCGGTTTCGCCCAGAGCGCCGGTCTGATCCTCGGTGGTTCGATCACCCAGAACAACTTCCTGGGTACCGGTAACCGTGTGAGCGTGGGCCTGACCCGCAGTGAATACCAGAGCCGTTACAACTTCGGCTACGTTGACCCGTACTGGACCGCCGATGGCGTGAGTCTGGGTTACAACGCGTTCTATCGCACCACCGACTACAAAGATCTCAACATCGACGTAGCCAGCTATGCGGTAGACAGCCTGGGTGCCGGCGTCAACGTTGGCTATCCGATCAGCGAGACTTCGCGTCTGACCTTCGGTCTGTCCGCACAGCAGGACAAGATCAAGACCGGTCAGTACACCGTTGACGAGATCTTCGACTTCGTTAACAAGGAAGGCGATCAGTACCTGAACTTCAAGGCGTCTGCCGGCTGGTCCGAATCGACCCTGAACAAGGGCGTACTGCCGACCCGTGGTCGTTCGCAGAGCCTGACGCTGGAAACCACGATTCCGGGCAGCGACCTGTCGTTCTACAAACTCGACTACCGTGGTCAGTTGTTCCAGCCGATCACCGAAAACTACACCCTGCGTCTGCACACCGAGCTGGGTTATGGCGACGGTTATGGTTCGACCGACGGCTTGCCGTTCTATGAAAACTACTATGCTGGTGGTTTCAACTCGGTACGTGGCTTCAAGGACAGTACTCTGGGGCCGCGCAGTACTCCGAGTCGTGGTACCAACCCGGGTACTTCGGTTGACCCGGATCAGGATCCGCTGCCGTTCGGTGGTAACGTCCTGATCCAGGGCGGTGCCGAGGTTCTGTTCCCGCTGCCGTTCGTCAAGGATCAACGCTCCTTGCGTACCTCGGTATTCTGGGACGTGGGTAACGTTTTCGATTCGCAGTGCAAGGACACCACCAACGCAAATGGCTCGACGTCCAACACCAAGTGTAACGACATCAGCCTGAGCAACATGGCCAGTTCCGTTGGTGTGGGTGTGACCTGGGTCACCGCACTGGGTCCTCTGAGTTTTGCTCTGGCGATGCCGGTCAAGAAACCGGATAACGCTGAAACTCAAGTGTTCCAATTCTCCCTCGGCCAGACGTTCTAAGCGTCTGACCCAAGATAACGACAATGGATTTTGTAGGAGTGCATCGTGCGTAAGTTGACTCAATTGGTTCTCCTGGCCTCCGTACTGGTGGCAGGCCCGGCGTTCGCCGACATGAAAATCGCCGTTCTGAACTATCAGATGGCATTGCTGGAATCCGACGCGGCCAAGAAATACGCCGTGGATGCCGAGAAGAAGTTCGGTCCGCAACTGACCAAACTCAAGACGCTGGAAAGCAGCGCCAAGGGCATTCAGGACCGTCTGATGGCCGGTGGCGACAAGATGCAGCAGGGCGAGCGTGAGCGTCTGGAGCTGGAATTCAAGCAAAAGGCCCGTGACTTCCAGTTCCAGTCCAAGGAGCTGAACGAAGCCAAGGCAGTTGCCGACCGCGAAATGCTCAAGCAACTGAAGCCAAAACTGGATAGCGCAGTGGAAGAAGTCATCAAAAAAGGTGGCTTTGACCTGGTGTTCGAGCGTGGCGCAGTGATCGATGTCAAACCACAGTACGACATCACGCGCCAGGTTATCGAGCGCATGAATCAGCTGAAGTAACCCATGACCGTGACTATCAAGCTCGGCCAGTTGGCCGAGTTCCTCGGCGCCACCCTGCGTGGCGACCCCGAGACGCAAATTACTGGGCTAGCCACCTTGCAGGAGGCTGGCCCAGCTCAGTTGAGCTTTCTGGCAAATCCTCAATATCGCAAATACCTGGCAAGTTCCCAGGCGGCTGCGCTGTTGCTCAAGGAAGCCGATGCCGAAGGTTTTGCCGGTAACGCGCTGGTGGTGCCGGATCCTTATCTGGCTTACGCCCGTATCTCCCATCTGTTCGATCCCAAACCGAAAGCCACTGCGGGTGTTCATCCCACGGCGGTGATTGCACCGGATGCGGTGGTTGATCCAAGCGCCAGCATCGGTCCGTTTGTGGTGATCGAGGCCGGTGCGCGCATCGGTGCGCAGGTCACCCTGGGCGCCCATTGCGTCATCGGTGCCCGCAGTGAAATCGGCGAGGGCGGCTGGCTCGCTCCGAGGGTGACGCTGTACCACGACGTGCGCATCGGCAAGCGTGTAGTGATCCAGTCCGGTGCCGTTCTCGGTGGTGAAGGCTTCGGTTTTGCCAACGAGAAAGGTATCTGGCAAAAGATCGCCCAGATCGGCGGCGTGACCATCGGCGACGATGTCGAGATCGGCGTGAACACTGCAATCGACCGTGGCGCGCTGGCGGATACCGTGATCGGCAACGGCGTGAAACTCGACAACCAGATCCAGATCGCGCACAACGTCCAGGTCGGTGATCACACCGCCATGGCGGCCTGTGTCGGTATCTCCGGCAGCACCAAGATCGGCAAGCATTGCATGCTCGCCGGTGGTGTCGGCCTGGTGGGGCACATCGATATTTGCGACAACGTTTTCCTGACCGGGATGACCATGGTGACCCACTCGATTACCGAGCCAGGCGCCTATTCTTCCGGCACAGCCATGCAACCGGCGGCCGAATGGCGCAAAAGCGCGGCCCGCATCCGTCAGCTCGATGACCTCGCGCGACGTTTGAAGCAGCTGGAAAAGCGCGTCGGGGAAGTGACCCCCGGCAGCAATGCTTCATCTGATGGCTGATACCATTTCCATATCAAGTGTGCACAGCCTCTAGACTGCCTCCTTGATTTGCTAGAGGAGTGCGCGTCAGTCGCGCTCCCAATCTTTACATAGGCTTCCCCCCGAAATGATGGACATCAACGAGATTCGCGAATACCTGCCTCACCGTTACCCGTTCCTGCTGGTGGACCGGGTGGTGGAACTGGACACTGAAGGCAAGCGCATTCGCGCCTACAAGAATGTCAGCATCAATGAGCCATTCTTCAACGGCCACTTCCCGGCGCACCCGATCATGCCGGGCGTACTGATCATCGAAGCGATGGCCCAGGCTGCCGGGATCCTCGGTTTCAAAATGCTCGACGTGAAACCGGCCGATGGCACCCTTTACTACTTCGTCGGTTCCGACAAGCTGCGTTTCCGTCAGCCGGTGCTGCCGGGTGACCAGTTGATCCTGGAAGCCAAGTTCATCAGCTGCAAGCGCCAGATCTGGAAATTCGAATGCCAGGCTTCGGTCGACGGCAAGCCAGTCTGCTCGGCTGAAATCATCTGTGCGGAACGCAAGCTATGAGTTTGATTGACCCTCGCGCAATCATCGATCCGTCGGCCGTTCTGGCTGACGGCGTCGAGGTCGGCCCGTGGTCGATCGTCGGCGCAGGTGTGGAAATCGGCGAGGGTACCGTGATCGGGCCGCATGTGGTCCTCAAAGGCCCGACCCGCATCGGCAAGCACAACCGCATCTACCAGTTTTCCTCGGTAGGCGAAGACACGCCGGATCTGAAGTACAAAGGCGAAGAAACCCGTCTGGTGATCGGTGATCACAACGTCATTCGCGAAGGCGTGACGATTCACCGCGGCACCGTGCAGGACCGTTCGGAAACCACGCTTGGCGATCACAACCTGATCATGGCCTATGCCCACATCGGGCATGACAGCGTCATCGGCAACCACTGCATCCTGGTCAATAACACCGCGTTGGCCGGGCATGTCCATGTTGACGATTGGGCGATCCTTTCCGGTTTCACCCTGGTGCATCAGTACTGCCACATCGGCGCCCACAGTTTTTCCGGCATGGGCACTGCCATCGGCAAGGACGTTCCGGCGTTCGTCACCGTGTTCGGCAACCCGGCCGAAGCGCGCAGCATGAACTTCGAAGGCATGCGCCGTCGAGGTTTCAGCGAAGACGCGATTCACGCGCTGCGCCGCGCTTATAAGACCGTGTATCGCCAGGGCCTGACCGTGGAGCAAGCGTTGGCCGAATTGGCCGAACCTGCTGCGCAGTTCCCGGAAGTTGCGCTGTTTCGTGACTCGATCCAGTCGTCGACTCGCGGCATCACCCGCTGATCATGGCCAGTCTGCGTATTGCGCTGGTGGCGGGCGAAGCTTCCGGCGACATTCTGGGCGCCGGCCTCATGCGCGCCCTCAAGGCTCAACATCCGGCAGTCGAGTTCATCGGTGTCGGCGGTCCGTTGATGCAGGCCGAGGGCCTGACGTCCTATTTCCCCATGGAGCGTCTGTCGGTCATGGGGCTGGTGGAAGTCCTCGGACGGCTGCGCGAGCTGCTCAAGCGCCGCAAGGACCTGATCGCCACGTTGATTGCCGAGAAGCCGGACGTGTTCATCGGCATCGACGCTCCCGATTTCAACCTCAACATCGAACTCAAGCTGCGTCAGGCCGGGATCAAGACCGTGCATTACGTCAGCCCTTCGGTGTGGGCGTGGCGCCAGAAGCGTGTGCTGAAGATTCGCGAAGGCTGCGATCTGATGCTCACCCTGTTGCCGTTCGAAGCAAAATTTTACGAAGAGCAGGGCGTGCCGGTGCGGTTCGTCGGTCATACGCTGGCCGATACCATTCCGTTGCAGGCCGATCGCGCCGCAGCGCGTGCCGAACTCGGTTTGCCCGACGGGCCGCTGGTCGCGTTGATGCCCGGCAGTCGCGGTGGCGAAGTCGGCCGTCTCGGTGCGCTGTTCCTGGATACGGCCGAGCGTCTGCGGGCCATGCGCCCGGGGCTGCGTTTCGTCATCCCGTGCGCCAATGCCGAGCGTCGCGCTCAACTCGAAGAGTTGCTGGTTGGTCGCGACTTGCCGGTCACCTTGCTCGATGGCAAATCGCACCTGGCCCTCGCGGCGTGCAACGCGGTGCTGATCGCTTCGGGCACGGCGACGCTTGAGGCGTTGCTGTACAAGCGGCCAATGGTCGTTGCGTATCGCCTGGCGCCGCTGACCTTCTGGATTCTCAAGCGCATGGTCAAGAGCCCGTACGTGTCGCTGCCGAACCTGCTGGCCCAGCGTCTGTTGGTGCCGGAATTGTTGCAGGATGATGCGACAGTCGAGGCCCTGGCCCAGACGCTGTTGCCATTGATCGAAGGCGGCGAAGAGCAGACCCGAGGCTTCGACGAAATCCACCGCACCCTGCGGCTGGATGCTTCCAATCAGGCGGCGGATGCCGTCCTCAACCTGATCGGTCAGAAACAATGAGCAAGACGATGCAGATGGGCCTGGATTTCACCCTGGTCGCCGAAGTCGAAGAACTGGTGGCCGGTGTCGACGAAGTCGGTCGTGGCCCGTTGTGCGGCGCGGTGGTGACGGCGGCGGTGATCCTCGATCCGAACCGGCCGATCCTCGGCCTCAACGACTCGAAGAAACTCACCGAAGCCAAGCGCGAGAAACTCTACGACGAGATCATCGAGAAATCCCTGAGCTGGTGCATCGCTCGCGCCGAAGTCGAGGAAATCGACGAGCTGAACATTTTGCACGCGACCATGCTCGCCATGCAGCGCGCAGTGGCCGGGCTGCATATTCAGCCGAAACTGGCGATGATCGACGGCAACCGCTGCCCGAAACTGCCGATGCGCGCTGAAGCGGTGGTGCAGGGCGACGGCAAGGTGCCGGCCATCGCTGCCGCGTCGATTCTGGCCAAGGTCAGTCGCGACCGTGAAATGGCTGCATTCGAATTGATCTACCCGGGGTACGGCATCGGCGGCCATAAAGGCTATCCGACGCCCGTTCATCTGGAAGCGTTGGTGCGCCTTGGCCCGACCCCGATTCACCGGCGCTCCTTCGCCCCGGTGCGTCAGGCTTACGAGGCGCTGGAAGGTCTGACGCAGGTTTAGGCGCAAGGCTGATGTTTTGTTCGAGGCCCGGTACAATCCGGGCCTTGTTGTCTCTATGTAACTGGACAGGATCACTATGCCGGCTTCATTCGTTCATCTACGCCTGCACACTGAATACTCCCTGGTCGACGGGCTGGTGCGGATCAAGCCACTGGTCAAGGCGCTGACCGGCATGAACATGCCGGCCGTGGCGGTCACCGATCAGAACAACATGTGTTCCCTGGTCAAATTCTATAAAAACGCCATGGGCGCCGGCATCAAGCCGATCTGCGGTGCCGACCTGTGGCTGTCGAACAAGGATCCGGACGGGCCATTGAGCCGGATCAGCCTGTTGGTAATGAACGCCAAGGGTTATCGCAATCTCACCGAGTTGATCTCGCGCGGCTTCATAGATGGCCAGCGCAACGGCATGATCATCATCGAGCGTGAATGGGTCGCGGAGGCCAACGAAGGCCTGATCATGCTGTCCGCCGCCAAAGAAGGCGAGATCGGCATGGCCATGATCAGTGGCAACCCCGACGAAGCCGAAACGCTGGCGCGCGAATGGATGGCGGTGTTCCCGGATCGTTTCTATCTGGAGATCCAGCGCACCAATCGTCCCAACGACGAAGAGCAACTGCACGGTGCCGTGGCCCTGGCCGACAAGCTCGGCGCGCCGCTGGTGGCGACCAACGATGTGCGTTTCATCAAGCAGGAAGACTTCGCTGCCCACGAAACCCGCGTGTGCATCGGTGAGGGCCGTGCCCTCGACGATCCGCGGCGTTCGAAGAATTACAGCGACCAGCAATACCTCAAAAGCGCCCAGGAAATGGCCGAGCTGTTCAGCGACATTCCCGACGCGATCGAAAACACCGTCGAGATCGCCAAGCGCTGCAACATCGACGTGAAGCTGGGCAAGCACTTCCTGCCCGACTACCCGATTCCCGATGGCATGACCATCGACGAATATTTCCGCAAGGTGTCCTTTGAAGGTCTCGAAGAACGCCTCGCGGTGCTGCTGCCCAAGGACACCACCGAAGACTACGAAGCCAAGCGTCAGGTCTACGTCGATCGCTTGAATTTCGAGCTGGATATCATCATCCAGATGGGCTTCCCCGGTTATTTCCTGATCGTGATGGACTTTATCCAGTGGGCCAAGAACAACGGGGTGCCGGTAGGTCCTGGCCGTGGGTCGGGTGCCGGCTCGCTGGTGGCTTACGTGCAGAAGATCACTGACCTTGATCCGCTGGAATACGACCTGCTGTTCGAACGTTTCCTTAACCCGGAACGGGTATCGATGCCCGACTTCGACGTCGACTTCTGCATGGACGGTCGTGACCGGGTGATCGACTACGTGGCCGAGAAATACGGTCGCAACGCGGTGAGCCAGATCATCACCTTCGGTTCCATGGCTGCCAAGGCTGTTGTGCGCGACGTGGCGCGGGTGCAGGGCAAGTCCTACGGTCTGGCGGATCGTCTGTCGAAGATGATTCCGTTCGAAGTCGGCATGACCCTGGAAAAAGCCTACGAGCAGGAAGAGATCCTGCGTGACTTCATCAAGGTCGATGAGGAGGCGGCGGAAATCTGGGAGATGGCGCGCAAGCTTGAGGGCGTGGTGCGTAACGTCGGCAAGCACGCCGGTGGTGTGGTAATCGCGCCGACCAAGCTGACCGACTTCTCGCCGATCTATTGCGACGAGGCCGGTGACGGTTTGGTAACCCAGTTCGACAAGGACGACGTGGAGGCCGCCGGTCTGGTGAAGTTCGACTTCCTCGGCCTGCGGACCCTGACGATCATCGACTGGGCGCTGAAAACCATCAACCGCGACCGTGCCAAGGTCGGCGAAGAGCCGCTGGACATCGCGTTTATCCCGCTCGACGACAAACCGACTTACAGCTTGCTGCAGAAAGCCGAAACCACGGCGGTGTTCCAGCTTGAATCGCGCGGCATGAAAGAGCTGATCAAAAAGCTCAAGCCCGACTGCCTGGAAGACCTGATCGCACTGGTGGCGCTGTTCCGTCCAGGCCCGCTGCAGTCCGGCATGGTGGACGATTTCATCAACCGTAAGCACGGTCGAGCCGAACTGGCGTACCCGCACTCGGACTACCAGTACGAAGGCCTCAAGCCGGTACTGGCGCCGACTTACGGCATCATCCTGTATCAGGAACAGGTGATGCAGATTGCCCAGGTCATGGCCGGTTACACCCTCGGTGGTGCGGACATGCTGCGGCGAGCCATGGGTAAGAAAAAACCCGAGGAAATGGCCAAGCAGCGTGGCGGCTTCATTGAAGGTTGCGCGACCAACAACATCGACGCCGACCTCGCCGGTAACATTTTCGACCTGGTGGAGAAATTCGCCGGTTATGGCTTCAACAAATCCCACTCCGCCGCCTACGGCCTGGTGTCGTACCAGACCGCCTGGCTGAAAGCGCACTACCCGGCGCCGTTCATGGCCGCGGTACTCTCGGCGGATATGCACAACACCGACAAGGTCGTGACCTTGATCGAGGAAGTGCGCACGATGAAGCTGCGCCTCGACGCGCCAGACGTGAACACTTCGGAGTTCAAGTTCACGGTGAACGACGAAGGCCGCATCGTGTACGGCCTGGGCGCGATCAAAGGTGTCGGTGAAGGTCCGGTGGAAGCGATCACCGAGGCCCGTCAGGCCGGTCCATTCAAGGATCTGTTCGACTTCTGCGCCAGGGTCGACCTCAAGCGCATCAACAAGCGCACGCTGGACGGTCTGATCCGCAGCGGCGCGCTGGATCGCCTCGGCCCGTACTTCCACGATGAGCAAAAGGCTTATCAGGCCAACATCGACCGCAACCGTGCGGTGCTGCTGGCGGCGATGGAGGAGGCGATCAAGGCCGCCGAACAGACCGCCCGTACCCACGACAGTGGCCACGCCGACCTGTTTGGCGGGCTGTTTGTTGAAGAAGATGCCGACGTTTACGCGACGCACCGCAAGGCCAAGGAACTGACCCTCAAGGAACGCCTCAAGGGTGAGAAAGACACCTTGGGCCTGTACCTCACGGGGCACCCGATCGACGAGTACGAGGGCGAGATTCGCCGTTTCGCCCGGCAGCGCATCATCGACCTGAAACCGGCCCGCGACACGCAAACCGTGGCCGGGATGATCATTGCCCTGCGGGTGATGAAGAACAAGAAGGGCGACAAGATGGGCTTTATCACCCTCGACGACCGCTCGGGACGGATCGAGGCGTCGCTGTTCGCCGATGCGTTCCACTCCGCGCAGTCACTGCTGCAGACCGACGCGATGGTGGTGGTTGAAGGCGAGGTCAGCAACGACGACTTCTCCGGCGGCCTGCGCCTGCGGGTCAAACGGGTGATGAGCATGGAAGATGCGCGGACCAATCTGGCCGAGAGCCTGCGCCTGAAGCTGCACACTCAGGACTTGAAAGGCGATCAGCTACGCTGGTTGGGTGAGCTGCTCAAGCGTCACCGCGGGGCGTGCCCGATCACCATGGAGTACACCAGCCCGGATGCGAAGACCTTGCTGCAGTTCGGCGAGACCTGGCGAATCGACCCGGCGGATGCGTTGATTCAAGCCCTGCGTGACCAGTTCGGGCGAGACAACGTCTTCCTCCAATACCGTTGACCGGCAAGTGCCATCATTGCGCTTGCCCACAACCTGAATTTTTAATCTCGACCTCAGCGCGCCTCTCCCTTAAGGTAGGGCGCGAATAGACAACCGGCCGGCCCAAGCTCATTTGGGACACGACCCAAGACGGACGCCTATGAACCCGAATTTTCTAGATTTCGAACAGCCGATCGCCGACCTGCAAGCCAAGATCGAAGAGTTGCGCTTGGTCGGTAATGACAATTCGCTGAATATCGGCGATGAGATCTCCCGCCTGCAGGACAAGAGCCGCACGCTGACCGAAGACATCTTCGGCAAGCTGACCAGCTGGCAGATCGCACGCCTGGCGCGTCACCCGAAACGCCCGTACACCCTCGACTACATCGAGCACATCTTCACCGAGTTCGACGAACTGCACGGTGACCGTCACTTCTCCGACGACGCCGCCATTGTGGGTGGCGTGGCACGTCTGGAAGACCAGCCGGTGATGATCAT
This sequence comes from Pseudomonas sp. MIS38, assembly GCF_019891575.1. Taxonomy (NCBI): domain Bacteria; kingdom Pseudomonadati; phylum Pseudomonadota; class Gammaproteobacteria; order Pseudomonadales; family Pseudomonadaceae; genus Pseudomonas; species Pseudomonas sp. MIS38. The sequence continues at coordinate 76,434 of NZ_JAFLXF010000016.1, forward strand.
CGGTCACCAGAAGGGCCGTGAAGTGCGCGAGAAGGTACGCCGCAACTTCGGCATGCCGCGTCCGGAAGGCTACCGCAAGGCCTGCCGTCTGATGGAAATGGCCGAGCGTTTCAAGATGCCGATCCTGACCTTCATCGACACCCCGGGTGCTTACCCCGGGATTGACGCTGAAGAGCGCAACCAGAGCGAAGCGATTGCCTGGAACCTGCGCGTGATGTCGCGCCTGAAGACCCCGATCATCGCCACCGTTATCGGTGAAGGTGGTTCCGGCGGTGCACTGGCGATCGGTGTCTGCGATCAGCTGAACATGCTGCAATATTCGACCTACGCGGTGATCTCGCCGGAAGGTTGCGCTTCGATTCTGTGGAAAACCGCCGAAAAGGCACCGGACGCCGCAGAGGCGATGGGCATCACTGCCGAGCGCCTGAAAGGCCTGGGCATCGTCGACAAGGTGATCGGCGAGCCACTGGGCGGCGCCCACCGTGATCCGGCCGCTGCTGCTGCGTCGATCCGTGCCGAGCTGAGCTCGCAACTGGCGATGCTGAAGAAGTTCGACAACGAAGCGCTGCTCAAGCGTCGTTACGATCGTCTGATGAGCTACGGTCTCTGACAGATCTCGCAATACCCAATGTGGGAGCGGGCTTGCTCGCGAAAGCGGTATAACATTCGACAGATGTGTTGATTGTTGAAACGCCTTCGCGAGCAAGCCCGCTCCCACATTTGATTTGGGCCAAGAGAAAGATATGGGTCAGTCCGTGAGTGATCTGCCTTCCCGGCTTCTGCGCAATCTTGCAGCTTGGCGCAATGCCAGGACCTGGCGCGTGGCTTTCTCCGGTGGTCTCGATTCCACCGTCCTGCTGCATCTGCTTGCGCATCTCGCTAAACACCATTCCCTGCCGGCGCTCAGCGCCATCCATATCCACCATGGCCTCCAGGCTGCGGCTGATGCGTGGCCGGCGCATTGTCAGTCGGTCTGCGATGCGCTGGGTGTGCCGCTGCACGTGATGCGGGTGACGGTGCAACCCGGCGCCAGTCTTGAAAGAGCGGCGCGGGAGGCGCGGTATGCGGCGTTCGCATCGCTGACCGAGGCTGGGGATTTGTTTCTGACAGGTCAGCACCGTGATGATCAGGCCGAAACCCTGTTGTTTCGTTTAATGCGCGGTGCCGGTGTTCGCGGACTTTCGGCGATGCCGGCGCAGCGACCGTTGGGGCAGGGCGTGCTGCTGCGGCCATTGCTCGACGTGACGCGCGCCGAGCTTGAGGCTTACGCCCGCGCGCATCAGTTGAACTGGATCGAAGACCCGTCAAACCAGGAGCGGCAGTTCTCGCGCAACTACCTGCGCCATCAGGTGCTGCCGTTGCTCACCGCGCGCTGGCCGCAGGCGCAGGCGAGCATGGCCCGCAGTGCGGCGCACCTGCGTGAGGCGCAAGGCCTGCTCGATGAGCTGGCGCAGCTCGATCTCGCGCAAGCCGCCACGCCGAGCGAGCTTTCATGGCTGGGCCTACCGTCGCTGGAGCTGGCGCCGCTGACGAGTCTGTCCGCCGCTCGTCAGCGCAATGCACTCAGCCACTGGCTCGAACCGCTGACCCGGTTGCCCGACACTGACCATTGGTCGGGTTGGGACAACCTGTGCGGTGCTGCCAACGATGCTTCGCCGATCTGGCGTCTGGCCGACGGTGAGCTGCATCGCAGCGCCGGCCGGGTATGGTGGTTGAGCGGAGGCTGGCTGCGCGCGCCAGCGGTCAGCGTCGAGTGGCCTGACCCGTCGACGCCGCTACGCTTGGCGAATAACGGGCGTGTCATGTTCAGCGGGCAGACTCCCGTCGGGCCGCTGCGCATTGGCTATCGGCAGGGCGGCGAGCTGATGCATCTGGCGGGGCGCGGCCACCGCGATCTCAAGCGCCTGCTCAATGAGCGCGCGGTGCCGGGCTTCGTCCGTGGCAGATTGCCGCTGCTGTTTCGCGGCGCAGAATTGCTCGCCGTGGCGAACCTGCCGGGCCTTGACGGGCAGTGGCCGGACGGCTGGAAATTGCATTGGCAGCCAACAGACGAAGATCAAGGTTTGAGATGAAAGGGGCATTCCGGTAGACTACGCTCCCTTCTTGATACAACTTCTGTGGATTCGCCTGAATTGCAGGAGTTGCCGATTACCAAGCAGTCTTTGCTGGGCGATTCCAAAAAATGTGTAGCGAGCAACGTACCGGTGTTTCATCTGCCGGTCTGTCCCAACGCGGCGGTTTTTTTGAAAGGTGCACTGTGATTAATGCAGGTGATCGGGGGCTTCGGCCTTCCTTCGCTTTCCCCGGCGGCTCGTACCGCTTTAACGCAGACTTCTAGGGTTTTTCATGACGCGCTACATATTCGTCACGGGCGGTGTTGTTTCTTCATTGGGGAAAGGCATTGCCTCGGCTTCATTGGCGGCCATCCTGGAGGCGCGGGGGCTTAAGGTCACCATGCTTAAGCTGGATCCGTACATCAACGTCGACCCGGGCACCATGAGCCCGTTCCAGCACGGTGAAGTGTTCGTCACCCACGACGGCGCCGAGACCGACCTGGACCTGGGCCACTACGAGCGGTTCATCCGCACGACCATGACCCAGAACAACAACTTCACCACCGGCCGTGTCTACGAGCACGTGCTGCGCAAAGAGCGCCGTGGTGACTACCTGGGTGCAACCATCCAGGTGATTCCGCACATCACCGACGAAATCAAGCGTCGCATCATCAAGGGTGCCGGCGATGCCGACGTGGCCCTGGTGGAAATCGGCGGTACCGTTGGCGACATCGAATCGCAACCGTTCCTCGAAGCCATCCGTCAACTGCGTGTGGAAGTCGGTTCCAAGCGCGCGATGCTGATGCACCTGACGCTGGTTCCGTACATCGCCACCGCTGGCGAGACCAAAACCAAGCCAACCCAGCACTCGGTCAAAGAGCTGCGTTCGATCGGCCTGCAGCCAGACGTGCTGATCTGCCGCTCCGACCATCCGGTGGATGTGTCGTCGCGTCGCAAGATCGCACTGTTCACCAACGTTGAAGAGCGTGCGGTGATCTCCCTGGAAGACGTCGACACCATCTACAAGATCCCGGCCGTGCTGCATGCCCAGGGCCTGGACGATTTCGTCGTCGAGCGTTTCGGCCTGCAATGCAATGGCGCCGACCTGTCCGAGTGGGAAAAGGTCGTCGATGCCAAGCTCAACCCAGAGCACGAAGTGACCATCGCGATGGTCGGCAAGTACATGGAGCTGCTGGACGCCTACAAGTCGCTGATCGAAGCGATGAGTCACGCCGGCATCACCAACCGTACCAAGGTCAACCTGCGTTACATCGATTCCGAAGACATCGAGAACCAGGGCACTGCGCTGCTCGAAGGTGTCGACGCGATCCTCGTTCCGGGCGGCTTCGGTCTGCGTGGCGTCGAAGGCAAGATCACCGCCGTTCAATACGCTCGCGAAAACAAGGTTCCGTACCTGGGCATCTGCCTGGGCATGCAAGTGGCGGTTATCGAGTTCGCCCGTAACGTGCTGGGCTGGAAAGACGCCAACTCCACCGAATTCGATCGCGCCAGCGGCCATCCGGTCGTGGGTCTGATCACCGAGTGGGAAGACGCCACCGGCGCGGTTGAAGTGCGTACCGAAGCGTCCGATCTGGGCGGCACCATGCGCCTCGGCGCTCAGGAATGCCTGCTCGAAGCCGGCTCCAAGGTGCACGATTGCTACGGCAAGGACGTGATCGTTGAACGTCACCGTCACCGCTACGAAGTGAACAACAACCTGCTGCCACAAATCATCGAAGCCGGCCTGAAAATCTCCGGTCGCTCCGCTGATGCCGCGCTGGTTGAAGTGGTCGAAGCACCGGATCATCCATGGTTCGTCGCTTGCCAGTTCCACCCGGAGTTCACCTCGACGCCACGTGACGGTCACCCGCTGTTCAGCGGTTTCGTGAAAGCTGCGTTGGCTCAACACCAGAAGAAGGCGTAACCCGATGGCACAGAAGATCATTCGCGTTGGCAACATCGAAATCGCCAACGACAAACCCATGGTGCTGTTCGGCGGCATGAACGTGCTGGAAAGCCGTGACATGGCCATGCAGGTTTGCGAAGAGTACGTGAAGGTCACCGAGAAACTCGGTATCCCTTACGTGTTCAAGGCCAGCTTCGACAAGGCCAACCGGTCTTCTGTGACTTCATATCGTGGTCCTGGCCTGGAAGAAGGCATGCGCATCTTCCAGGACATCAAACAAGCCTTCGGCGTGCCGATCATCACCGACGTCCACGAGCCTGATCAGGCCGCGGTCGTCGCTGAAGTCTGCGACATCATTCAGCTGCCGGCCTTCCTGTCGCGCCAGACCGATCTGGTCGTGGCGATGGCCAAGACCAACGCTGTGATCAACATCAAGAAAGCCCAGTTCCTCGCGCCTCAGGAAATGAAACACATCCTGAACAAGTGCGTGGAAGCGGGTAACGATCAATTGATCCTCTGCGAGCGTGGTTCGAGCTTCGGCTACAACAACCTCGTGGTCGACATGCTCGGCTTCGGCATCATGAAGCAGTTCGAGTACCCGGTATTCTTCGACGTGACTCACTCGCTGCAAATGCCTGGCGGTCGTTCCGACTCCGCCGGCGGTCGCCGCGCCCAGGTCACCGATCTGGCCAAGGCCGGCATGAGCCAGTCGCTGGCCGGTCTGTTCCTCGAAGCGCATCCGGATCCGGACAACGCCAAATGCGACGGCCCTTGCGCCTTGCGTCTGGACAAACTGGAGCCATTTCTGGCCCAGCTCAAAGCCTTGGACGAACTGGTGAAGAGTTTTCCGACGGTAGAAACCGCGTAAAGCTCATTTCTCCGGTAAAGTACCGCACGATTTGTCGCACATGCCCTCGGGCATGTGCGTTGTCGTCTGCAAGCTGCCCGCTGCACACCACTTGCCGACGGTCAAAAGATTTCCTCTAGCTGCGTCGTTTTCGTCAACTTTGGAGTGTTTACAACAATGGCAAAAATCGTCGACATCAAAGGTCGTGAAGTTCTCGACTCCCGTGGCAATCCCACCGTGGAAGCGGACGTGCTTCTCGACAACGGCATCATCGGCAGCGCCTGCGCGCCTTCCGGTGCATCCACTGGCTCGCGTGAAGCGCTCGAGCTGCGTGATGGCGACAAGAGCCGTTACCTGGGCAAAGGTGTGCTCAAGGCGGTAGCCAACATCAACGGTCCGATCCGCGATCTGCTGCTGGGCACTGACCCAAGCGACCAGAAAGCCCTCGACCACGCGATGATCAAGCTCGACGGTACCGAAAACAAGGCAACCCTGGGCGCCAACGCCATCCTCGCCGTTTCCCTGGCTGCGGCCAAAGCGGCTGCACAGGACCAGGATCTGCCACTGTACGCACACATCGCCAACCTGAACGGTACCCCGGGTGTGTACTCGATGCCGGTTCCGATGATGAACATCATCAACGGTGGCGAGCACGCCGATAACAATGTCGACATCCAGGAATTCATGGTGCAGCCGGTTGGCGCCAAGACGTTCTCGGAAGGTCTGCGTATGGGCACCGAGATTTTCCATCACCTCAAAGCTGTGCTGAAGGCCCGTGGCCTGAGCACCGCCGTTGGCGACGAAGGCGGTTTCGCACCGAACCTGGCGTCCAACGAAGACGCGCTGAAAGTGATCTCCGAAGCCGTGGCCAACGCCGGTTACAAGTTGGGCACCGACGTGACCCTGGCGCTGGACTGCGCGGCCAGCGAATTCTACGAAGACGGCAAGTACAACCTGTCCGGTGAAGGCCAGGTGTTCACCGCTGAAGGTTTCGCCGATTATCTGAAAGGCCTGACCGAACGTTATCCGATCATCTCGATCGAAGACGGTCTGGACGAGTCCGACTGGGCTGGCTGGAAGATCCTCACCGACAAGATCGGCGAGAAGACCCAACTGGTTGGCGACGACCTGTTCGTGACCAACACCAAGATCCTGAAAGAAGGCATCGATAAAAAGATCGCCAACTCGATCCTGATCAAGTTCAACCAGATCGGTACCCTGACCGAAACCCTGGAAGCCATCCAGATGGCCAAGGCTGCCGGTTACACCGCCGTGATCTCGCACCGTTCGGGCGAAACCGAAGATTCGACCATCGCCGACCTGGCCGTGGGCACTTCGGCTGGCCAGATCAAGACCGGTTCGCTGTGCCGTTCCGACCGCGTTTCCAAGTACAACCAACTGCTGCGTATCGAAGAGCAGTTGAATGGCAAAGCCAAGTACAACGGTCGCTCCGAGTTCCGCGGTTAAGCAGTAGATGGTAAAAAGACACCGGATTGTGTCGGAAAAGTCGTGACAGCGATGGATTTGCCACTAATCTGATGCCTTACATGCACAAGCCTGGATCTTCCAGGCTTCGTGCTATCAGACGTTTCAAAGTTTTCGCGTGGCTGTCTTTTTTCACTGGATACCTGATATTCGATGCGCAGTCCTTACTGGTTGTTTCTCGTTTTGCTCTTGCTGCTGGCCGGTCTGCAGTACCGCCTGTGGGTGGGCAATGGCAGTCTGGCGCAGGTCGCCGAGCTGAAGCAGCAGATTGCTGATCAGCACGCCGAGAACGAAGGCTTGCTGGAGCGCAATCGGGTGATGGACGCTGAAGTCAGCGAGTTGAAAAAAGGCATGGAGACCGTTGAAGAGCGGGCTCGCCATGAGCTGGGCATGGTCAAGGACGGTGAAACCCTTTACCAGCTCGCGCAATGATCGATTCTCTGCCGGCCTTCTGGGCCGTGATTCCTGCCGCGGGCGTCGGTGCCCGAATGGCCGCAGACCGTCCCAAGCAATACCTGCAACTGGGCGGGCGCACAATTCTCGAACACAGCCTCGGCTGTTTCCTTGATCACCCGAGCCTCAAGGGGCTGGTGGTCAGTCTGGCTGTTGATGATCCTTATTGGCCAAACCTGGCTTGCGCCAGCGACTCGCGGATTCAGCGGGTCGAGGGCGGCACGGAGCGTTCCGGGTCGGTGCTGAACGCTTTGCTGCATTTGCATGCGCAGGGTGCCGATGACGATGACTGGGTGCTGGTGCACGATGCGGCACGGCCCAACCTGAGTCGCGACGATCTCGACAAGTTGCTGGTTGAACTGGCGGATGATGCCGTCGGCGGTCTGCTGGCCGTGCCGGCGCGCGATACCCTGAAGCGGGTCGACAAGCACGGTCGTGTGCTTGAAACCGTGGATCGCAGCGTGATCTGGCAAGCCTATACGCCGCAGATGTTCCGTCTCGGTGCCTTGCATCGGGCGTTGGCCGACAGTCTGGTGGCGGATGCGGTGATTACCGATGAAGCCTCGGCGATGGAGTGGGCCGGTCTGGCGCCGCGCCTGATCGAAGGGCGAGCGGACAACCTCAAGGTCACCCGGCCGGAAGACCTGGAGTGGTTGCGTCAACGCTGGGCCAATCGCCGCTGAATGCTGTGAAACCTGTCAGATCGCTTTCGCGAGCAAGCCCGCTCCCACCCTTGATTTGCGCCTGACCCCGAATTTGCATGCACCGCCGATCCCCTGTGGGAGCGGGCTTGCTCGCGAAGGCGGCCGCACAAACACCCCATCCCTCAGCCCCGATACTCCGGCCGCTCGGCCAATCCTTCCTTCAAGAAATCCACCAGCTTGCGCACCTTCGGCGACAAATGCCGCTGCTGTGGATACAACGCCCACACCGCCGTATTCGGCGGCTGATGCGCCTCCAGCAGCGAAATCAGCGCACCACTGTGCAAATGCTCCAGCACGTAATAGTCCGGCAACTGACACAGGCCGACCCCTTGCAGCGCCGCATCCAGCACCGCCTGCCCACTGTTGCAACGCCAGTTTCCCTGCACACGCTGGGAAAATTCCCGCCCGTTTTGCTCCAGTTGCCACAGGTCCGAACTGCCGATCAGACAATTGTGCCGGCTCAGTTCCGACAAGCTGTGTGGGCGGCCATACCGTTCCACGTAGGACGGAGACGCGCACAGGTACATCCGACGCGGCGCCAGGCGGGTGGCGACCAATCGAGAATCCTGCAATCGGCCCAGACGGATCGCCAGATCCAGTCCCTCATGCACCAGATCGAGTTGTCGGTTACTCAGCTCGATATCAACGCGCAGTTGCGGGTATTGCCCCATGAACCGCGTCACCAGCGGCACGATAAACCGCTCGCCATAGGCCACGGCGCAGGTCATGCGCAGCATGCCTTTCGGTTCGCTGGTCAGGTCGCCGACCGCGCGCAGAGCTTCTTCGCGACCGTCCTGCAGGCGCTGACAATGCTGCAGAAAGGTCTGACCGGCTTCGGTCAGGGTCACACGACGGGTGCTGCGGTAGAGCAGGCGCGTCTGTAATCGATCCTCCAGCCGTACGATTTGTCGACTGATGTGTGAGGAAGAAACCCCAAGGCGTTCGGCCGCAGCGGTGAATTGGCTGCATTCGGCGACGGCGACGAACTCGTCGATACCTTCCCAGCGGTTTTCGGACATTTGATTATCCCTGTACAGCAATAATATTTTGCATTTGTCCGGATTATTAATCAGTTGGCGCTGAACTACACTGCCGGTCTGGTTTTTTATTCATTGGATTCACTGGAGAGTCAGCATGATCAAGTCGCGCGCCGCCGTTGCCTTCGAGGCCAAGAAGCCGCTGGAAATCGTAGAAGTCGATGTGGCCATGCCCAAGGCCGGTGAAGTGTTGCTGCGCGTGGTGGCTTCCGGGGTTTGCCACACTGACGCCTACACCCTGTCCGGTGCGGATCCGGAAGGCATCTTCCCGTCGATCCTTGGCCACGAAGGTGGCGCGATCGTTGAAGCCATCGGCGAGGGCGTCACCTCGGTCGCCGTCGGTGACCACGTGATTCCGCTGTACACCCCGGAATGCGGCCAGTGCAAATTCTGCAAGTCGGGCAAGACCAACCTGTGCCAGGCGATTCGAGCCACTCAGGGCAAAGGCCTGATGCCGGACGGCACTTCGCGCTTTTCCTACAAGGGCCAAACGATTTTCCACTACATGGGTACTTCGACGTTCTCGGAATACACGGTACTGCCGGAAATCTCCGTGGCGAAAATCGCCAAGGATGCGCCGCTGGAAAAGGTCTGCCTGCTCGGTTGCGGCGTAACCACCGGTATCGGTGCGGTGATCAACACCGCCAAGGTCAAGCCGGGTGACACTGTGGCGATCTTCGGTCTGGGCGGCATCGGTCTGTCGGCCGTCATCGGTGCAGTGAAGGCCAAGGCCGCGCGGATCATCGCCATCGACATCAACCCGGCCAAGTTCGAGATCGCCAAGCAGTTGGGCGCCACCGATTGCGTCAACCCGAAAGACTTCGATCGTCCGATCCAGGAAGTGATCGTCGACATGACCGACGGCGGCGTCGATTTCTCTTTCGAGTGCATCGGCAATGTGCAGCTGATGCGCGCTGCGTTGGAGTGCTGCCACAAGGGCTGGGGCGAATCGGTGATCATCGGTGTTGCCGGCGCCGGTCAGGAAATTTCGACCCGTCCGTTCCAGTTGGTGACCGGTCGCGTCTGGCGTGGTTCGGCGTTCGGTGGCGTGCGTGGCCGTACCGAGCTGCCAAGCTATGTCGACATGGCGCAGAGCGGCGAGATTCCGCTGGATACTTTCATTACCCACACCATGGGTCTGGAAGATATCAACAAGGCCTTCGACCTGATGCACGAAGGCAAGAGCATCCGTACCGTCATTCATTTCTGATCAATCGCGACGCCACGGCTACAGACCTTGAAGGTTTATAGCCGGGGCCGCGTAGGAGTCTTTACATGAGTCTGGAAAATATCTCCTGTCAGAAAAGTTTCGGCGGCTGGCACAAGCGCTATCGCCACCGTTCCGACGTGCTCGGCTGCGACATGGTGTTTGCCGTATACCTGCCGCCGCAAGCGGAGCAGGGTGGCAAGCTGCCGGTGCTGTACTGGCTGTCCGGTCTGACCTGCACCGACGAGAACTTCATGCAGAAGGCCGGGGCGATGCGCATGGCCGCCGAACTCGGTCTGATCATCGTCGCGCCGGACACCAGTCCGCGCGGCCCGGATGTGCCGGGTGATCCAGATGGCGCCTGGGATTTCGGCCTTGGCGCCGGGTTCTATCTGAATGCCACGCAGGAACCATGGTCGCGGCACTATCGGATGCATGACTATGTCGTGCAGGAATTGCCTGCATTGGTTGAGGCGCATTTCCCGGCGTCGGACAAACGCAGCATCAGCGGCCACTCCATGGGCGGTCACGGTGCACTGGTCTGCGCGCTGCGCAACCCGGGGCGTTATCAGTCGGTGTCGGCGTTTTCGCCGATCAACAACCCGATGGATTGTCCGTGGGGGCAGAAAGCATTCTCCCGCTATCTGGGCGAAGACCGTTCCAAGTGGAAAGAATGGGATGCCTGCGCGCTGATTGCTGAAGCCGACGAGAAACTGCCGTTGCTGGTCGATCAGGGGGATCGCGATGACTTCCTCGCCACGCAGCTCAAACCCGAAGCCCTGCAACAAGCTGCAAAACAAGCGGGTCATCCGCTGACGCTGCGCCTGCAACCGGGCTACGACCACAGCTATTTCTTCATCTCAAGCTTCATTGACGACCACTTGCAGCATCACGCACGCGCCCTGCGCGGTTAATGCAGGTAGAATCACGCCCTGACAAAAATCGGGGCGTTTTTTTATGCGTATTGGCCACGGCTACGATGTTCACCGTTTCGCTGAAGGCGATTTCATTACTCTGGGCGGCGTGCGTATTGCACACAGCTTCGGGCTGCTCGCTCATTCCGACGGTGACGTTCTGCTGCACGCCTTGAGCGATGCCTTGCTCGGCGCGGCCGCGCTGGGCGATATCGGCAAGCACTTTCCGGACACCGACCCGCAATTCAAGGGCGCCGACAGCCGTGTCCTGCTGCGGCATGTGGTCGCGCTGATCCACGCCAAGGGTTGGAAAGTCGGCAACGTCGACAACACCATCGTCGCTCAGGCACCGAAAATGGCCCCGCATATCGAAGCGATGCGCGCGTTGATCGCCGTCGATCTGCAAGTTGAACTGGATCAAGTGAACGTGAAAGCTACCACCACCGAAAAGCTCGGTTTTGTCGGTCGCGAAGAAGGCATCGCCGTGCATTCCGTTGCCTTGTTGCTGCGCGCATGAACGAACTGCAATTGCTTGGCCCGCGGGCCTATGGCGAACCACTCGGCACTGCGGTTCTGAAAGCCATCGCCGAAGATTTTCAGGTCGATGAAGTGCTCGACATCCCGTTCAGCGGCGATGGTGAGCACCTGTGGATCTGGGTCGAAAAACGTGGCCTGAATACCGAAGAAGCAGCGCGCCGAATTGCCAAGGCCGCCGGCGTGCCGTTGCGCACCGTCAGTTATGCCGGGCTCAAGGATCGTCAGGCGTTGACCCGTCAGTGGTTCAGCGTGCAACTGCCGGGCAAGGCTGATCCGGATCTGTCGGCGGCGGAAAACGACACGCTGAAGATCCTTAAAACCACGCGGCACAAGCGCAAGCTGCAACGCGGCGCGCATTCGGCGAACGGCTTCACCTTGCGCCTGACCCAGTTTGCCGGCGACAAGGATGCGATCGAGCAGCGTCTGCAACTGATCGCCAGGCAAGGCATTCCCAATTATTTCGGCGCCCAGCGTTTCGGCCATGACGGCGGCAACGTCGTTGATGCGCGTGCCTGGGCGGCGCGCAAGGCGCTACCGGAGCAGCGCAATGTGCGCTCACGGCTGCTATCGACGGCGCGCAGTTTTCTGTTCAATCAGGTACTGGCCGCCCGGGTGGCCGATGGCACTTGGCAGCAGGCACAGGTTGGCGACCTGCTGGCGTTCACCGACAGCCGCAGTTTTTTCCCGGCCGGTGAGGCCGAATGCAGCGATCCGCGCCTGGCGATTCTCGACCTGCACCCGACCGGTCCGCAGTGGGGCGAAGGTGACTCACCGGCCGCCAGCGCTGTCCATGATCTGGAGCAGGGGATTGCCGAGCGTGAGGCGGATCTGCGCGATTGGTTGATCAATGCCGGAATGAGCCACGAACGTCGCATCCTGCGGCTGCCCATTGGCGGGTTGTCGTGGCATTATCCCCAGCCTGACATTCTGCAACTGGAATTCGTCCTCCCGGCCGGATGCTTCGCCACCGTATTGGTGCGCGAACTCGTTGATCTGGTGCCGGTGGGGCAGACGGACAGCCCATGCGTATTCTGATTTCTAACGACGATGGGGTAACCGCACCCGGTCTCGCCGCGCTTTATGCTGCGCTGGCGGATTACACCGAATGCGTGGTTATCGCCCCGGAGCAGGACAAAAGCGGCGCCAGCAGTTCGCTGACGCTCGACCGTCCGTTGCACCCGCAATACCTGGCCAACGGTTTCATCAGCCTCAACGGTACGCCGACCGACTGTGTGCACCTGGGCCTCAATGGCCTGCTGGAGCGCGAGCCGGACATGGTGGTTTCCGGGATCAACCTCGGTGCCAATCTGGGCGATGACGTGCTGTATTCCGGCACTGTGGCGGCAGCCCTCGAAGGGCGCTTTCTCGAGCGCCCTTCGTTTGCGTTTTCGCTGTGTTCGCGACAGGTGGACAACCTGGCGACAGCGGCACATTTCGCGCGCAAACTGGTCGAGGCCCACGCCGGGCTGGACCTGCCGCCGCGCACGGTGCTGAACGTGAACATTCCCAATCTGCCGATCGATCATATTCGTGGCATTCAGTTGACCCGTCTGGGCCATCGCGCCCGTGCTGCGGCGCCGATGAAAGTGGTCGACCCGCGTGGCAAGGCCGGCTACTGGATTGCTGCGGCCGGTGATGCCGAAGACGGCGGCCCGGGCACTGACTTTCATGCGGTGATGCAGGGGTATGTGTCGATCACGCCGTTGCAGCTCGATCGCACTTTCAATGATGCCTTCAGAAGTCTCGACGGCTGGCTGGAGGAACTGCGCTGATGGCTCGTGAACACGAAGACAGACTGCGCAGTGGCATCGGCATGACGTCGCAGCGCACCCGTGAACGTCTGATCCAGCGTCTATATGAAGAAGGCCTGTCCAACGCCAAGGTGCTGGAAGTGATCCGCCGTACGCCGCGTCATCTGTTTGTCGATGAAGCGCTGGCGCACCGCGCGTACGAAGACACCGCACTGCCAATCGGCCACAACCAGACCATCTCCCAGCCTTATATGGTGGCGCGCATGAGCGAGCTGCTGCTGGAGGCGGGGCCGCTGGACAAGGTGCTGGAGATCGGGACCGGTTCGGGATATCAGACAGCCGTGCTGTCGCAACTGGTTGAGCGGGTATTTTCGGTCGAACGCATCAAGGTCCTGCAGGATCGGGCCAAGGAGCGCCTGGTCGAACTCAACCTGCGCAACGTGGTGTTCCGCTGGGGCGATGGCTGGGAAGGCTGGCCGGCGCTGGCGCCGTACAACGGTATCATCGTCACCGCAGTCGCGACCGACGTGCCGCAGGCCTTGCTCGATCAACTGGCACCGGGTGGGCGGATGGTGATTCCGGTCGGCTCGGGGGAAGTGCAGCAACTGATGTTGATCGTGCGTGAAGAACACGGCTTTTCCCGTCACGTATTGGGAGCTGTGCGCTTCGTGCCATTGCTCAATGGCCCGCTGGCCTGAGCATTTATTTGCGGGCGCTGAATTCCTTGCGCTGGCCTGTGTCTTACACCGGCAGTGATGGTTTAAACGCTACGAACTGTCCACGGGCAAACGTGTGCGTGAAGCGTTTTCGCATCTTTAACGGTAAAGCCGGTTCGGCCCGTTATACTTGCGACACTACTTGCCGCGATTCGGCATTCCACATATTTCAGCCACCACAAAGGGAGCGGCGGGTGAGTCTCACAGTCATTGCGCAGCGTATGGGTAACACGAGCTTTCAGCGCCTGGTGACTGGCCTTGTATTGAGCACCTTGCTGGTCGGTTGCTCCAGCACCAAATCGAGCAACGTGCGGGTGGTCGATCGCAACAGCGCGGCGGCCCAGCGTCCGGCCGTCACGACCGGGCAGTATGTAGTCCGTCCGGGCGATACGCTGTTTTCCATCGCTTTTCGCTATGGCTGGGACTACAAAGCCCTCGCTGCCCGCAACAATATTCCTACGCCGTATACGATCCACCCGGGTCAGACAATTCGCTTTGACGGCCGCACCGGTTCAACACCGACAGCGGTGGTGAGCAACGGCAGTTCCGCGCCATCATCGTCGAGCAAAACCACGGTAATCCGGCGCCAGGCGAATGGCACGACGACCACCACCGTGACCGGCTCCGGAGCCGCTGCCGCGGGGGCTGCACCGTCCGTCGCGAACAAATCGGCTCCGGCTCCGATGCCTCCACCGGGCCCGGCCCCGACCGGCTGGGGATGGCCATCTAATGGCATTCTGATTGGAAAATTCTCTTCAAACGGTAGTTTGAATAAAGGAATTGATATCGCCGGAGATTTGGGACAGCCTGTTTTAGCTGCGTCTGATGGGACGGTGGTTTACGCCGGGAGTGGCTTAAGGGGCTACGGCGAATTAGTCATCATCAAACACAGCGAAACCTACGTCAGTGCCTACGGACATAACCGCAGGCTGTTGGTACGGGAGGGGCAGCAGGTCAAGGTCGGACAGACAATTGCCGAAATGGGGTCCACGGGTACAGACCGGGTGAAACTGCATTTTGAGATTCGCCGCCAAGGTAAACCTGTAGATCCGCTGCAGTTCCTGCCCAAACGTTGATTTGAGGCCAGCCTGTTCCGTCGCGTAGAGGGGACAGGCTCCAGCGCTGCCAAGGATAAAGGCGTCGCTTGAGCTTGGGGTCGAACTCACCAAAGGACTATAACAATGGCTCTCAGTAAAGAAGTGCCGGAGTTTGACATCGACGATGAGGTTCTCCTTATGGAGGCCGGCATCGATTCGGAATCTTCGATGTCGAATGATGAAGGGGCTGCTCCACCTTCCGTTCGTTCCAAATCCAGACAATCCGCTTCACTTAAACAACACAAGTACATCGACTACACTCGGGCACTCGATGCCACGCAGCTGTATCTCAACGAAATCGGCTTTTCACCACTGCTCTCCCCGGAGGAAGAAGTTCATTTTGCGCGTCTGTCGCAAAGTGGCGACCCTGCCGGGCGCAAGCGCATGATTGAAAGTAACCTGCGGCTGGTCGTGAAGATCGCCCGGCGTTACGTCAATCGGGGGCTGTCGCTGCTGGATCTGATCGAAGAGGGTAACCTCGGCCTGATCCGCGCAGTGGAAAAGTTCGATCCCGAGCGTGGCTTCCGCTTCTCGACCTACGCGACCTGGTGGATCCGTCAGACCATCGAGCGCGCGATCATGAATCAGACCCGGACCATCCGGTTGCCGATCCATGTGGTCAAGGAGCTCAACGTGTACCTGCGGGCGGCACGGGAGCTGACGCAAAAGCTCGATCACGAACCCTCACCCGAAGAAATCGCCAACCTGCTGGAAAAACCGGTGGGCGAGGTCAAGCGCATGCTCGGCCTGAACGAGCGGGTTTCTTCGGTCGACGTCTCGCTGGGTCCGGATTCGGATAAAACCCTGCTGGACACCCTGACGGATGACCGTCCGACCGATCCATGTGAACTGCTGCAGGATGACGACCTGTCGCAGAGCATCGATCAATGGCTCTCGGAACTGACCGACAAGCAGCGCGAGGTGGTTGTACGCCGCTTCGGCCTGCGCGGCCATGAGAGCAGCACGCTGGAAGACGTAGGCTTGGAGATCGGCCTGACCCGGGAACGGGTGCGGCAGATCCAGGTGGAGGGCCTCAAGCGCCTTCGCGAAATCCTCGAGAAGAATGGCCTGTCGAGCGAGTCGCTGTTTCAGTAAGCGCCTCACACGCCTGCCGCAAGAAGCCCCGACTGGTTCGGGGCTTTTTTATTGCTCGGATATTGGCTGATGACTGTCTGTGGCGAGGGAGCTTGCTCCCGCCGGGTTGCGCAGCAACCCTAAAGGTTCATGAGCGCTGCGCACTCAAGCGGGAGCAAGCTCCCTCGCCACAAAGTTCATTGCCGGACAAATGGTCAGCATTTCCATCGTTTGTAGTCTTGCGGTGTAAGCCTTGGCTTACTCTTTCGTAAGCGTTCCCCATTTTTGCAGGACGGTAGACGTCGACTACTGCCGAGAGTCGTATTTAACCAATTGATTTATATGCTTATTTTTTAATATGAAGTGCTTATTACAGCGATTTTCATCCCGCCGGGCCGATTGCTCTCGGCAGGGAACTCTCTAGTATCAGCACTGTGTCGACGGACAGACACGCCCTTCAGGGAAGAGGGGAACGGACATCGCAGGACGCGATTCATCAGGACGATGAAAAGGAATACAGGGAATAGGGAAAAAATGTGGGCGGGTCATACCGCCCCTTTTTTTGCCTGTAGAAAAGTAAAATCCGAAAAAGCAAAAAGGCCCGCAAGGGGCCTTTTGGTAACGCGCGACAGATCAGCGTTCGAGGTCTTTGATCTTGCCTTTGACGCCATCCCACTCTTCGGCATCCGGCAGCGATTCTTTCTTCTCGGTGATGTTCGGCCAGATTTCAGCCAATTCAACGTTCAGTTGAATGAACTCCTGCATATCCTCCGGAACTTCGTCCTCAGAGAAAATCGCGACGGCCGGGCATTCCGGTTCGCACAGGGCGCAGTCGATGCACTCGTCCGGGTGAATCACCAGGAAGTTCGGGCCTTCGTAAAAGCAGTCCACCGGACAGACTTCTACGCAGTCGGTGTACTTGCACTTGATGCAGTTGTCGGTGACGACGAAGGTCATTTCTAATTTTCTCCTCAGGCGGCGGCAGCGTAGCCCCTTCACGGTTGGGGTCGCCAGGTTCGGGAGCGATGTCTGCCAGCCAGGCTATTAGCCAGCAGCATCCCAAACCGCGCGAGATTCTAACAGCTTGAAGCCGTTTGCGTTATATCCGGTTCTTTGCTGCTTAGATCCGGTTCTTAAGTGCATATAACAATTCGAGCGCTCGACGCGGGGTCAGGTCATCGAGATCCACTTTCGCCAACTCATCGAGCACTGGATGCGGCAGGCTGGCAAACATGTCGCTCTGCTGCGGGACCGCCGGTTTGCCTTTGACGGCAGGCTTGGGCGCTTCATGCGGCAATGCGGTGTCTTCCAGTCGGCTCAGGTGCTCCCGGGCCCGCACGATCACTTCACTCGGCACGCCGGCCAGTTGCGCCACCGCCAGGCCGTAGCTCTGGCTGGCAGGCCCCGGCAACACATGGTGCAGGAACACGATGCGCTCGTTGTGCTCGGTGGCGTTGAGGTGCACGTTAGCCACCAAAGGTTCGGCTTCCGGCAGCACAGTCAGTTCGAAATAGTGCGTAGCGAATAGAGTATAGGCACGCAGATGCGCCAGACGCTCGGCGGCGGCCCATGCCAGGGACAGACCGTCGAAGGTGCTGGTGCCGCGACCGACTTCGTCCATCAGCACCAGGCTGCGCTCGGTGGCGTTGTGCAGAATGTTGGCGGTTTCGCTCATCTCGACCATGAAGGTCGAACGGCCGCCGGCCAGGTCGTCGCTGGAGCCGATCCGGGTGAAGATCCGGTCCACCAGCGACAACTCGCAACTGGCCGCCGGCACGAAGCTGCCGATATGCGCCAGCAGCACGATCAATGCGGTTTGGCGCATGTAGGTGGATTTACCACCCATGTTCGGGCCGGTGATCACCAGCATCCGGGTGTTGTCATCCAGGCTCAGGTCATTGGCCACGAACGGCGTAGTCAGCACCTGCTCGACCACCGGGTGACGCCCTTGGGTGATGCGCATGCACGGCTCGCTGACAAAACGCGGGCAGTTCAGGTCAAGGTTCAGCGCACGTTCGGCGAGGTTGCTCAGCACGTCCAGCTCGGCCAATGCGCCGGCAGTGTCCTGCAGCGGTGGCAACTGGCTGATCAGGTCTTCCAGCAGCGCCTCGTAGAGCATTTTCTCGCGAGCGAGGGCACGGCTCTTGGCCGAGAGCGCCTTGTCTTCGAATTCTTTCAGCTCGGGCGTGATGAAACGCTCGGCGCCCTTGAGCGTCTGGCGACGGATGTAGTCTGCCGGAGCCGATTCCGCCTGCTTGCTCGGCAGTTCGATGAAGTAGCCGTGAATACGGTTATAGCCAACTTTCAGGTTGGCCAGACCGGTGCGGGCCTTTTCCCGGGCTTCCAGATCGATAAGGAACTGGCCGGCGTTTTCGCTCAGCGATTGCAACTCGTCGAGTTCGCTGTCGTAACCGGTTTTCAGCACGCCGCCGTCGCGGATCACCGCTGGCGGGTTGTCGATGATGGCTTTTTCCAGCAGCGCCGCCAGTTCCGGGTAGGTGCTGGTGGTAGTCGCCAGGCGTTGCAGGTGCGGTGCTTCGAGGTCGGTCATCGCCACTTGCAATTGCGGCAGGGCACCGAGGGCATCGCGCAGGCGAGCGAGGTCACGAGGGCGCGCATTGCGCAGACCGATACGCGCGAGAATCCGCTCGATGTCGCCGATTTCCTTCAGCTGTGGCTGGAGTTTTTCGAAGCGGTAGCCATCGAGCAGACAAGTGATTGAGGTCTGCCGCGCCAGCAGCACGGTCAGATCGCGCAGCGGACGGTTCAGCCAACGGGTCAGCAAACGGCTGCCCATGGCGGTCTGGCAGCGATCAACCACCGATTGCAGGGTGTTGTCGCGACCACCAGCCAGGTTAGTGTCGAGTTCGAGGTTGCGGCGGCTCGCGCCGTCGAGCACCACGGTGTCGTCCAGACGCTCATGGCGCAGGCTGCGCAGATGGGGCAGGGCGGTGCGCTGGGTTTCCTTGGCGTAGGCCAGCAGGCAACCGGCGGCGCCGATGGCCAGGGTCAGGGTTTCACAACCGAAGCCTTTCAGGTCTTGTGTGGAAAACTGCTGGCAGAGACTTTTCAGCGCCGAATCACGCTCGAAATCCCACGGCGCGCGACGACGCACACCACGGCGTTTTTCCGCTGGCAGGTCTTTCGGCCAATCGTCCGGGATCAGCAGTTCCACCGGGTTGACTCGCTCCAGCTCCGCCAGCAGGTTTTCCCAGCCCTTGATCTCGAGCACAGTGAAGTTGCCGCTGGTGATGTCCAGCACTGCCAGACCGAACAGGCGCTCGTCGCCTAGCACGGCGGCAATCAGGTTGTCGCGGCGTTCATCGAGCAGCGCTTCGTCGCTGACCGTGCCCGGTGTGATGATACGCACGACCTGACGTTCGACCGGACCCTTGCTGGTGGCCGGATCGCCGACCTGCTCGCAGATCACCACCGACTCACCGAGCTTGACCAGTTTCGCCAGGTAACCTTCCGCGGCGTGGTAAGGAATCCCGCACATCGGGATCGCTTGCCCCGCCGACTGACCGCGCGCGGTCAGAGTGATGTCGAGCAACTTGGCCGCCTTCTTCGCGTCTTCATAGAAGATCTCGTAGAAGTCGCCCATGCGATAGAACATCAGCTGATCCGGGTGCTGATTCTTCAGGCGCCAGTATTGCTGCATCATCGGGGTGTGGGAGGACAGGTCGGAGACGGCTTTATTCATCGGATTGTCAGGTAACTCGTTAAATGATGTAGGGCAAAAGCGAGGGCAACCGCCGGGCTTTTCCGCGATGGGCGCAAGGTTACCATGGGCGGTCGGCTCGACGCAGGCATGACGGCCGGCTGACACTTTCTGCGTTTAATTGTGATTTATGCACGATTTATGCAAATCAGCATTTGTCTTCGGAAAAAACTTCAAGCACTATGCGCGTTATGCAAAAACGCAACGTATCCTCCGTCTTAAGAGCACTGCTCGACCAGCACGGGATCTCCCCCACGGAGCTCCACCGTCGCACCGGCGTGCCTCAATCAACGCTCTCGCGGATTCTCAGCGGGAAGATCGTCGATCCTTCGGATAAACATATCTCGAAGATCGCCGAATACTTCAATGTGAGCACCGATCAATTGCGTGGCCGCGCCGATGTGGCGATCGCGACCGGTGGCGCGCGCGATGACGTGCATGCGGAACTCAAGGACATAAGCCTGTGGGACGACGATACCCCTGTCGATGACGACGAGGTGTCGGTGCCCTTTCTTCGTGAGGTTGAATTGGCTGCTGGATCAGGAAGATTCGTCATCGAAGAGAGCGAACGCTCTAGCCTGCGCTTCGGCAAGCGCAGCCTGCGCCACAACGGTGTGCAGTTCGACCAGGCCAAATGCGTGACGGTGCGCGGTAACAGCATGATGCCGGTGTTGCGTGACGGCGCCACGGTCGGAGTCAATGCCGGCAAGTGCGGCATCGGCGATATCATCGATGGCGATCTGTACGCGATCAACCACAACGGTCAGTTGCGCGTGAAGCAGCTCTATCGTCTGCCGACCGGCATCCGTCTGCGCAGCTTCAACCGCGATGAACATCCGGACGAGGACTACAGCTTCCAGGACATGCAGGAAGAGCAGATCGTCATCCTCGGTCACGTTTTCTGGTGGGGCATGTACGCTCGATAGGTACTCCCCTTCGCATAAAACCCGCCTCATGGCGGGTTTTTTTTCGCCTGAACAAAACCCTCGGCGCCTTGATTTATGCGGTCTGCATGCGTCCGTGCATTTCTCGCGCATAAATAAATGCATTTATGCATTGACTGTATATGCATCCATGCATATTCTTGCCACCAAGCCGCTCGACAAAGCGGCTGGCAACAACAGCTCTTTAGTTCCACAAGAACAGGCAGCGATGAACCGGCCTCAACGGTTCAGAGGGTTGGCAACTGACCCGGGTGTGCAGCGTAAAGCACCAAGAGCAGTTATCCGGCGGGCAGGGACCGCGGTCGGAAAAACAATTTGAATGGACTCGTACCGCGCCAGTAGCGCCGAAAAGTCAGCTTCCTTCTCGGATACAGGATTTGAAGGAAGGCGAAGGAGCGCATTACTGAAAAGCCCGGCCTCAACGCCGGGCTTTTCGGAATGCCTACCTGAAGAGACATCGCTTGAACCCAACACACAACACTCATCAACTAGAACCAGGAGGCGTGACATGACAAACGAGCAACAAGCGTTGGCGGACATGCCGATCTGGCTGGTCATCCTCCTTGCCGTGGTGGGCGGGGTGTCCGGCGAAATGTGGCGCGCCGACAAGGAGGGCGCCCGTGGCTGGTCATTGCTGCGGCGTCTGGCCCTGCGCTCCGGCGCCTGCATGATCTGCGGCGTCTCGGCGATCATGCTGCTGTACGCCGCCGGGCTATCCATCTGGGCCGCTGGTGCCTTCGGTTGCCTGACCGCCATGGCCGGGGCCGACGTGGCCATCGGTCTGTACGAACGCTGGGCCGCCAAGCGCATCGGCGTCTGCGAAGTTCCCCCGCCGCGCGATCCCCAGTAACTCAACACTTTCCTGCCTCGCTGCAACTGATGCGGCGGGGCTGCGCGTGGACAATTGAAAAGGAGGTCATGCATGCCCGTACCGATCCAGCAGCCTTCGCAGCTGTTCACGGCGATGGCGACAACCCTGCGCAACAGCGCCGGCCTGAATCTGCAGGTCGGCAATCATGACGACTTCACAACACCCGGTGCTCTGGCCTGGGCATTGATCGACTTTGATCGCAATGCACAGGGAGTGCGCTCCGCTGATGGGCGCATTGCTCATGTCATGACGGTGTCGCTGCAAGTCATTCCGGCACTCTCCGCCAGTGCATTTGCCGCCTGCGATCTGATCGCCGTGCTGAAAAACCTGATCACCGACAACCGTTGGGGCCTGCCCGGCGCTCAATGTGATCTGCCGATGAACATTGATGGTTTGCCGTCAGTGCTCACACGCGCCGATCAGCAATACAAGGCTTGGACCCTGACTTTCACCCAGACCCTCTATCTCGGCCCGACCTTGCTCGACGACCCGCTCGGCACGCCGAAATTCGCCCGTACCTGGGAAGTCAGCAATATCGACGACCCGGACCAATACACCGCGCTGGAGGCCTGACCGATGTTCGACGCATTACTGCGCATGCAATTGGGCCCGATCATCGAGCGGCTGGCGGAGATGGAAGCGGAGATCGACGACCTGCACCGCCGCGCCGAGAGTTTCTGTCGCATCGGCGTCTGTCAGGCAGTCGATGCGGCGAGCAACACCTGCCAGGTCAGTCACGGTGGACTGCTGACGCCGGCGATCAAGTTCTTCAACCCGAGCGCCGGGGCGCAGAGCGAATCGCGGATTCCGAGCGTCGGCGAACAGTGTCTGCTGTTCAATTACGGCAGCGGTGAAAGCGGGGCGCAAAGTGTGGCGTTGTTCGGCTTGAACAGTGACCGGTTTCCACCCGTTTCCAATGTGCCGACGTTGACTCGCCGCGTACATCAGGACGGTAGCGAAAGCGGCTACGACGACGCCACGCATACCCTGCATTGGCAAAACGGCCCTGCCGCATTCAGTGGCTCTCGCGAGTCGCTTGCACTGAGCATCGGCCCGGCGCAACTGACGATGACGCCGCAGCTGATCAGCCTGCAACTGGGCGGCGTCGGCCTGAGCATCGACGCCTCGGGCGTGCACTTCAGCGGCCCGTTGGTGGATCACCAGGGCCGCGTCATCAGCCCCTGAATCAAGAGCTTCCCATGATCGGAATCGATAGAGACTCCGGGGCCACGGTCGACGACTGGCTGCAGTTTGTGCAGCGCGCGACCCGGGCCCTGACCACGCCGCTGGGCACCCGGCAAAAAAAGCCCCTTTATGGCTCGCTGATCCCCACGCTGCTGGGGCAGAACCTCGGTGACGACGTTCTGCTTCTGGCCCAGAGCCACGCGGCTCAGGCGTTCTACAACGCGCAGAACGGGATCAGCGATTTTCAGCCGAGCGTGATCGTCGCCAGCCGTCAGGGCGCCGGTCTGCTGCTGCGTTTCGCCGGCACCTGGAAAAACCGTCAACAGACCTTCGAGGTAGTGACATGAGCATGTTGATCCCCGGCCAGAACCAATTGGCCGAACCGGCGCTGATCACCGTCGACGCCTTCGAAGACCTGCTCGCCGAGTTCAAGACCTTCGTCGTCGAGTACGTCGGCGCCCGAGCGCCCGAAAGCGCGGCGAAACTCAAGACCAGCCTCGACAACGAGAGCGAACTGCTGACCCTGGCGCTTGAGGCTTTCTGCGTGCGCCTGCAAACCCACGAACGCAAATACAACGCCCGCATCAAGCAGATGCTGGCGTGGTGGGCGACCGGCAGCAACCTCGATGCACGGCTGGCGGACATGGGCCTGGAGCGACAGTTGCTCGATGCGGGTGACCCGGCAGCCTTCCCGCCAATACCACCGATTTATGAAAGTGATGACGACGCCCGGCTGCGCTATTACCTGGCGCCGCATGCCCCGGCAGCGGGCTCGCGAATGCAGTATCGCCGCGAGGTATTCACCCTCGGTGAACGGCCAACGGTGAAGGTCGAATCCAGCGATGCTGGCGTGGTGAGTGTCACCTACACCTTCAACCCTGATGGCCTTGCGGCACAGGTCAAGGACGGCAACGGTCGGCGTACTGCGCCGGGCGAAGTGCAGGTCACGGTGTTGTCGCGAGACGGCGATGGCACTCCGTCTGCAGCGTTGCTGGATGGCGTTCGTCAGCACTTCGCCCGCCCTGATGTGCGACCGGAAACCGATCTGGTCACGGTCAAGGCAGCCGACATTCAGCGCTACAAGATTCGTGTCGTGGCCAAGATCAATTCCGGTCCCGATTCGGGCCTGACCAAAGTCGCCGCGCAACAGCAATTGCAGGCCTACGCCGACAGTTGCCATCGCCTCGAAGGGCGGGTCGATCCGAGCTGGATCGACTACACGTTGCACAGCGCCGGCGCCGTACAACTGCAGATTCTTGAACCGCTGGCGCCGATCGTCACCACTGCGTTTCAGGCACCGTACTGCACGGCGGTCGAGGTCGAGGTGCTGACGCTATGAATGAGCCAACGCATAGCCCGACGTTGCTGCCGGCCAACAGCTCGGCACTCGAACGTGGATTGGATCTGGGCTTTGGCGCACTGCTTGATCGCATCGCGCCGCCGTTCCCCGAACTGATGAACCCGAGCGAAACGCCGGTCGCATTTCTGCCGTATCTGGCAGCGGATCGCGGTGTCGCCGAATGGAGCACCAGCGCACCGGAAGCGGAAAAGCGCCTGACCGTCGAACTGGCCTGGCCCACCGCGCGGCAGGCCGGCACTCGCAAGGCGCTGGAGAACGCGGCCAAGGGTTTGCAACTGCGCCCCGAAGTCCGCGCCTGGTACGAACAGACGCCTCCCGGCGTGCCTTACAGCTTCAGGGTGCGCGCTTTCAGCGATCAACCCTACAGCGCAGAAATCGACGCCCGTCTCGACCGGCGTCTGGCTGATGCCAAGAGCGAGCGGGACATCCTTTCGGTGACGGTTGGCTTGAGCGCGTTCGGCAGCCACTCCATCGCCGCCGCGACTTTCTGCGGTGAGCTGACCACGGTTTATCCAGTGTTCATCGAAGGGCTCGAAACCTCTGGCGAGGCGTTCATGGCCGCCGCGATGTACACCGTCGAAACATCCACTATTTATCCTCAGGGGGCCTGAATGGCTGACTATTACACCCTGCTCACCAACGCAGGGATTGCCTACGAAACGGCGTGCAAGGCCGCGGGCGTGCCGATCAAGTTGACGCAGATTTCTGTCGGCGACGGCGGCGGCGCGGTCTACAACCCGGCCGCGACCGCCACCGCGCTGAAACGCGAAGTCTGGCGCGGGCCGCTCAATGCCCTGTTCCAGGACGAAAAGAACCCGAGCTGGCTGCTCGCCGAAGTGACCATTCCGCCGGACGTTGGCGGTTGGTACGTGCGTGAAGCCGGGCTGTGGACCGACACCGGGATTCTCTACGCCATCGTCAAATATCCGGAGTCGTTCAAACCGGTTCTGGCGACTTCGGGCTCGGGCAAAGAGTTCTACATTCGCTCGATTTTCGAGACCAGCAATGCATCCCTGGTGACGCTGCTGATCGACGACACCGTGGTCAAGGCCACCCGTGCCTGGGTCATGAGTTATCTGGCCGAAGAACTCGGCAAACTCGATGGCAAGCAATCGGTGCGCGTTGCGGCCTCCACCAACATCGTGTTGAACGGTGCGCAGCAGATCGACGGTGTCGCCGTGATTTCCGGCGACCGTGTGCTGCTGGCGAACCAGACCCTGGCCAAGGACAACGGCCTGTGGATCGTGGCTAACGGTGACTGGGTGCGGGCGACTGATGCCAATACCAGCGCCAAGGTCACGCCGGGCCTGACGGTCATGGTCGAGGAGGGTACGGCGAACGGCGATTCGCTGTGGCACCTGACCACGAATGCGCCGATTACCCTTGGCACTACTGCGCTGACGTTCAAGATGTTGGCGGGGCGCACAGGGATTGCTGCCGGCACTTACAAGAGTCTGACCGTTGATGAGTATGGTCGGGCGACTGCCGGGGCCAATCCTGAAACGCTGGCCGGGTTCGGGATCAAGGATTCCTACACCAAGGCTGAAGTCGAAGCTTTGATTGCCAAGGCATCGGCGTTGCCTGTGGGTTCGATTGTTGCGTTCCCGGTGGATGCACCGCCGCCGGGTTTTCTGGAGCTGGATAACAGCGTCAAGAGCAGCGCGACTTACCCGGACTTGAGCGCTTATCTGGGTGGCAAGTTCAATAAGGGCGATGAGGGTGTCGGGAATTTCCGTTTGCCGGAAGCGCGAGGTGAGTTCCTGCGTGGTTGGGATCATGGGCGTGGGGTGGATGCGGGGCGAGGTGTTGGCACGTATCAGACTGATGACTTCAAGTCGCACAATCATCCGCCACTAAGTAATCGCCCTGGTTTCATGAGTAATGAGTATCCGACGATTCAGGCGTATCACGGAACGAGTTCATCTGGTGCTCCGACGTACTCGGGAGAAGGGCAGCAGATGGCTACCACTGGAGTCCGAGGTGGTGCCGAAACTCGGCCCCGTAACGTCGCTGTCATGTGGTGCATCAAAGCCTGGAACGCCCCGGTCAATCAGGGAACCATCGATGTAGCCGCACTGGCCAAGGAAGTCGAACGACTCAAATCCGCCGTTCCGGTGGGGGCGGTTCTGGCATTCCCGACCGGGATCGTTGCGCCGGGTTATCTGGAGCTGGATGGTAGCGTGCAGAGCATTGCGACTTATCCGGATCTGGCGGCGTTTCTCGGCAGCACCTACAACAAGGGAGACGAGGGGATAGGCAATTTCCGGCTACCGGATTCACGTGGCGAATTCTTGCGTGGTTGGGATCATGGGCGCGGTGTTGACGCTGGCCGGACAATCGGCAGTTGGCAAAAAGCGACGTTGGTTGCACACGATGCAGTTACCTCGACTGGGCAGGCCATCCAGGCTGCAGTCTCATCGTGGAAGCTCAATCCAGACAGTACCGGGAAGTCTCACCCGGTACTTGGGGGCGACGTTGCGTCTGCGGCCGATTATCCAGCCGCCTTCTTTTCTTCTGGCGAAATCAATTCCGCTGTCTCGCTGAATCAGGCGGCGCTTTTTACAGAGGGGCACTTAGTTGGCACCCGCCCGCGCAACCTGGCAGTGATGTGGTGCATAAAAGCCTGGAACGCACCGGTCAATCAAGGAAGCGTTGATATCGCGGCGCTAGCCGTTCTGGGGCAACAAGCGACCGAAATCAAACAAGGCACGGCTAAAGTTTCAACCCAAGAGCAGACCGACGCTGGTGCTGACGACAGCACAATCGTGACGCCTAAAAAACTGCGCTGGGGCTTTCAAATCCTCAAAGCTATCAACGGTTACATCATTTTCCCGTCGTGGCTCGGTGGCTTAATTATTCAGTGGGGCAGGGTCTCTGGAAATGGTGGTACGGATATCACCACTGCCTTCCCGATCGCTTTTCCAAATGCCATGTACAGCTTGAATGCCACCTTGAACTACACGCCTGGCTCTGCAGTGAACGGGTATGTGGACGTCGGCGTGTCAAATCTCAATGCATTTTATGGAAAACATACATTTCCTGGGGTCACCGTCTTCCATTGGGTTGCGGTGGGTAGTTAAGGAGAGATCATGAAATACGCACTGTTTGACGAAAATTCGAACTTGCAAACCTGTCTGATCGAAGGGGTTCATCAGATCCCCGTCTCAGCAGTGAAAATCGACCAAAACCTGTTTCTCAGGTTGACGCAAGAAACCGATGGTATCTGGCGTCAAGTGGACGACGAGATTATCAAGCAGCCTTTTTCACAAGTGGCTCCTGACTATGCGCAAAGGATCGCTGCGGAGCGTTACGAACGCGAGGATTCTGCTGTGTCAGTGGACGGTCTGTCGATCGCGACCTCGCGCGAAAGCGCAGGGCTGATCTACGGCGCTGGACTCTCGGCGATGCTTGATCCTGACTATCGCTGCAATTTCAAAACACTCGAAGGTTTCATAGAAATTGGAGCGCAGCAGATTCTTACAATTGCGAAAGCTGTCAGGGCGCACGTCCAGGCTTGCTTCGACCGTGAGTTGGCGCTGCTTCAAGCTGTCGAGGCAGGCACTTACTCGGATGAAATGCTCAAGGAAGGTTGGCCGGATTCCGTGCCAATAACTCCAATCCCCGCGCTCCAATAAACGCCCCGAACCCGGGGCGTTTTCTTACCCGCCAAAAAACATTTCAACACCCGCCAAGCCCCTCCCCACGAGGGGCTTTCCCGTTTATGGAGAAACGAAAAATGGCAACCCGCCAAACCTACACCGTGCTCGTCCCATTCCCCACCGGCGGTGGGCACTGGTCGAGCGTCGGTCAAGACCTTGATCTGCTCGACGTCGAGGCCAGTGCCCTGCACAGCGCCGGTCGACTGGAACTGAAAACACCTACCACCCAGGCCAAAAAGGCCGCTGCCAAGAAGGCTGACTGAACATGGCTGAGGTTTTGAACTTCGAGCACAACGGCATTACCGTCAATGCCACCGAATCCCCCGAGGCCATGGGTGGCCTGGGTGACAACGTCATCGGTCTGGTCGGCACCGCGCCGAAAGCCGATCCGCTGATTCCGCGCAACGCACCGTTCCGCATCAACAGCTTCACCACTCACGCGCTGCTCGATCCGACCGGCGCCGAAGAGGGCACGCTGTATCACGCGGTTTACCAGATCCTCAAAGTGGTCAAGGTGCCGGTCTACGTGGTGATCGTCGAAGCGGGCGCGACCCCGGCCGACACCGTCAACGCAGTGATCGGCGGTGTCGATCCAACCACCGGCCGCAAGCTCGGTCTGGCGGCACTGGGCAGTGTCCCGGAAGACCTGACCATCATCGGCGCGCCAGGCTTCACCGGCACCAAAGCGGTGGCCAGCGAGTTCGCCTCGTTCGGCAAGCGCATCAAGGCCCGTGTGGTGCTGGACGGCAAGGATGCCTCGGTCGCAGATCAAGTGACTTACAGCCAGGAACTGGGCGGCGCCGACCTAGGCTTCGACCGTTGCCTGGTGGTGCACAACATGCCCGCCGTGTACTCGAAAGCCGCGAAGAAAAACGTCTTCCTCGCGCCGTCCAGCCTGGCGATTGCCGCGCTGGCCAAGGTCAAGCAGTGGGAGAGCCCGGGCAACCAGGTGACCTACGCCGAAGACGTGTCCCGCGTCGTTGAATACAACATCCTCGACACCTCCACCGAAGGCGATCTGCTCAACCGCTACGGCGTGAGCTACTACGCCCGCACCGTGCTCGGTGGCTTCTCGCTGCTGGGTAACCGTTCGATTACCGGCAAGTTCATCAGCTACGTCGGCCTTGAAGATGCGATCAGCCGCAAGCTGGTCAAGGCCGGCCAGAAAGCCATGGCGAAGAACCTGACCAAGTCGTTCATGGATCAGGAGGTCAAGCGCATCAACGACTGGCTGCAGACCCTGGTCGCCGACGAAACCATTCCTGGCGGCAGCGTGTACCTGCACCCGGAACTCAACAGCGTCGAGAAGTACAAGAACGGCACCTGGTACGTGGTCATCGACTACGGCCGCTACGCGCCGAACGAACACATGGTTTATCAACTCAACGCCCGCGATGAAATCATCGAGCAGTTCCTGGAGGACGTTCTCTAATGTTTACCAACCGCGTAAGACAGGCCATCGCGGCCACCCTGCAAGGCCTGCCGCTGTCGGCGACCGTGGAGGAATTCACCCCGCCGAAAATCGATTTCGACATGGAAAACATGACGGGCGGGCGCTTCATCGTTGAGGAAATGGCCAAGAGTGCCAAGCCGCTGAATGCTCAGATCAAGCTGCAGGGCACGGGCGCCGAAGTGTTGCTCGCCATGGGTGTGAAATTGGGCGACGACATTCTGCTGAACGTGCGTGAAGCCGGTCAGGATCAGGACGGCAACACCTGGTTTACCTATCACACCATCGGCGGCAAGCTCAAAACCATGGGTGAAGACGCAATCAAAATGGGCGGCAAAGCCCTGACGACGCTGGACTTCTCGTGCCGCACCTACAACCGCCTGGAAAACGGCATCCCGGTGATCGACATCGACGTGCGCACCCAGAAGTTCGTGCTCAACGGCGTCGACATCCTCGGTGATGCGCGCCGTGCGGTGCTGATGCCGTAACCCTCGATACACCCCAAACCCTGTAGGAGTGAGCCTGCTCGCGATGAGGCCAGCACATTCAACATCAATGTGCCTGAAAGACCGCCATCGCGAGCAGGCTCACTCCTACAAGGGGATTGCTACACCCCCTCAAGAATCACCAAGGAATTCATACATGTCGTGGATGCCACCCAAGCATGACCTGCTGTCGCCGATCACCGGTGACGACGGCGCGCAGATCGAGCAGATCCAGCTCAAGCCGCTGTTCTACGCCGCACAGAAAGAAGCGCTGGAACGCGCCGGCGATGATGAAGACGATCAGTTCTTCGAACTGGCGCTGCTCGCCACCGGCCTGTCGGTCAAGGAACTCGACCAGCTGAAACGCCCGGACTACGTGAGCATCGCCCAGTACGTGCACGAGATGTCGACCCGTCCGGCGTCGTACTTTCTGGAGCAGGTCGAAGACGCGGAAAAGTCCGACGATCCTGACGAAGTGCAGCTGCTGCAACCGCTCGCCGTGACTGGCCGCACCGTGACCTCGCTGTCGCTGGAAATGCCCGCACTGCGCGCCACCAAAGTGATGAAAAAACTGAAAACGGCCAAAGAACGCGCCGAGTTCATCACTGCCCATTGCACCGGTCTGATGATCCCCGATCTGGCCCAGCTGAGCGTCCCTGACTGGACCCAATTGCAGGTGCGCATCGACGATTTTTTAAACCAGCCGGCGGCCTACTTTCGGAACGCGACATCGAAGTAATCCTCGATATCGTCCCGCTCATTTACCCGGTAAGTGAAGCGGAGATTCTGGAATGGGACGCCGAAAAGGCGTTGCGCCGCTACGACATAGCGATCACTCGCCTTGGCGTGAAACAGGAGTAGAGCGGCATGGCAGATGATAACTATGCGTTGACGTTCGCTGAGGTCAATCAAGAAACCCGGGCATTGAGCACGGCCAGCAAGACTGCCGCCTTGATGGCTCCGACGATGTCAGCAGGAGCCGCAACACCTGCTTCGAACTTTGACGGCAGTGTTGCCGGGCTAAGCCTGGCGCTGGCCGATGCCACCAGCGAATTGCGAAATCTGACCCCCGAGCAGGTTCAGCTCAGGGATGTGTTGGGGTCGATACACGCTGTGCTGATTTCACAGCGCTCGCTGCAACAGTCTCTCAATGACCGGCCAGCACTAGCGGGCAGCGCGGCCGTGGGAGCTGAGTCGAAACCGTCAGGCGTCAATGGCGCAACGCAACCTTTCAAATACCTGCAGCCAGCGATCAACCTTGATAGCGCGATGGCGCGACTGGGACGGGTTGCAGGCGTTGAGGGCGATCAACGCGATGCGTTGCGGGTGTCGTTGGAGAAAATGGCCGCCGAGCGCAAAGTGGCAGCCGGCGGTACCACGGTGCTGGATCTGGCAGGCGTGATGTATGCCGGTAACAAAGGTGGGGTTGGTAGCGATCAGAAGACTGAAGCCGCCCGGCAAAAAGACCTCAGTGATTTCACCCGAGACACTGGCATCACGGCCACAGCCTTTGAGATGAAGGCGCCGGATGTTGCGGATCTGCTGATCGGCTGGCGCACCTCAATGGGGCTCGACCGAGCCAAGACCCTCGACCTCGCCGATGCCACCAGCGTGCTGGGAAGCCGATTGAGTGCCACGGTGGCTGACATTGGTTCGATCCTCAGCAACTACGGCGCTTCGGCAAAAGGTGCGGGGCTGAGTCCCGAACAGACTGCGGCTTTTGCTGCGGCAATGCTCAATGTCAACGTCAACAGGGCTGACGCCGGAGTGGCACTGGAGAGGATCACCACGACGCTGGCGTTGGGCGACAACGCATCAGTTAGTCAGAAAGCGGTGATCGCTCAACTTGACCTCGATCCAAAGGCCCTCGCTGCGCAGATGCAAGGGGACGCCCCCGGCGCGATTCTCAAGGTGCTTGAAGCGCTGAAGACAAAATCCCCCGAGCAGCAAGCCAGCCTGGCGATGACGCTTTTTTCGATCGACCAGCCGGTTGTGAAAATGCTCGAGCGCAGCGCTGATGTGCGAGGTGCATTTGATCTCGTCAAAGATAAACAGCAGTACGCATCCTCGGCGCGAGGCGAGGAGGGCGGAGCAGTCAATCAGGCTGCGCTGAAGCTGTCGGATACGTCGCAAACGGGCTGGAACATTTTCACCGCTCAGAAAGATCGTCTCCTTAGCTCCGCTGGCGCTGCTGTGCTGCCTGATTTTGACAGGCTCACGGGGGTGATGGCGTGGGCGACCGATGGCTTGAGCAGCATGGCTGAAGAGTCACCGGAGCTCGCGCGGACGTTGATTTTGAGTATTGCCGGTATCAAGGGCGTGCAGGTCGCTGGATCGATGCTGGCCAAGGGCATTAGAGGAACGACATCCACTATCGACAACCTCAAGTTCGTCGGCACAACTGCCATATCCTGGGGTTCCGCAGCGCTTAACGGTGCGAAGGCTTGGGGGGGCGTTGCGCTGAATAATGCCAAGACTTGGGGTTCCGCTGGGCTTAACAATGCCAAGACTCTGGGATCCGTTGCGCTTGACCGAGCTAAATACCTGACATCCGGTCCAGGCCGAAGTCTGGTCAGTCAAGGTGCCCGTATCGGTCGTGTAGCTGGCCCTCTGAGTATGCCGTTGATGATGCTCGACTCCGGTATGGACGTGGTCAACGGCTTGCTCGATGCCGATGGCAAACAAACAGCTAGAGGAGCGGGCGGCCTGGTGGGTGGGGTTGCTGGAAATTACCTGGGGGCGCGCGTTGGTGCCTTCCTGGGGGCTTTCGCCGGTCCTGCCGGGGCACTTGTCGGTGGAGGGGTTGGCGGAGCAGCTGGCACCTACTATGGCAATCAGTGGGGAAGCGCATTGGGTGAAAAACTCGCGACGCCTGCACCGAACCAACTCGCCCCGCCGGTAGAGGTTGCCAAAGAACTGCCGAGCGCGCAGACGCAAAACCAGCAAGTCACCTTCTCCCCACTGATCCAGGTCACCTGTCCGGCGCCAGATACTGCCGAGCAGATTCGCACGATTATCGGGCAACAACTGAGCGGGCAATTCCACGGCCAGTTCCTGCCGTTGCTGACAAACAACCCCCTCGCCACCCGCCGTGACGCAGCCCTGACCGATGGAGTCGACTGATGAAACAACAAATGGCTCTAGGCAGTTTCATCTTCGGCCTGTCGCGCAACTTTGCTTACAGCACGCTGGCGCGAAAGTCCGACGGTGGCTGGAGCGACATCCAGATCCTGACCAGCAAACCCAAGTCCAGTCAGACCGGGCAGAAAGCGGAATCGCTGACCATCAGCGGCACCTCGATGTATGCCGTGGCCATGGATCGACTCGATGAGTTACGCGCACTTCAGGCACAGCGTGTGCCGCTGCCGTTGATTGACGGTATCGGGCGCAACTGGGGTCTGTGGCGGATCAACAGCATCGACGAGAACCAGAGCGAGGTCATCGATGACGGCACCGCGATGGTGATCAAGTGGGTGGTCGGATTAACGGAGTTCAACAATGCGTAAGGTACGAAGCGTGGCCGGTGATTCAGTGAATCTGCTGCTCTACCGCGAAACCGGGCGCAGTGATGACGCCGCCGAAGAAGCTCTGTGGACACTCAACCCGACCCTGGCCGAACACGGCCCGATCCTGCCTGCGGGCGTCTGGGTCACGTTGCCGGAACTCGACTCGAAACCGGCCACGATCAAACCGCTCACGGCCTGGGATTAAGGAGGTTGCATGACACTGGGTTTCACCCCGGCGGTAAGACTCTACGGGGCCCATTCGGCCCTGCTCAATCAACGCCTGATCAGTTGGGAACACATCGACGCAGCCGGTTTCGAGTCCGATCAGCTGACGTTGACGATTGATCTTGAAGGCCTCGAAGGGCTGCCGGATCTGGGCGGAAAAATCGGCCTTGAGGTCGGTTATCTGGAGTCGGGAATGGTCGACAAGGGCCAGTTCAAAGTGACGCGCCTGACGCCGACGCTGTTCCCGTTCCGCCTGACGCTGGTGGCCACGGCGGCGCCGTTCAGCAAGGATGATGAGACGGGCTTCAAGCAACGCCGCACGGCCAGTCATGGCCCGACCACCTTGGGTGCGCTGTTTCGCAAACTGGTGTCGAGCCATGGCTTTTCACCGCGCGTTGCGCCAGAGGTGGCGATGATCAGAATCGAGCACGTCGACCAGTCCAACGAAACCGACATGAGCTTTCTGACGCGCCTGGCGAAAAAGTACAACGCGGTGACCAAACCCTACAACGACGTGTACGTGCTGGCCCGTCCCGGCCAGACCAAATCGTTGTCGGGCCAGGTGCTGGCGGACGTGACCTTGTCGGTGACCAGCAACAACCGTCCCGGCGATCACGCGTTCGTCAGCGCCACGCTGGAGGAGTCTGCCCGCGAGCAGACCAAGGGTTGCAAGACCTGTTTCTGGGATGGTGCTGCCGGCGTGTTGCGCTGGGTTGAAACGGGGCTTGCGCCGTTCAAGACCCTGCGCCAGAAACAACCCAGCGAAGCCGATGCGATCGCCGTCGGCGAAGGCGAAGTGCGCAAGATGCTCCGGCAAAAATACAAGGTGAAAATCACCTGCCCCGGCAATCCACTGCTGGCCGCCGAAGGCCTTGTGCTGCTCGATGAGACCTGGCCGGACTTCATGCGTGGGCGCTGGTCGATCGAAAAAGTCACCGCCAGCGGCAATCGCGAGAACAGCTATCGCTGCGTGATCGATGCCGCGTGCCTCGACCCGAAAGCCGAAGCCAAAGACTGATCTCACACCCACGAGTCCCCTGTAGGAGTGAGCCTGCTCGCGATAGCGGTGTGTCAGGCACATTGATTGTGAATGTGGCACCGCCATCGCGAGCAGGCTCACTCCTACAGGGGATTCGCGGTGTTTTCTGCAACTCATTTCAACTCTGGAACACCACCATGAAGATCACCCCGATCCTCACGCAGCTGCGTGGGCAATGCCCAAACCTTGCCAACCGCATTGCGGTGGGTGTCGACCTGGCGTTGCTGCAAGGCAATGCCGATCTGCCGACACCCTCGGCCCATGTTCTGCCCCTGGCGGATCTCGCCAGCACCAGCACCGCACAAAACCTCACCGCGCAACCGATCCGCGACCGCTTCGAAATCGTCCTGGCGCTCGACGCCAGCGACAGCACAAAAGCGCTGGATCTGTTGCACGACCTGCGCGCCGAACTGTGGCGCGCGCTGGTGGGATTCAAACCGGGCAATGACTACAGCGCCATCGTCTACGACGGCGGCGAGATGGTCTCGATCAACAGCAGCCGGGCCTTCTATCGGCTGCGCTTTTTTACCGAGTTCCAGCTCGGCCGCAATCTGCCGAGTCAGCCTGCGGAGAGTTGGCACGAACGTGAACTGGACGGTTTGTCGTCCTTTACCGGGGTCACCGTGTTGGTCGATGCGATCGACCCGGCCGACCTCAATCTGAAACACCCGGGCCCTGACGGGCGCGTGGAACTGACTTTCTCTGGAGACGTAACCCCATGAGCAATCGCATCACCGTACTGCCGGCCGCTGGCCGTGCCGTGCCTGACCTGGAAGCGGGCGATCTGCTGCCCAAAGAAGGCCGTGAAGTGCTGGACAGCGCCTGGTGGCGCCGACGTCTGGCCGACGGCGATATCACTCTCAAAACCGTAAAAGTCAAAGCACAGGGAGCCAAATAATGGCGATCGGATTCAGCAACATCCCTGCGGACATTCGTGTACCGCTGTTCTATGCCGAAATGGACAACTCGGCCGCCAATAGCGCGACTTCGGCCATGCGCCGTTTGATCGTCGCTCAGGTCAACGACAACATCGCCCCGACCGAAGTCGGCAAACTGGTGCTGGTCTCCAGCGTTGCGCTGGCAAAAAGCATCGGCGGTCAGGGCTCGATGCTCGCCTCGATGTACGAGACCTTCCGCAAGGCCGACCCGATCGGCGAGATCTGGTGCCTGCCGCTGCACAACACTGAAGGCGCCATCGCCAAAGGCGTGCTGACCCTGACTGGCACTGCGACTCAGGCTGGCGTGCTCAACCTGTACGTCGCTGGTGTGCGTGTGCAGGCCACCGTGGTCAACGGTGCCACCGCTGCTCAAGCGGCTACCGCACTGGCACAGAAAGTCAACGCCACCGCCGATCTGCCGGTGAGCGCTGCGGCTGCCGAAGGTGTGGTCACCCTGACCGCCAAATGGACCGGCGACAGCGCTAACGACATCAGCCTGCAGTTCAATCGTCTGGGCAAGAGCAACGGCGAAGAAACCCCGGCCGGCCTGACCACTGCGATCACCGCCATGACCGGCGGCGCCGGTGTACCGGACCAGGTCGCAGCTGTGGCTGCACTGGGCGACGAACCTTTCGAGTTCATCGCACTGCCGTGGTCGGATCTGTCGACCCTCAACACCTGGCAAGCGGTGATGGATGACAGCACCGGTCGCTGGTCCTGGGCCAAGCAACTGTTTGGTCACGTCTACAGCGCCAAGCGCGGCACCGTCGGTACGCTGGTCGCTGCTGGTCAGGCACGTAACGATCAGCACATGACCATTCAGGCGCTGGAGCCGGGCGTACCGCAACCGTTCTGGGTACAAGCTGCCGCATTGGCTGCGCGCACCGCGGTGTTCATCTCCGCCGATGCCAGCCGTCCGACCCAAAGCGGCAGTCTGCCGGGTGTTGATCCGGCGCCGGCCAGCGAGCGTTTCACCCTGACCGAGCGTCAATCGCTGCTCAACTACGGCATTGCCACCGCGTACTACGAAGGCGGTTACGTGCGCATCCAGCGTTCGATCACCACCTACCAGAAGAACGCTTACGGTCAGGCCGACAACTCCTACCTGGACAGCGAAACCATGCACCAGTCGGCGTTCATCGTGCGTCGTCTGCAAAGCGTGATCACCAGCAAGTACGGCCGGCACAAACTGGCTTCCGACGGCACCCGTTTCGGCGCCGGCCAGCCGATCGTCACTCCGGCGACCATTCGCGGCGAGCTGATCGCGCAGTACGCCAAGCTGGAACTGGAAGGCCACGTGGAGAACGCCGAGCTGTTCGCCGAGCACCTGATCGTCGAGCGCGACGTACAGGATCCGAGCCGCGTGAACGTGCTGTTCCCGCCGGATTACATCAACGGTCTGCGCGTGTTCGCACTGCTCAACCAATTCCGTCTGCAATACGACGACGCGGCCTGATCGCCGCGTTTGGCCGTAAGCATTCAGCCCACTCCGGTGGGCTTTTTTATTTGAAGGGAGTAACACCATGGGTCAAGTGATTGCAGGCACCTGCTACGTCAAAGTCGACGGTGCACAACTGACTATCAACGGCGGCTGCGAAGCCCCGCTGATGGCCGTCAAACGCGAAACCGTCGTACCGGGTTTCTACAAGGAAACCGACGTCGCGCCGTCGTTCAAAGTGACCGCGCTGCACACCGCCGACTTCCCGCTGAAGAAGCTGATCGAAGGCACTGACATCACCGTTACCTGCGAATTCAGCAACGGCAAAGTCTACGTGCTGGCCGGTGCCTATCTGGTCGAAGAGCCGGTATCCAAAGGCGATGACGCCACCATCGAACTGAAATTCGAAGGCATCAAGGGGACCTGGCAATGAGCGGCGCCGTGAAGCTTCAGGTTGCGATCGAAGCTCACGGCGAGCCCCTGACCGAACTCGTCCTGCGCCGTCCGACGGTGCAGGAAGTGCGAGCGATCAAGGCGCTGCCGTACAAGATCGACAAAAGCGAAGAAGTCAGCCTCGACATGGACGTGGCGGCCAAATACATCGCCGTGTGCGCCGGCATCCCGCCGTCGTCGGTCAACCAGCTCGATCTGGCTGATCTCAACGCGCTGAGCTGGGCCGTTGCGAGTTTTTTCATGAGTGCGGCGTCGGAGCCATCACCGACCTGATCGCAGTCGCCTATGACCTGGCCTGGTTCTGGAAGGTTGACCCCGAACAGATGATGGCCAGGCCACTGGATGTGCTCCGCGAATCGCTGGAGCACGCGCAACGGATCAATGCGATGCAGCAGGTGCAGTGATGGCAGACGAAGAAAAGAAAGTGCAAACACCGGTGCTGATCACGGGCATCGATGAACTGTCGCCCAAACTCGGCGCCCTGCGAGTAAAGGTCGAGAGCTTCAAGAAAAATCTCGAACAGACCGGCCTCGGCAAACTGGATATCAGCGGTCTGTTCAAGGGCGGCAGCGTGATCACGCCGTTCGTGGACGGGATCAAATCGGCGGCAGCGTTTCAGGGCAAATTGACTGAAGTCAGCGAGACGGCGAAAACCGTCGACCTGCCTGCGGCGCCGAAAGTCGCTGCACAAAACATGAACGTGTTCAGTGCGTCGATGGAAAAGGTTTCCGCTGCTGTTGACGCGGCGCTGGTGCCGGCAGTCGGTGCGTTGGTCGTCGGGCTTGAGCCAATGCTGACTCAGGTCGCCAGCCTGCTTGCCGAGAACCCGCAACTGGTGGAAGGCCTGGCTGCGGGGGCTATCGCCTTCTCGGCGATGCAGACCGCGGTCACCGGCGCCACGCAAGTGTTCGATGTCATGAGCATGGTGCTCAAGACCAATCCGATCATGCTCATCGCCATGGGCATCGCGGTGGCGGCCGGTTTGATCTATGCCAACTGGACGCCGATCAGTGCGTTCTTCAAAGGCATGTGGGAAGGCGTGAAAAACATCGGTGCGAGTGCGATGGCGACGTTGCGCTCGATTCTTGACTGGCGACCACTGGATGCACTGGCGGCGCTGTGGTCACCGGTCGCGGGATTCTTCTCGGGCATGTGGGACGAGGTCAAAGCCGTCACTGCGCCGGTAATCGACTTCTTCAAATCGGTGTTCTCGTGGACGCCCGCCGGCATGATCCTGGAAAACTGGGCGCCGCTGACGGGGCTGTTTTCGGCGATCTGGGAACTGCTCAAGGCCTTGAGTGTGCCGGTGATGGCGTTCCTCAGAAACCTGTTCGACTTCTCGCCGATGCAAATGATCAACAGTG
Source organism: Pseudomonas sp. MIS38 (assembly GCF_019891575.1). Classification (NCBI taxonomy): domain Bacteria; kingdom Pseudomonadati; phylum Pseudomonadota; class Gammaproteobacteria; order Pseudomonadales; family Pseudomonadaceae; genus Pseudomonas; species Pseudomonas sp. MIS38. Next base: position 114,854 of record NZ_JAFLXF010000016.1, read on the forward strand.
CGTGGGGTGGCGTTGTCAGGTTCTTCGAGCCGATGTTCGATGGCCTGCGAAAAGTCGCGCAACCGGCTAAAGAGTTTCTGGTGTCGTTGTTCGATTTCTCGCCCATGCAGATGATCACCAGCGCCTGGGGCGGAGTTGTTGCGTACTTCCAGCCGCTGTGGACGACTCTGCAATCGGCGGTGCAAAGCACCCGGGATACATTGCGGGCACTGTTCGATTATTTCCCGATGGAAATGATCACCAGCGCCTGGGGTGGTGTCGTCGGGTACTTCGAACCGATCTGGACGGCACTGCAAACCTCAGTGCAGCGGGTCAAAGGCTTTTTCAGCAGCCTGTTCGAGTGGTCGCCGCTGGAGCAGATTGCGCAGTACTGGCAGCCGGTCGGCGAAGTCTTTTCGGCGCTGTGGGATGTTGTGCTGGCGGCGTCTGCACCGGTCGTGGACTTTCTACACACCCTGTTCGAATGGAAACCTCTGGATCAGATCATCGAGAGCTGGGGGCCGATTGTCGGGTGGTTCGGCGAGTTGTGGCAAAAGCTGCAAACCGTCATCGCGCCGATCAAGGAGCTGTTCGACGGAGGTTTCGCCGGGTTGATCGCCAAGGTCACCGGCAAGGTCGAAACTCTGACCCAAGCGCAGCGCCAGACCAATGCCGAAGGCAAGGGTGAGCTGGCGCCGGCATTCTTTGGCGCGAGTAGCGCCCCTGCTGGAAACGGAACGCTGCAAGGCGGATCGCTGCCACAAACCTCCAGCGCCCTGATCCAGCAAAGCGCGGCCAACAACCGTACGCAACTCGAAGGCGGCCTGACCGTGCGCTTCGAAAATGCACCGGCGGGGCTGCGCACCGATCAACCACAAACCAATCAACCGGGCCTGGCGCTGTCTTCGCGCATCGGCTATCGCTCGCTGTCGGCAGGAGGTTCCAATGAACTGGCGTGACCGTTTGTTGCCGGCATCGTTTCGCGGTGTCGGATTCTGGATCGATCAGGCGAAAACCCCGGTCGGTCGCAAAGGTCAGTTGCACGAATACCCGCAACGCGACCTGCCGTATTTCGAGGATCTCGGCCAGCAGGCCAAGACCCACGACATCACGGCGTTCATCATCGGTGCCGATTGCCTGGAGCAGCGCGACAAGTTGCTCAAGGCACTCGAGGTCGGCAGTGGTGAACTGGTGCATCCGTGGCTCGGACGCTTGCAAGTCAAGGTCGGCGAATGCGACATGACCCACACCCGCCAGGACGGCGGGTTGGTGACGTTCAGTCTGAAGTTTTACCCGGACCGGCCGTTGCCGTTTCCGACCGCCACGGTCAGTACGCAAAAAGTTCTGTTGGCCAAGGCTGACACTTTGCTGGGTTCGGCGGTGGCGCGCTTCGAGCAGGCGATGACGTTGATCAAGGCTGCGCGGATCGGCATTGCCAATCTGCGCAACAGCCTGACCGGCGTGTATGAGGTGATCAAAGAGCAGCTCAAACCGCTGATCGAGCAGTATCGGCAGATCACCGAACTGGTCAAAGCGGTCAAAGAGTTGCCCAAGGAAGTGGCGGCGGAGTTCAAAGGCTTGCTCGGCGATATCAAGGAACTCAAGGCATTCGCGAAGGAGGGCTACCGTGGCGTGATTGCCGACGTGTCCCAACAACTCGAAGCCATCCGCAAGGCTGATGCGCCGAAGATCACCACCGGCAAGGACACCAACGCGGCGGCACAAGCCATGGCCGATCTGGTGCAGGACACGGTGCTGGTCAAAGTCGCGCAATGGGTGGCGTCGATGCCGGTGGCGACTCCGGCGGTGAAGCTGTCGTCGACACCTTCGGTGGCGCATCAGGCGGATCAACCGGTGACTCGTCAGGAAGTGCCGGTGACCGAAGAAATGAAAGCACTGCAGAAGGCGGTCGGGGTGGCAATCGACCCGATGCTGGACAAGGCCGATCCCAAACATCACCAGGCAATCAACGATGTGAAGGAAGCGCTGATTGCGCATCTCAAGGCAGTGGCGTCATCCGGTGTGCGCCAGGTCACCAAATCGTTTCAGGAAAGCCTGCCGGCGCTGGTGGTGGCCTACAAGCAATTTGCCGATGCCACACGGGTGACTCAAGTGACGCAGAGCAACGCGATGAACCATCCGGGCTTTTCTCCCAACGACGTAAAAGTGTCCAGGGAGTGAGCCATGAGCGAGATGGATAACCATGTCACGCTGACCGTCAACAACATGGAATACGGCGGCTGGAAAAGCGTGGAAATCACCGCCGATCTTGAGCGCCAGTTCCGCACCTTCAAACTCGACATCACCTGGCAGTGGCCGGGGCAGACGGTGGATCAACGGATCAAACCGGGTGACCCGTGCGAAGTGAAAATCGGCCAGGACCTGGTGCTCACCGGCTACGTGTTCAAGGCCCCGATCAGTTACGACGGACGCCAGATCAGCCTGAGCATCGAGGGTAGCTCCAAGACTCAGGATCTGGTCGATTGCGCAGCCACCAACCGGCCGAACCAATGGCAGGAGCAACCGCTGCTGAGCATCGTCCAGGCTCTGGCGGCGGAATACTCGCTGTACGTGGTCAACGAAATTCCCGAGACCGCGCGGCTCGCCAAACACACCATCGTGCCGGGCGAAACAGTGTTCCAGTCGATCGACCGATTGCTCTCGCTGTTCCGGGTGTTTTCCACTGATGACGAGCAGGGCCGGCTGGTGCTGGCCAAGCCCGGTAGTGGTGGTCGGGCCAGTGACGCGCTGGAGTTGGGCAAGAACATTCTGTCGGCGAACGCGCCGATGGATCAGAGCCAGGTGTTTTCTGAATACCGAGTGATCGGTCAGCAGAAAGGCTCGGACAAGAGGAGCGGGGCGGCCGTCAGCGAGGTTCAATCCAGCGCGGCTGATCTGAGCTTCACGCGCCGCCGCACCACGATCATCAACGAGGGCACCGCGCTGACGTTCGAGTTGGCCCAGCAACGCGCCCAATGGGAAAGCGCCACCCGCATGGGCCGGGCGCAGACCACCACCTATCAGGTGCAGGGCTGGCGTCAGGCCAATGGCGATCTGTGGCGCCACAACACGCTGGTGAAGGTCACGGATCCGGTGCTCGGTTTCGACAGCGACATGCTGATTTCCAAAGTCACGTATTCGCTGTCGGCGCAGGGCTCGGTGACCACGCTGCAAGTGGCGCCACCGCATACCTTCGATCCTGATCCCACGCCTCCGAAAAAAACCTGAGCCTGACACCGAACCCCTGTGGGAGCGGGCTTGCTCGCGAAAGCGTCAGCAGCTCCAACATCCCATTGACTGACCCACCGCTTTCGCGAGCAAGCCCGCTCCCACATGTTGTCCGTGTCGGGTCTGCTCCCTGAGGACAATTCATGAGCCTACTGACACGCCTGCTGGCGCGCGGCACTGTCGTGCTCGCCCATTCGGCATCCAAGCTGCAATCGCTGCAAATGCGCCTCACCGCCGGCGAGGTGAACGACGACATGGAGCATTTCGAACCCTACGGTTTCACCAGCAACCCGCTGGCCGGCGCCGAAGGCATCGTCACTTTTCTCGGCGGTGACCGTTCCCACGCCATCGCCCTGGTGGTCGCCGACCGTCGCTATCGCCTGCAGGCGCTGGCCTCTGGCGAAGTGGCGATCTACACAGACGAGGGCGACAAAATTCACTTCAAGCGCGGGCGGATCATCGACATCGAAACCGCCACCCTGAACATCCGCGCCAGCAGCGCCGTGAACTTCGACACGCCGGTGATCAACCAGACCGGCAAGATCGTTTCCACCGGCGACCAACTCGCCGGCGGCATCAGCCAGATCAAACACGTGCACGTCGGCGTGCAGGCCGGTAGCGGCCAGACCGGTGCGCCGGCAGGAGGCAAATAATGCTTGTCAGCCAGAACCTCCACGCCGCATTGACCCGCGCCGTGCTCATCAGCCTGTTTACCTGGCGCCGCGCCGCCGATGACGACGCACTCGACGACGAGGAGCGCTTCGGCTGGTGGGGCGACAGCTTTCCCACCGTCGCCGACGATCGCATCGGTTCGCGGCTGTGGCTTTTGCGTCGGGTCAAGCTGACCCGACAGACCCAGATGGACGCCGAGTTCTATGCCCGCGAAGCCCTGCAATGGCTGATCGACGACGGCCACTGCAGCGCCATCGACATCATCAGCGAACGCCTCGACGCCCAGCGCCTGAACCTGCGCACGGTCCTGACCCTGGCCGACGGCGAACGTCTGGACATCAACCCCGATAACAGTTGGCAGGTGATCTATGCCGTTTGAAACCCCTTCGCTGCCGGTGCTGATCAAGCGCACCCAAAGCGACCTGGCCGGCGATTCGCTGCGCCAGTCCGATGCGCAAGTGCTGGCCCGCACACTCGGTGGCGCGGCTTATGGTCTGTACGGTTATCTCGACTGGATCGCCGAGCAGATCCTGCCGGACAAAGCCGACGAATCGACCCTGGAACGCATCGCCGCGCTGCGCCTGAACCAGCCACGCAAACCGGCGCAAGTCGCCACCGGCAGCGTCAGTTTTACCGCGACCGCCGGTGCGGTGCTGGATGTCGACACGCTGCTGCAAGCGAGCGATGGCCGTACCTACAAAGTCACCACCGCGCGCACCACCGTCAATGGCAGCAACACCACCACCATCGCGGCGCTGGATGCTGGCAGCCTGGGCAATGCCGACGCCGGTCTGGCGCTGAACCCGGTGCAGCCGATTGCCGGCGTGGTCGGCAACAGTTTTGTGGTGCTCGCGCCCGGCCTCAGTGGCGGCGTGGCGCGAGAAAGCCTGGAGTCGTTGCGCTCGCGGGTGATCCGTTCTTATCGCGTGATCCCCCATGGCGGTTCGGCGAGCGATTACGAGACCTGGGCGCTGGAAGTGCCGGGTGTGACGCGGGCCTGGTGCCGTGGCGGCCTGCTCGGGCCAGGCACGGTGACGGTGTTCATCATGCGTGACGAAGACCCGCAACCGGTGCCCAACGATGAGCAACTGGCGGAGGTTCAGGAGTACATCGAACCGCTGCGTCCGGTGACAGCAGAAGTGCATGTGCAGCGGCCGATTCAGGTGCCGGTGGTGTATCGCTTCAAGAGCGTCAATCCGGACACCACCGCCGTGCGCGCCGCCGTTGAAGCACAGTTGCGCGACCTGCATAACCGCGAGGCCGATCTGGGCGTGCCGTTGCTGATCAGCCATATCCGCGAAGCCATCAGCAGCGCCGGCGGTGAGTACGATCACACGCTGACCGCACCGGCCGCTGACGTGCCTGCCGGGCAAAGCGAACTGCTGACCTTCGGAGGCTGCGTATGGGGGGCATAAGAACCGCCGCGCAATATCAGGCGCAGTTGCGCGCCTTGCTGCCCAGCGGCCCGGCGTGGGACCCGGAACGCGTCCCGGAACTTGAGGAAGTGCTGCAAGGCGTGGCCGTCGAACTGGCGCGCCTCGACGCCCGCGCTGCCGACCTGCTCAACGAGATGGACCCGGCGGGCGTCAGCGAACTGGTGCCGGACTGGGAACGGGTGATGGAGCTGCCCGACCCGTGCCTGGGCGCCACACCGCTGTTCGACGACCGCCGCCTCGCCGTGCGCCGCCGCTTGCTCGCGGTCGGCAGTCAGGCTGTCGGTTACTACCTCGACATCGCCAAAAGCCAGGGCTACCCCAACGCCAGCATCACCGAACACGAAGCCCCCCGCATGGGTCGCTCGCGTTTTGGCGCAGCGCACTGGGGCACCTGGGAAGCGCAATTCATGTGGACGCTCAACACCGGCGGCCGCCTGCTGCTCGGCCGGCGCTACGGCGCGAGTTACTGGGGCGAGCGCTTCGGTGTCAACCCGGGCTCGGCGCTGGAATGTCTGATCCACCGCAGTGCGCCGGCGCATACCAAAGTGCACATCAATTATGACTAGGGAGGAATGACGGGATGGATTATCCGAAAAGTGTGCCCAGCGCCGGTCTGGTGAATGGGAAATTTGTCGATGAAAACCCGCTGACCGGGACGCCGGGGTCGCTGATTCCGGCGCGATGGGGCAACAGCGTTACCGATGAAATCATCAACACGATCACTGCCGCCGGACTTGTGCCTGACGAGGGTAACAGCACGCAACTGAGATTGGCGATTTCGGCGATTGTCGAGAAGAACAAAAATGATTCTTTGGCGAGCAAGGATGAGGCCGAAGCAGGTACCAGCAGCAGCCGTCTGATGACGCCGCAGCGCGTTTTCCAAGCGATCGAAAAGAAAGTGGTTCAAGCCACTGAAACGGTTTTGGGTTGGGCGCGGATCGCGACCCAAAGCCAAGTCAATGCGGGGACTGACGACACCGCCATCGTCACACCGAAAAAGCTCCGGTTTGGTGTTTCCTACAGCATTGGCGCGAACGGCTATATCGCCTTTCCGAGTTGGTTGGGGGGCTTCATGATCCAGTGGGTCCTGATCACCATTGCTGCAGATAAAACCTATGCTGCCCAACCTTGGCCGGTGGCTTTCAAGACCCAGTGTGCCGCTACTTGGGCGAGTTATTCGCACGGCGGAAACGCACCCTATTTTGATATCACCACTCCACCCTTGGTGACCTATTTTGATTCTAGCCAGGTGCAGGTTTTGAGTAATTCCGGTGGCACCGGTTTTGTCACTGTGCTGGGAGTGGGGAACTGAAATGAAACGTTTCTATAGCCGCACCACTGGCAACACTTATTTGTCGGGCTATCACACGAGCCTCCCGGGCGATGCCGTTGAAATTGACGACGAGCGTTACGAGTCGGTTATTGCTAACCCTGCAGCCGGAACCGAGCGGTCCCATGACGAGCAAGGTCTGCCGATACTGATCGAGTCGACGCCCCTTTCAGGCGAGGAAGCGCTGATCGAAGCAAAGGCATGGCGCGACAAGGAATTTGATCGCGTGGTCTGGTTGCGTGATCGCCATCGGGACGAAGTGGAATTGATGAAAGCCACCACGCTATCCGACTCTGAATATCTGACCCTGCTGAATTACCTGCAGGCGCTACGCAAGTGGCCCCAGGCGAAGAAATTTCCCTCCAAACGCTCTCGACCGAAAAAGCCTGCCTGGATGACTGCCGAGTGAATGGATGCTGCATTGTCGGCATCGCCCATCAATGTTCCAGGTAAAGGAAAGTTAACTATGGATTATCCAAAAAGCGTCCCCAGCGTCGGCCTGGTCGATGGCCGCTTTGTCGATGAAAACCCTGTGGCAGGCACGCCGGGTTCGTTGATTCCGGCGGTGTGGGGCAACAGCGTGACTCAGGAGATCCTGAGTGTGATCAACGGCGGCGGATTGGTGGCTTCTGAAGCCGACACCGGTCAGTTGTACAAGGCGATTCAGTCGATCATCGGCAGAGCGAGCCCGATGCGTTCGGTCATCACCCGACTGGCCGCATCGAAAACCCTGACCGAGGCCGAGCTTGGCCTGGTGCTGATCGACGGCAGCCCGGGATCTGTGACTTTGCTGCTGCCACCGGCCAACGCCGCACTCGGTGTGCGCGACGTGATTGTTCGGCGGGTGGACAACAGCGGTAATCGCATGGTCATCCAGGCGTCCGGTACCGACGGGATTCGTTTTCACACCCATCTGTCGGCCAGCGGTTATCCGTTCTTCGTATTGATGGGCGGCGGTGACTGGTGGCATTTGCGCAGTGATGGGGCGGGGAGTTGGTGGCCGGTCGGTCGTTTCGACAATACGCCATTGGGGCGGCCGTTTTTCGAGACGACCCTGATGCTCAGTCCCGGTGGATACGGTGCATTGAATGGCACCGTGATGAAGCGTGCGGAATGGCCGTGGCTGTGGGATCACGCCCAGCAATCGGGAATGCTGGGGACTGAAGCCTTACGCGTGGGCTCCGAGGGGAAATGGACCACGGGTGACGGTGCGACGACCTTTCGTGGTCCCGAAGGGCGAGGGGAATTTCTGCGGGTTCTGGATGAAGGTCGTGGTGTGGATGGCGGGCGGGCGATGGGTACTTTTCAGACTGGATCGACGCATTCCTATGCGCAAGGTGCCAATGGCGCAGGCGCTGTGGGCGCGTACTGGTCAGATAGCCTGACCAGTTTTGGCGCGGATACCCGGGAAGAACCGCAATACGTTACAGGGCTGGTCAATGGCGGCCCGATCTTTCCGGTGAATACCACTTACCAGAGGGATACCGCAGGAGTTTTGCTCTACGCCTTCAAATCCCGCCCGCGCAACATCGCCTATCCCGGCCGCATCAAACTCATCTGAGGCACTTCATGTTCAATTATCTATTTGATGGCTCGGGCGCTCTGTCCGGGCCTGTCGAGTTCATTGTCACGCCGGGCATTGGCATCCAGTTACCCGGTAATGCTGTTGAGCTGGCGTACGAGTTGCCTGAGCCGGAAACCGGTCGTAGCTGGGCACTGATCAACGGCGTACCGCGTGAGGTGATCGACCGCCGTGGCATGGTTTATCGCAAGGACGGCGGCGCCCAACAGATCTGGACCGAGCTGGGTGAGTTGCCTGACACCCTGACCGCGCAACCATGGCCAGGCGAGTTCCACATCTGGCGCGACAACGCCTGGGTGCTGGATGAGCAGGCTCGTTTGGGGAGCGTCAGACAGCAATCTCTCGGCCAGCGCGACGCACTGCTGCACGACGCCGTCCTGCGTATCGCGCCGCTGCAATACGCCGAGGACATTGGCGATGCCAGCCATGACGAACAACTGCTGCTGATCGAATGGAAGCTTTACAGCGTAGAGCTGAACCGGATCGAAAAACAGGCTGGTTTCCCCGATGAAATCACCTGGCCGGTTGCGCCCGGATCAGCAGTAAACACCTGACTCACACACAAGGAGAAGTACCGTGGACTACCCAAACAGTGTCCCGAGTGCCGGTCTGGTCAACGGCCGGTTTGTCGATGAAGACCCGCTGACCGGCAAGCCGGGGTCGTTGATTCCGGCGAAATGGGGCAACAGCGTTACCCAAGAGTTGTTGAATATCATCAATGCTGGCGGCACCGCTCCGACGGAAGCGAAAGATGATCAGGTGTTAACCGCATTACGCAGCAACAAGTTGTTTTTGACTTCACCGCAGTTCTCCAATGATCAGTCGATGGCCACCACTGAGTTTGTTACGCGGGCGGGATTACAGTTCTCCGGTTTTGCTTCTTACGCCGCCAGCACGGTATTGAACGCTGCGAATATTGGCGGTGTCGCGAGTTTCTCCAGTGCCAGCGCGCTGACTGCGACGCTGCCGTCTACCAATGGTGTGGCCCATGCGAGCACCATTCACGTAATCAACGCAGGTACCGGCGTGTTGACCGTCAATCCTTCCGGTAACGATGGGCTTCTCACCTGTAATGGCACATCCGGCCCGCTCAAGTTGGGTATTGGTGACACTGCCTACCTGATCAAACTCACGGGACAGTGGCGCCTCTATGGCGGCTCGGTGAGTGATCGATATGCGTCGGCGCACTCCGGTGTGTACGGCAACATTGGCTACCAGCGTTATGCCAGCGGCAATATCGATCAATGGGGTGTTGGCACGACGGATGCCAATGGCGATGTCAACGTCGTCTTTCCGATCTCTTTCCCTACCGCGTTTTCTTCGATCATCGCCATGCACGTAGGAGGCGATGGAGCGATGGTCGTCATGTACGCGAACTCTGCGTCGAAGCAGGGGTGCCGTCTGAAAGTTCGAAGCTACAGCGGCGAAGTGTCTGCAGGTTGGGGTATCAACTTCTTTGCAAAGGGTTATTAAATGAATCCGTTCAATGTCTTGTTCAGCGCCAGCACCCGTGGGGTTTATGTTCCCGCTATCAACTCATCGGATATTCCGGATGACGTCATTGAAATTCCCCAGGCCTATTGGATCTCACTGCTGCAGCAACTGGCTGTGAGTGCAAAAGTGGTCGGCGTGCACGCGGATAGCGGTTATCCGACTCTGGTTGATCCACCACCTTATTCGGCAGAAGAAGCGGCCGATGCTGAACGTCGCTGGCGTACAGCACAACTGGCTGCCACCGATGGTCTGGTTGCACGTGATCGTGATGAGCTTGAAGACGGCGGTGGCACGACGCTGACCAGCGAGCAATATGCCGAGCTGCAAACCTATCGCCGCGAATTGCGCGACTGGCCGCAGGGTTCTTTTTTTCCTTTCAGCGAGCATCGGCCTGTAGCGCCGCGTTGGTTGGCAAATGCGGTTTGAGCCGTAGAGGAAACATACATGGATTATCCAAAAAGCGTTCCCAGCGTCGGGCTGGTGAACGGCAAGTTCGTCAATGAAGACGCCATCGCCGGCCTGCCCGGATCGCTGATCCCGGCGAGCTGGGGCAACAGTGTTACTCAGGAAATACTCAACGCCATCACCGCAGCCGGTTTGAAACCTGATGAAGCACAAACCGATCAGTTGGCGCAGGCGATCCGCCAATTATCGAAGCCTGATCCACTGCAGCAATTTCCGGCGCAGGTGTATCGCCGGAATGTGCTGATCAATGGCGGCTTCGATATCTGGCAGCGCGGAACGACCAACCAAGGCCCCAATATTGGTGGGTATGTAGCCGATCGTTTTCGTTGCGACTGGAATGGCAATGCTGCCGTGGCCATCTCTCGCCAGGATTTTGCCCCTGGCCAGACAGACGTGGCGGGTGAGCCGAGCTATTTCTTGCGCTGGCAGCAAACCACGGCGGGCGTTGGCGCTACCGAGCACAAGATTTCCCAAAGCGTTGAATCCGTCAGGACTCTGGCTGGAAAAACCGCCACCGTAACATTTTGGGCGCGCTCCGACGCCGCGCGCCCGTTGAAGGTAACCATCGGTCAGTACTTCGGCAACGGTGGTTCGGAAGCCGTCGTCAAAGTGGTCGATGTCTTTGCATTGAGCACTGCATGGGCCAAATTCAGCGCAACATTTCAGGTGCCAGTGATCGCTGGGAAAATGCTCGGTGCCAATGATTACTTGAGGTTGGCTTTTGATCTGCCACTTAACGTTTTGCAAACTGTGGATCTTGCGCGGGTTCAACTCGAGGAAGGACCGGTTTCCACGCCATTCGAATACCGCCCGGTTGGTGAAGAGCTGATGTTGTGTCAGCGCTACTTCGAGAAGTCCTTTGTGAATGGCTTACAGAATCGTGCAAACAATGGTGTCGGAACCTGCATCGTTACGTTCACTCAGGCTGCGGCCGGGAATACCGGTCAATACGGCATGGTCATAGACATGCAGGCTCAGAAGAGAGTGCAACCCACCGTTGTTCTGTATTGCCCTGGAAATGAAAGCAGTCAGGTCTGGAACTATTCGCAGGGAGTGGCTTGCACGGGGACCACTGTGCAAAGTGTGACACAGCGAAGTTTCGCTATCGGTACCGTGACGCCTGTGAGCAGTCAGCCCGGTAACGGGCTGCAGATTGAATGGACAGCGGACGCAGAAATCTAGGGGTAGCTCATGACATATCAACTGACCGCCTGTGGTGTATTGCGCGTTGAAGATGCCGCGTTTATTCCGCAGGACACGACCAATCGCGACTGGCTTGAGTATCAGCAATGGCTGTTAACCGGCGGGCAAGTACTGCCATTGAATGACGCACTCGAAGAATCTGTACCCAACAACACCCTGACAACTCTGGCAAAAAAATGGCTGGGGGCCGTTGTCCGTCAACCATGATTCAATCGGAGCATCCAGGGAGGATTACGCATCATGCAAATAACAGAAGACAACCTTAAAACCATCATGCCCAACGCCCGCTCCCAAGCGGGCGTTTTTGTTTCTGCACTGAATAACGCAATGAATCGCCGCCATATCGACTCGCCAAAACGCATCGCCGCGTTTCTTGCGCAGATCGGTCACGAGTCGGGCCAGTTGCAATACGTGCGCGAGCTGGGCAACAACCAGTACCTGAGCAAATACGACACTGGCACGCTGGCGTTACGTCTGGGCAACACGCCCGAGGCCGACGGCGATGGGCAGAAATACCGCGGTCGCGGGCTGATCCAGATCACCGGGCGCAGCAACTATCGGCAGTGCAGCCTCGGCCTATTCGGCGATGAGCGCTTGCTGTCCTTGCCGGAATTGCTTGAGCAACCGCAATGGGCAGCGGAATCGGCGGCATGGTTCTGGGAACAGAACGGCCTGAACGATCTGGCCGACCGCGACCAGTTCAACAGCATCACCCGCCGAATCAACGGCGGGTTGAATGGCCTGCAGGATCGGCTCGACATCTGGGCGCGGGCGAGGGCGGTGCTATGTCCGTCTCCTGGCGTTTAACCGGCTTTTTGTTACTGACCTTGGGAGGCGCTGCGCTGGCCTGGCAGTTTCAGGACTGGCGTTACGGGCGACAACTCGCGGAGCAGGCGCGGTTAAACGCCGACACTCTCAATCAGCTGAATGTGGCCGCAGCCAGCGCGCAGCAGGTCGAGCAGGATAAACGTCTGGCCCTTGAGCAACGCCTCGCGGCCAGTGAACAAACCCACTATCGAGCACTCAGTGATGCCCAACGTGATCAGGATCGCCTGCGCGATCGTCTTGCCACTGCTGATTTGCGCCTGTCAGTCCTCATCGACGCCGGCGACGCTGCCCAAGGCTGCGGGGTGCCAGCCGCCACCGGCCCCGGCGGCGTGGATCATGCAGCCGTACGCGCCCGACTTGACCCGGCGCATGCTCAACGAATTATCGCCATCACCGACACCGGTGACCGCGGACTGATTGCCTTGCAGGCCTGTCAGGCCTATGTCAGAGCGCTGGCGCCCGAACATTTTGAATGAGTCTGTGTATTGAAAGCGCAACCGGGTCGTGTACGGTGGTAGTCATTCCATCCGATCCGGAGCGCACCGTGAAAGAGATCACTCAACTGGCTGCCGAGCTCGGCCGACGTTTGCAGTTGCTCAACGCCCACGTCACCACGGCCGAGTCGTGTACCGGTGGCGGGATTGCTGAAGCGATCACGCGGATTCCGGGGAGCTCGGCGTGGTTCGAGGCCGGTTACGTGACCTACTCCAACCGGCAGAAGACCCGGCAACTGAATGTCCCCACCGAATTGTTCGGCACGGTGGGTGCGGTCAGTCGCGAAGTCGTCGAGGCGATGGTGCGTGGTGCGCAGAAGCACAGTCTGGCGCGGTTTGCCGTGGCGGTCAGCGGCGTGGCGGGGCCCGATGGCGGTACACCGAACAAACCGGTGGGCACGGTGTGGCTGGCCTGGGGCGTGGGCGATGCGGTTTCCAGTGAGGTTCAGCACTTCCCCGGCAACCGCGATGAAGTCCGCCGACAAACGGTGAAGGCCGCGCTAGAGGGGCTGTTGCGACTAGCGGCACGAGAAATCGAAAATCAGGGGTAGGCGATCCGCGAACGCTGTGGAATAATACTGGCTACTTATACAGGTGTTGGCCGTCAGGCCTTATTGATTACGTGAGGACTTTAATGGACGACAACAAGAAGAAAGCCTTGGCTGCGGCCCTGGGTCAGATCGAACGTCAATTCGGCAAGGGTGCCGTGATGCGTATGGGCGATCAGGACCGTCAGGCGATCCCGGCTATCTCCACCGGCTCTCTGGGTCTGGACATCGCACTCGGCATCGGCGGTCTGCCAAAAGGCCGTATTGTTGAAATCTACGGTCCTGAATCTTCCGGTAAAACCACACTGACGCTGTCCGTGATCGCCCAGGCTCAAAAAGCCGGCGCGACCTGCGCCTTCGTCGACGCCGAACACGCCCTCGACCCTGAGTACGCCGGCAAGCTGGGCGTCAACGTCGACGACCTGCTGGTTTCCCAGCCGGACACCGGTGAACAGGCGCTGGAAATCACTGACATGCTGGTGCGCTCCAACGCAGTAGACGTGATCATCGTCGACTCCGTGGCTGCACTGGTACCGAAGGCTGAAATCGAAGGCGAAATGGGTGACATGCACGTGGGCCTGCAAGCCCGTCTGATGTCCCAGGCGCTGCGTAAAATCACCGGTAACATCAAGAACGCCAACTGCCTGGTGATCTTCATCAACCAGATCCGCATGAAGATCGGCGTGATGTTCGGCAGCCCGGAAACCACCACCGGTGGTAACGCGCTGAAGTTCTACGCTTCGGTCCGTCTCGACATCCGCCGTACCGGCGCGGTGAAGGAAGGCGACGAAGTGGTCGGCAGCGAAACCCGCGTCAAGGTTGTGAAGAACAAGGTGGCGTCGCCGTTCCGTCAGGCCGAGTTCCAGATCCTTTACGGCAAAGGCATCTACCTCAATGGCGAGATGATCGACCTGGGCGTGCTGCATGGTTTCGTCGAGAAATCCGGCGCCTGGTATGCCTATGAAGGCACCAAGATCGGTCAGGGCAAGGCCAACTCGGCCAAGTTCCTGGCAGACAACCCGGAAGTCGCTGCCAAGCTCGAGAAGCAGCTGCGTGACAAACTGCTGTCCCCAGCGGTGATCGCCGACTCCAAGGCTTCTGCGGTCAAAGAGACCGAAGACGACTTGGCTGACGCTGATATCTGATCGCAGCGATGACCACCGCTGTACTCGATACCCTCGTCGCGGTGCGGCGAACCGCCATGGACCTGCTCGCTCGACGCGAGCACGGTCGAGTCGAACTGACGCGTAAACTGCGTCAGCGCGGCGCTGAGGCGGAAATGATCGAAACAGCCCTCGACCGATTGACGGAAGAGGGGCTGCTTTCCGAAGCCCGTTACCTTGAAAGCTTTGTTTCCTACCGTGCCCGCTCCGGCTATGGCCCCTTGCGCATTCGCGAAGAGCTGGGTCAGCGTGGTTTGCAACGCGCCGATATCGAACTTGCCCTGCGTGAAAGCGGTATCGACTGGCAGGAGCAGCTTCGCGAGACGTGGCAACGCAAGTTCTCGGGACACTTGCCGATTGACGCCAAGGAGCGGGCCAAACAAGGCCGCTTCCTCGCCTATCGGGGTTTTTCGATGGAGATGATCAACCGCTTGTTCAGCGGCAGAAGCATGGACGATTAAGTCGGTTTAATAGAAACGGCCCGCTATGAAAATAGCGGGCCGTTTTTTTTTGCCTTCAAATTACCTTTGATGGCTCACGTGCACGTTGGGCGGTCTGCGGTTGGGTGTGAGCCCAGTTTTCGGGGAGGTTGATGTAATCCACCAGTTCCCTGAGACGGCCATGATTTCGGGCATTGAACGCGAAAGCCAACCGCACCAGGTGGCTGTACTGCGCTTCGTCATGTTCCTCGCCGCTGTAAGCGTGTTGATGGAACTGGTCACTCAGGCACAGATCGGCGAAAGCCTCCTGCATATGCGCCATCGCCACGTCACTGAGCTTGTGATGCATACGAATCACGAACTGACGCTTGAGCCAGCGACTGGAGTGGAAGTTGCTGTAGAACTGGTTGATCTGCTCCACCGCCTCATCGACGTTATAGACCAGACGCATCAGTTTCAGGTCGGTGGGCAGGATGTAGTGGTTTTCTTCGAGTTGCTGGCGAATGAAGTCCAGGGCGCCTTGCCAGAATGTTCCGCCCGGCGCATCCAGCAACACCACCGGCACCAACGGGCTTTTGCCGGTCTGGATCAGTGTCAGTACTTCCAGTGCCTCGTCCAGGGTGCCGAACCCGCCAGGGCACAGCACCAGCGCATCGGCTTCCTTGACGAAGAACAGTTTGCGGGTGAAGAAAAAATGGAACGGCAGCAGATTGCCGGTGCCGTCCACAGTCGGGTTGGCATGCTGCTCGAAGGGCAGGGTGATGTTGAACCCGAGGCTGTGGTCACGCCCGGCGCCTTCGTGCGCGGCGGCCATGATCCCGCCACCCGCACCGGTGATGACCATCATGTCTGATCGCGTCAGGGCCGCGCCGAGTTCACGCGCCATTGCATACAGGGGGTGCTCGACCGGCGTGCGCGCCGAGCCGAATACCGTGACTTTGCGTCGTCCCTTGAATTGTTCCAGCACCCGGAACGCCTGCTCCAGTTCACGCAGGGCCTGCAGGGTGATCTTGGCGTTCCAGCGGTTGTGATCCTCTTGGGCCATGCGCAGCACGGTCAGGATCATGTCGCGATAAATCGGCAGGTTCGGGCTGTCGGGGGAAATCTGCTTGAGCTGTTCTTCGACCTTGCTGATGAGGTCGGGGCCGCTTTCCTGAAAATGTCGGCTGAGCAGGTCATTCGGTTGGTAAGGCATTCAACGTCTCCTTCTGCACAGAGCGGGTGGCCCTGACGTGCGGCGTCAGTGCCGCGCTGCAAAAAACACACACTCGGCAGCTCCTTTTTCTGCCGTGAACAGGTGATCGGGAATACTTTGAATCTAGACCCTTGCGAGCCATTGCGCTGAGTTGATCTTTACGCCGCGCAGGCTTTCCTGGCAACCGTTGCGGGCTGGCTGGCAATGAATATTCACCACTCGTCCGAACGTACGCCGTAGAGCAATCACTCTGATTTACTAACCTACAGGCACTGTACGACAGCTTTGAGTCGGCAACCGTACGCAGGGTGCGCGCTTTTCAAGGATTCGCGGGTAGCAGGCATGGAGGCGGGAGAGATGGCCAGAGTGGTTCTGGAAATCGATACGCAGTTGTATCGGATGCTGAAAGCATCAGCCGAGACCAATCAAGTGAGTCTCGAAGAGGAGTGCTGCCGTCGGTTGGCAGGTGGAGAACGACGTTCTCGCTACTTGCAGGCCCTGGTGGCCGAATTGCGCGCCGAAGATGAACAACGGCGCGCCAATACCCGATGATTACTTCTTCTTCGCCGGGGCAGCTTTCGGGCAATCGGAATCCTGGTAGCTGGCCGAGCCGATGGCCTTGTTGGTTTTATATTCACTGAAGTCGTAACGCATGATCGCACCCTTGGCCATCAGCTTGCGGTACGACGGGTTATTGCACACCGAAGCACCCAGCTGGAAATACACGGCTTTTGGGTCAGCGCGCATCTTTTCGGCGTGGCTGGCCTGGACGCTCAGGTGGTTGATCAGGGTAACGCCCTCAACGGTGTAGCCCTGATCGAGAATGTCTTCATTGATCGCCCGTGGCGTGCCGACGCTGCTTTGTTCGGCGATGTTGCGCAGTTCTTTGTTCAGATTCTGCTCTTTCAAGGACGCCGCTTGTGCGCTGAAGGACAACGCCAGTGCGATGGCCGCGGTAGGAACGATAAGGCGCAGCATGAAACTCTCCTGATTCAGTGACTGGTGGTTCGACCAGCCCCGTGGCTGTGCGTTCAGTGGCGCCGGATTATAGGGGAGCCGGTCGGGACGGTACAGGTTTGCGCTCGTCGCTCTGGTAAACTGCCGGCCTTTATTGCCTTGCCGAGTGCTGTGTGTGTCGAGTTTTCCTGCCATAAGGCGTTGCCCGTGATCCATCATGCTCCCAACGCCGTAGCCCGCTTGCGTGACCAGCGCGAGGACGAAGGTATCAAGCCGATTCAGGCCCGTGGTTTTCGCTCCGAGCGTTGCCGCGACTGCCGGGTGATCATCAGCCACTGCCTGTGCGCCTGGCGGCCGACCGTCGAAACCCGTTCCGGTGTGTGTCTGATCATGACCGGCAAGGAAGTGTTCAAGCCGAGCAACACCGGTTGGTTGATCGCCGATGTGGTGCGCGACAACCACGCGTTCATCTGGTCGCGCACCGAACCCGACCCGCGGATGCTGGCGCTGCTCAACGACCCGCAATGGCAGCCGTACCTTGTATTTCCCGGCGAATATGTAGAACCGTCGCGGGTGACCAACACCGTCGTGCCCGATAGCAGCAAGCGTCCGTTGTTCATCCTGCTGGATGCGACCTGGACCGAGGCGCGCAAGATTTTCCGCAAGAGTCCGTACTTCGACCGTTTGCCGATTCTCAGCCTGCTGCCCGACAGACTCTCGCGTTATCGCCTGCGCCGCTCGACCCGCAGCGAGCACCTGTGCACCGCCGAAGTCGCGGCTTTGTGCCTGGAACTGGCCGGGGACAGCGATGCAGCGTCGGCGCTGGACGCATACTTCGATGTGTTCAGCCAGCACTATCTGGGCGCCAAACAACAGTTGCCGCTCAACGAGTCGACTCCGGCCCACGCCGAGCTCTTGCCTTATATACGAAAGCCGCAAGCGGTGTTGGCCCCATAGTGGCCCATACTTCACCCAGCGGCGGCCGTGCTGCTTGACCACCCCGGCTACGCTGGGCATGCTTGGCGCCGATTGGGGTGCGGCCAAGGTTTGAAACGCCGTGTTTGCTCGTGATTGGCGTTGAACGTGCCCCTGTGGATAGCGCTGTGCGGCGGTATCTCGAGTTGCCTTGGCGAGGCCCGAATGCGTCGGGTCTGCCATCAAAAAACAGGATCATTTGAAAAATGGCCACATACGACATCCTGATTGCCGATGATCACCCTCTGTTTCGTAGCGCGCTGCATCAAGCGGTGACACTGGGCCTTGGCCCGGATGTGCGACTGGTGGAGGTGGCGAGCATCGCCGAGCTGGAAGCGCGCCTGACCGAAAAATCCGACTGGGATCTGGTCCTGCTGGACCTGAACATGCCCGGCGCGTTCGGGTTTTCCGGTCTGGTCATGCTGCGCGGGCAGTACCCGCAGATTCCGGTGGTGATGGTTTCGGCCCAGGAAGAGGCTTTGGTCATGGTCAAGTCCCGGGAATTTGGCGCCAGTGGCTTCATTCCCAAGTCCAGCGACCTGAATGTGATTCAGCAAGCCGTGCGCAAGGTCCTCGATGGCGATGTGTTCTGGCCCCCGCAGGCGTTCGAAGCCGTCAGTGTCTCCGATGAAGCCAAAGCCGCCAGCGACGGCCTGGCCAGTCTCACCCCGCAGCAGTTCCGCGTACTGACCATGGTCTGTGAAGGCCTGCTGAACAAGCAGATTGCCTACGAGTTGAGCGTGTCCGAAGCGACCATCAAGGCCCACGTCACGGCGATCTTTCGCAAGTTGAATGTGCGCACCCGGACTCAGGCGGCATTACTTCTGCAACAACTTGAGTCAATTCCGAGCCAATAAAGGCTGGCGTCTTCACGCTTTTTTGACTTTTGTTGCTCTAGCTTTCCCACTCCTTTCTGGTTGGTTTTTACGTTATGTCACCTTTCAAGGGCCAGACCGGCCTGAAACGCATCCTCAACGCTTCCGGTTACTCGCTGGACGGCCTGCGCGCAGCCTTCACCGGCGAAGCCGCATTTCGCCAACTGGTGCTGCTCAATGTGGTGCTGATTCCGCTGACGTTCTTCCTGAATGTCAGTCGCGTCGAACAGGCACTGCTGATCGCCGTGTGCCTGCTGGCGCTGATCGTCGAGTTGCTGAACTCGGCGGTAGAAGCGGCGATTGACCGCATTTCCCTGGAACTGCACCCGCTGTCGAAGAACGCCAAGGACATGGGCAGCGCCGCGCAATTCGTGGCCCTGAGCATGATTGCCCTGGTGTGGGCGGTGATTCTGCTTTAAGCGATACTCGGCAAGACGATCTCGTCGCTGCGCTGCACCCCGGCGGTGAAGGCGCGGCACAGATCGAGAAACTCGCGCATGGCCGAGGTCTGGTACTTTTGCTTGTGCCAGATGAAGTAAAACTGCCGCGCCAGGTCCAGATCCGGCGTTTCCACCGCCACCAGGCTGCCACGCCGAAAGGCATCGCGCAGCGCCAGCCGCGATATACAGCCAATCCCCAGCCCTGATTCCACCGCGCGCTTGATCGCTTCGGTGTGTTCCAGCTCAAGACGGATATTCAGCGCACTGCGATGATGACGCATCGCCTGATCGAAGGTCAGGCGCGTGCCGGAACCCTGTTCGCGCAGAATCCACGCCTCGTGCGTCAACTCTTCCATGGTCGCGCTGCCGCGTTTGGCCAGCGGATGCTGCGGCGCGCAAAACACCACCAGTTCATCTTCGACCCAGCTCTGCACTTCGATGTCCGGATGGCTGCAGTCGCCTTCGATTAGACCCAGATCAATTTCGTAGTGGGCGACTTGATGCACGATATTGGCAGTGTTCTGTACGTGCAGTTTTACCTGGCTTTCCGGGTGGCGCTGCATGAAGCCGCCGATCAACAGGGTCGCCAGATAATTGCCGATGGTCAGGGTGGCGCCCACCGAGAGTGAGCCGAAACCGGATTTGCCGTTGAGCAGGTCTTCGATTTCCTTGGACTGGTCGAGCAGGGCCACCGCTTGCGGCAACAGCTGTTTACCGAGGGCGTTCAGGCTCAGGCGTTTGCCGGCGCGATCGAACAGCTGGCAGCTGGACTGGCGCTCCAGTTCGGTGATCGAGGTGCTCGCCGCCGACTGCGAGAGGTTGAGCAGACCCGCAGCACGGGATACGCTCTCCTGCTGGGCGACGGCGACGAAGACTTGCAGTTGACGAAGAGTAAATCGCATATCGATATAACCGATAACCCTTATCTTAATAATCCAGTTAACAGATATTGTCGTCGCTATTAGAATGCGATGCAATTGCGCACTGTTGGCCGCAAAGGCGAGCGCAGACCCAATATCCAGGAGTCCCACGTACATGAGCAACATGAACCACGAGCGTGTCCTCAGTGTTCATCACTGGAACGACACTCTGTTCAGCTTCAAGTGCACCCGTGATCCGGGCCTGCGCTTCGAGAACGGTCAGTTCGTGATGATCGGCCTGCAACAGCCCAACGGCCGCCCGCTTATGCGCGCTTACTCGATCGCCAGCCCGAACTGGGAAGAGCATCTCGAGTTCTTCAGCATCAAGGTGCAGGATGGTCCGCTGACCTCGCAGCTGCAGCACCTGAAGGAAGGCGACGAGATCATCATCTCGAAGAAGCCTACCGGCACCCTGGTGCTTGACGACCTGAACCCGGGCAAGCATCTGTATCTGCTGAGCACCGGCACCGGTCTGGCGCCGTTCATGAGCGTGATCCAGGACCCGGAAACCTACGAGCGCTTTGAAAAAGTGATCCTGGTGCACGGCGTACGCTACGTCAACGAAGTCGCCTACCGCGAATTCATCACCGAGCACCTGCCGCAGAACGAGTTCTTCGGTGAAGCGCTGCGTGACAAGCTGATCTACTACCCGACCGTGACCCGCGAGCCGTTCGAGAACCAGGGCCGTCTGACCGACCTGATGCGCAGCGGCAAGCTGTTCAGCGACATCGGTCTGCCACCGATCAATCCGCAGGACGACCGCGCGATGATCTGCGGCAGCCCGAGCATGCTCGACGAGACCAGCGAAGTGCTCGACAGCTTCGGCCTGAAGATCTCGGCGCGTATGCGGGAGCCGGGTGACTACCTGATCGAGCGTGCATTCGTCGAGAAGTAACCCGCAATACCTGTGGGAGCGGGCTTGCTCGCGAAGGGGGCTGTCAGTCGACGTCAATGTTGAATGGCGCACCGCTTTCGCGAGCAAGCCCGCTCCCACATTGGTTTCGTGCTACACAGAAAAGCCCGCGTTGCCTGAGAAGGCAGCGCGGGCTTTTGCGTTTCCGGGGATTCAGGTGTTGGCGGGGATGACTTCCAGTACCCGGATCTGCTCCGGCGTCGGGTAATGCCAGCGCACGTCCAGATCCCAGAACTGCGCACCGTACTCGCGCTCCGGCGCCGGCGTCTGATACGCCGGACGCGGATTCTGGGCCAGACACTGCTCGATCAGCTCGACCAAAGGCTCGCCAAGGCGCTGAGCATGGCCATGCGCCTGTTGCAGCGCGGCGTCCGTCCACTGCACATCAATCAGCTGTGGCGCGGCGCTGGCGATGCTGTTGGAGGCGTCAGGGATGATGTCGGCGTAAGGCACATACGGTTTGATGTCGAGAACCGGTGTGCCATCGAGCAAATCGATCCCCGAAATGAACAGCCGATTGGCCTCGACCTTGTCCAGCTTCACCACAGACTGCCCGATGCCATTGGGCCGGTGCGTCGCACGGGTGGCGAACACGCCCATGGACTTGTTACCGCCCAGACGCGGTGGCCGCACCTTCAGGCGCGGCTTTTCTTCCAGCGCCTGATGAAACAGGAACAACAGCCAGACATGGCTGACCTGCTCCAGCCCTTGCACGGCGTCTCCCTGATCGAACGGCGCCACCAGCTCCAGCACGCCACGGGCGGCGGGGGCCAGTTGCGGCTGGCGCGGGATGGCGAACTTCTCCTTGAAACAGGAACGCACGAAGCCGATGGGGGAGACGTTGTAAGTCATGGTCTGGAGTCGAGGTGGGAGCGGGGTGGGGATGATAACCCGAGGTGGCCGGGCCGACGCCTTCGCGAGCAAGCCCGCTCCCACAGGGATCTCGAGTGGAGTCCGGTTTTGTGTCAGCCACAAAACCTGTGGGAGCGGGCTTGCTCGCGAAGGCCGCGCCGCCGATTCAGAGCTTGTGGCGCAGATCAGCCGCGAACGCGCAGGGTCAAGCCCTTGAGGAAGTTGCGCAGCAACTGGTCGCCGCACGCGCGGTAATTGGTGTGGCCGACCTTGCGGAACAGTGCGCTCAGCTCAGGCTTGGACACCGGGAACTCGGCTGCCTTGAGGATCGCGTGCATGTCGTCTTCCTTGAGTTCGAAGGCCACGCGCAGCTTCTTCAGGATGATGTTGTTGGTCACTGGCACTTCGATCGGCTGCGGCGGACGGCTTTCGTCCTTGCCGCGCTTGAACACCACCAGACCGTCGAGGAAGTGCGCCATGACTTCGTCCGGGCAGCGCACGAAGCCTTCTTCGTCTTCTTCTTTCTTGTCGAGGTACGCGACGACGTCTTTCAGCTCCACGTCCAGGCCGCCGAGCTTGATGAACTCGATGACTTTCTTGTCGCTGATGTCGAGCATGTAGCGCACGCTACGCAATACGTCGTTATGAATCATGTGGGTAATCCTGATAATCGTTGTGGGCAGCACGCAGGCGCGCTGCCGGAATGTGTGGCGGCAGTGGAAGCCTTAGAACTTCTCTTTGCCGGACAGGTAGCGCCATTGGCCCACCGGAACCTTGCCAATCGACACGCCGCCGATGCGGATGCGGCGGATGCCGACGACCTTCAGGCCAACCGCTTCGCAGAACTGCGCGATGATCCCCGGCTGCGGGTTCTTCATGGCGAAGCGCAGGCGGTTTTCGTTCTGCCAGCTGGCCTTGACCGGCGGCAGCTCCTTGCCCTTGTGGGTGAGGCCGTGCTGCAGGCGATTGAGGCCGTGGGCAACCATGTCGCCTTCGACCTCGACCACGTATTCCTGCTCGATCTTGGCCGCGTCGGCAGTCAGTTTGCGCAGCACTTTCCAGTCCTGAGTGAACACCAGCAGGCCGCTGGCCTTGGGCTGCAGATCGGCGCTGGCGGTCAAGCGCAGGAAGTGCCCGCGCAGCGGGCGTTTGCCGTAGCGGTGCTCGTCGCTGAGGGTGTCGGCGCTGAGCGACTGCATGGCGGTGTCGACATCCATGCCGGCCGGCACGTTGAGCAGAATCGTGACCGGCTCCGGCGCGGTGGCCTGAGCGTCCTTGTCGAGCTCGACCTTTTGGTTGCCGACCTTGAATTGCGGTTCGTCGATCACTTCGCCGTCCACGGTGACCCAGCCGCCCTCGATGAACAGCTCGGCCTCCCGGCGGGAGCAACCGACCAGTTCGATGAGGCGTTTGGAGAGGCGAATCGGGTCAGTCATGACAGGGCCGTAACAAAAAAGGGGTGGGCATTGTACCTGCCTGGCGCCGGTTAAGCCCGGTTCCATTTCGGTAGGTGGTTTTTTGTAGGAGTGAGCCTGCTCGCGATTGCCGTCTGACATTCAGCATTGATGTCGGCTGGTCCGGCGCTATCGCGAGCAGGCTCACTCCTACAAGGGTACTTTGGTGTGTCAGCCGTTACTTGAGCGCTGCTGGGTCTGCCGCAGGCGCATATGCAGCAACGGGTACGGCTGGCCCATGCCATCCACCTCCGAGCGGCCGATCACTTCAAAACCCTGCTTGAAATAAAATCCCAGTGCCTGCGGGTTCTGTTCGTTGACGTCGAGTTCATCGGCATTCAGATGTTGCATGGCGTAGTTGAGCAGTTTCTTGCCCAAGCCTTGGCCACGATACTCGGGATCGATGAACAGCATTTCGATCTTGCCCGCCGCCACCCCGGCGAATCCGGTGATGCGCTGGTTGGCGTCCTTGGTACAGATCAGCATCACTGCATCCAGGTAACGCGTGAGCACCAGATTACGCAGCAACTCGATGTAGCTGTCCGGCAGGAAATCATGGGTCGCGCGAACCGAGGCCTCCCAGACCCGGGTCAGTTCCTGATAATCGCTGAGTTTCGGCGTGTGAATGACCGAATGCTGACGCATGCCCGGCTGCCTCTTTTCAAATGGATGAGCGGGATTCCTTCCCACTGCAAACGATAGACGCAAAAAAGCCCCGCATCTCGTAAAAAGAGCGGGGCTTTTTGTATTTATTTCGGTGTCTGGCTGGCTGTTAATGTTGCCTGCAAGAGCTTCCCCCTCACCCCAACCCTCTCCCCCCCAAGGGGGGAAGGGAGCTGATCTTCATGCTGTTCAAAATCTGAGGTCGACTCGATATTTCAAGTCGCCGTCATTCGAAAGAGCAACTCAATCAGTTCCCTCTCCCTCAGGGAGAGGGTTAGGGTGAGGGGCTTTTGATCTTCAGATCAGATCTGCTCAGCCCACAGATCGTATTCGTCAGCGTCAGTCACCTTGCACCAGACCTTGTCGCCCGGCTTGAGGTTGCTGCCGTTGTCGATGAATACGTTACCGTCGATTTCCGGGGCATCGAAGAAGCAGCGGCCGACGGCACCTTGCTCGTCGACCTCGTCCACCAGCACTTCGATCTCGCGGCCGATGCGCATCTGCAGGCGTGCCGAGCTGATCGCCTGCTGGTGCGCCATGAAGCGCTCCCAACGGTCCTGCTTGACGTCGTCCGGTACCACTTCAAGGTCCAGATCATTGGCGGGCGCACCATCGACCGGCGAGTACTGGAAGCAGCCGACGCGGTCGAGCTGGGCTTCGGTCAGCCAGTTCAGCAGGTACTGGAAGTCTTCTTCGGTTTCGCCCGGGAAGCCGACGATGAAGGTCGAACGGATGATCAGGTCCGGGCAGATCTCGCGCCAGTTCTTGATCCGCGCCAGAGTCTTGTCTTCGAACGCCGGGCGTTTCATCGCCTTCAGGACTTTCGGGCTGGCGTGCTGGAACGGGATGTCCAGGTACGGCAGGATCTTGCCGGCGGCCATCAGCGGGATCAACTCGTCGACGTGCGGGTACGGGTAAACGTAGTGCAGACGGACCCACACGCCCAAGGTGCTCAGCGCTTCGCAGAGTTCGGTCATGCGGGTTTTCACCGGCGCGCCGTTCCAGAAACCGGTGCGGTATTTCACGTCGACACCGTAGGCGCTGGTGTCTTGCGAGATCACCAGCAGCTCTTTGACGCCGGATTTGACCAGACGCTGGGCTTCGTCGAGTACATCACCCACCGGACGGCTGACCAGTTTGCCGCGCATCGACGGAATGATGCAGAAGCTGCAGCTGTGGTTGCAGCCTTCGGAAATCTTCAGGTAGGCGTAATGACGCGGAGTCAGCTTGATGCCTTGCGGCGGCACCAGGTCGATCAGCGGGTTGTGATCCTGACGCGGTGGCACGACTTCGTGCACGGCGTTGACCACTTGCTCGTATTGCTGCGGACCGGTCACGGCCAGCACACTCGGGTGTACGTCGCGGATATTGCCTTCTTCCACGCCCATGCAACCGGTGACGATCACCTTGCCGTTTTCCTTGATCGCTTCACCGATCACTTCCAGCGACTCAGCCTTTGCCGAGTCGATGAAGCCGCAGGTGTTGACCACCACCACGTCGGCGTCCTGATAGGTGGACACCACGTCATAGCCTTCCATACGCAGCTGGGTCAGGATGCGCTCGGAGTCGACCAGTGCTTTCGGGCAACCCAGAGATACGAAGCCAACCTTTGGATTGGCCGGCGCAGGAGTGGTGGACATGTCTAACCTCGGTGTTTTGTGACGTCGCTTGCCGTGTGGGAAAGCCGACGGATGGGCGCTTAGGGTGCGCCTCTGATCAAAAAGTGCGCAATTCTAGCGATGAGCAACGCACTTGACCAGCTTTATGCAGGGAAATACGACGAGTGCTGCGCTATGCTTCGCGCCGTTGAGCTTTACCAATTTTTTACAGTCAACAAAACGTCTGTAACAACAGGTAAAACAGCGCATGCTGCACCACAAAGCATAGTGCTTCATTCAAAGAAGCCGGTTCGAGAATCAGGAGTGTTGGATGGGTCAGGCAAGTAGTCAGGCGGCGGGCGCCGAGCATTCGGCTGCAAAACCGCTGAGCATGCTGGTCGCGGCAGTCGGGGTAGTTTACGGCGACATCGGCACGAGCCCGTTGTACACCCTCAAAGAGGTATTCGCCGGTCATTATGGGGTGCCGGTCAATCACGACGGCGTCTTCGGGATTCTGGCATTGATATTCTGGTCGCTGATCTGGGTCGTCACGATCAAGTACGTGTTGTTCGTCTTGCGGGCCGACAACCAGGGCGAAGGGGGGATCATGGCGCTGACCGCCCTGGCGCGACGCGCATCCAGCCGCTATCCCAAATTGCAGGCGGTGCTGGTGATCCTGGGATTGATCGGTGCCGCACTGTTTTACGGCGACAGCATGATCACCCCGGCGATTTCCGTATTGTCGGCGGTGGAAGGTCTGGAGCTGGCATTCGATGGCCTGGAGCGCTGGGTGGTGCCGATGGCGCTGGTGGTGCTGGTCGGACTGTTCCTGATCCAGAAACACGGCACCGATCGCATTGGCAAGCTGTTTGGTCCGGTGATGGTGGCGTGGTTCCTGGTGCTG
The DNA here is from genome assembly GCF_019891575.1 of Pseudomonas sp. MIS38. Classification (NCBI taxonomy): domain Bacteria; kingdom Pseudomonadati; phylum Pseudomonadota; class Gammaproteobacteria; order Pseudomonadales; family Pseudomonadaceae; genus Pseudomonas; species Pseudomonas sp. MIS38. The sequence continues at coordinate 141,462 of NZ_JAFLXF010000016.1, forward strand.
GGCGGTCTGGGTGTCAGCGGGATCGTCAGACACCCTGAAGTATTGAGCGCGCTGAACCCGATCTGGGGCGTGCGTTTCTTCATGGTTCACCCGGGCATGGGGGTGGCGATTCTCGGTGCGGTGGTGCTGGCGCTGACCGGCGCTGAGGCCCTGTATGCCGACATGGGCCACTTCGGGCGCAAGCCGATTGCCCGCGCCTGGTTGGCGCTGGTACTGCCGGCACTGGTGCTGAATTACTTCGGTCAGGGCGCATTGCTGCTGGAAAACCCGGAAGCGGCACGTAACCCGTTTTACCTGCTGGCTCCGAACTGGGCACTGGTGCCTTTGGTGGTGCTGGCAACCCTGGCCACGGTGATCGCTTCGCAAGCGGTGATTTCCGGTGCGTTTTCGCTGACCCGTCAAGCAATTCAGCTTGGCTACATTCCGCGCATGCACATTCAGCACACATCCAGTGCCGAACAGGGGCAGATCTATATTGGTGCGGTGAACTGGGCGCTGATGGTCGGCGTGATTCTGCTGGTGATCGGTTTCGAGTCCTCCGGCGCATTGGCGTCTGCCTACGGCGTGGCAGTGACGGGCACCATGCTGATCACCAGTATTCTGGTGGCTGCGGTGATCCTGCTGCTATGGAAATGGCCACCGCTGCTGGCGGTGCCGATTCTGCTTGGTTTCCTGCTGGTCGATGGCATGTTCTTCGCGGCCAACGTGCCGAAGATCATTCAGGGCGGTGCCTTCCCGGTGCTGGCGGGGATCGTGCTGTTCATCCTGATGACCACCTGGAAACGCGGCAAGGAGCTGCTGGTCGATCGCCTCGACGAAGGCGCGCTGCCGCTGCCGATCTTCATCAGCAGCATCCGCGTGCAACCGCCGCACCGTGTGCAGGGTACTGCGGTGTTCCTCACCGCACGCTCCGACGCGGTGCCGCATGCGCTGTTGCACAACCTGCTGCACAACCAGGTACTGCATGAGCAAGTGGTGCTCCTGACCGTGGTCTACGAAGATATCCCGCGCGTGCCGCCATCGCGCCGCTTTGAGGTCGAGGCTCACGGCGAAGGCTTCTTCCGGGTGATCCTGCACTTCGGCTTCACCGACGAGCCGGACGTGCCGCAGGCGTTGAAGCTGTGCCATCTGGATGATCTGGACTTCAGCCCGATGCGCACCACCTACTTCCTCAGCCGCGAAACGGTGATCGCCTCGAAACTCGAAGGCATGGCCCGCTGGCGCGAGGCGTTGTTTGCGTTCATGTTGAAGAATGCCAACGGCAACTTGCGGTTCTTCAATCTGCCGCTGAACCGGGTGATTGAACTGGGGACGCAGGTGGAGATGTAACCCCACCTCAACTGAAAAGCCCCCGTCAGCTTCAAGGCTGGCGGGGGCTTTTTTGTGCCCGCACATAAACCTCTAACCCACTGCAAATCCCCTGTGGGAGCGAGCTTGCTCGCGAAGGCCGAGTGTCAGTCGAGACATGTGGTGGCTGATCCACCGCATTCGCGAGCAAGCTCGCTCCCACAAGGATTCTGTGGTGTCAGTGGCTTTCAGGCAATTCTTCTTCAGATTCGGTCTTCGTCCGCGCAGGTCGCGGCATCAGCGCTTGGATCACGTCATCAATCAAGGCTTTGCCCATCACCGTCAGGTAATGCGCAGCCCAGGCATGGCGGTCGGTGTCTTTGATGAAGGCAGCGTCCTCGGCGAAGGATTTGGCGAGGGACAGCAGGTCGGAGGATTGGGACAGGGCATCGATGATCGGGATGCCGGCGCGGACGTTGAAGAACGCTTGATCCGAGTTGTAGAGGAAAGGGGTGAAGCCGATGGTTTTAATGTTTGCGGGTCCGTGCAGATCAGTTTCGGTCATCGTGTTACTCCTTGGTTCGAAGTGCCGCGACTTTCGTTACCACACGAAAGGGAGGCGACTGTACGCAGGGTGGTAAACCGGGAACCAAGGAAACCGGCACGCTCGAAAGCGTCCCACGCACAGCCGCCATTACTCGATGAGCGGGCTCTTGCGCTGGGTTCTCCGGGTTACCACACCCGATCGCTGAATGGGTCAGCGACGTCCGGAGAGTATCCCGTCAAAAAACAGCGCAATAGAGCCGCAAAGCGCCCGAACACGAGTTTCGGAGTTTGCCTACAAGGTCTGTGGGCGTCATCCGATATTGCGAAACTGGAAGTAAACGATACTAAACGTCTGACACGAACTGGCGTGTGCAAATAAGCGAGACGCGTATGACTGCATCATCGAAACAAGAAAAGCAGGATGATCTCGAGAACCTTCGTATTGAAGCGCAAGCTATGGAGCGATTGATCAACTTCGATCCGGCACAAGCGATCAGCCATGACTATATGCGGGCAAGATACGCTTGCAAGGATTGATGATTATTTGAATTCAGCGCAATTCCCTTGTAGGAGTGAGCCTGCTCGCGATAGCGGTGTGTCAGTTGGCAACTAGGTGGCTGACACTCCGCTATCGCGAGCAGGCTCACTCCTACAGGGGAATGGGTTAGTCGTCCGAGATGTAAAAAGCCCCCGCAACTGCGAAGTTGCGGGGGCTTTTTGTTTGGCCGGCGCAGATCACTCTGCCGGCTGATCCTTGCTCTGGCGCTTCTCGATCAGGTCCACCAGACGCTTGGCCAGCGCCGGGTAGTTCTCGTCGAAGTGGTGGCCGCCGGGCAGTTTCACTGCTTCGCCGACTGCGGTCTTGTCGGTGCAGCCGCTTTCGTCGGTTTCTTCGGCGCCGTAGATGCACACTACTTTGGCCGCTGGCAGCTTGGCCATTTCCGGGCCGGTGGCGGCTTCTTTGCCGGCGTTGCCGAGCCAACCTTCGACTTCGATTTCGAAGCTGCCGGTGCGGGCGAAAGCCAGCAGGATGATGGCGTCGACGCGTTGCTGCTCGGTGTCCGGCAGGCGGTTGTAGATCGCTGGCAGGACGTCGGCACCGAACGAGTAACCGGTCAGGATGAAGCGTTTAGTGCCCCATTTCTGCCGGTAGTGCTGCATCAGTTCGGTCAGGTCCAGGGCGCTTTGCTCAGGGCTCTTGTGCTGCCAGTAGTAACGCAGGGTGTCGATGCCGACCACCGGGTAGCCGATCTTGGCCATCTCGCCGGCCACGTCGCGGTCGAGGTCGCGCCAGCCGCCGTCACCGGAGAGGAAAAGGGTCACGGTGTCCTTGGCCTGACCGGCCGGCACTTCAACCACCGGGATCGCCAGACCGCCGTTGGCCTTGTCGCCGCCGACGAGGATCTTGCGCAGCTCGTTGTTCAGCACTTGCGGCAGGTTGATGTCGTAGTCGCTGATGCTGGTTTCGGCGTTCGGTTGATCGCGCACGAAACCGGCGCTGGTGTCGTCCGGGTTGTCGTTCCATGCCACCAGCCAGTGGCCATGCGCCGCGGATTTCGGCAGCAGGTGGGTGCAACCGGGTTTTTCCAGCGCCAGGTCGACCGAGATGGCCTGGGCCTTGTCGTCCTTCTGCTCGGACAGCCAGCGCCAGGCCAGTACCGCGCCAGGGCCGATACCGCTGACCAGCGTGGCCGGGCCATTCAGTTCGCGCAGGCCGGTTTGCAGGGCGCGGCTCTGTTGCAGGCAGTCCTTGGGCAGAATCACTTGAACGATCTGCGCCGAGGCGCTGCGGCTCAGGGTGCTCAGTTGGTTGTCGGTCAGCTTCTGGTCGTCATTGACCGCGACCAGCACCTGCGCTTTGGGCTGAGTGCCGGGTATGACGCGGGTCATGACCGTGCCGTCGGCGGCCGTCAGTGGTTGCAGAGTCGGTTGCGGTGCCGGGCGTTTGAGGTACCAGTAACCGCCGCCGGCAATCACGGCCAGCACGATCAGTGCGGCCAGGATGTACTTCAGGGAGCGTTGAATCATCAGCGTTTCACCAATCCAGTCAAGCCACCCGCGATCAGGGCGGCAGTATCGGCCAGCGCCACCAGCGGATCGAGTCCGGCGGGCACTGCCATATAACGGGGTTCCCAGTCAGGCTGGAACTTGTCTTTGAAGCGGCGCAAGCCTTGGAAGTTGTACAGCTGCTCACCACGGCGGAAGACCATCGAACCCAGACGCTGGGTCAGCGGTGCACCACGCCGGGGTTGCAACCCCGACAACGGCACCATGCCCAGGCTGAAGCGCGCGTATCCGTGACTCTTATAGTGTTGAATCAGGCCGACCATCAGGAACTCCATGGTCAGCTTGGGGGCGTCCGGGTGCGAGCGCATCAGGTCGAGACTGGCCAGGTCATGGCTGAAAGTCTCGAGCAGGTTGGCGAACGCCACCGGGCGACCTTCGAAGCGAATCACCGCAATGCGGAAATGCTTCAGGTAATCGTCGCTGAACCGACCGAGGGAGAAACCTTTCTCGCGCACGTTCTTGCCGGTCAGCCACGCATCGGAAATCACTTTCAACTCGTCCATCGGCGCCTGGCCCGGCTCATGGATTTCCAGCGACAGACCATCGCGGGTACCACGGTTCCAGGTGTAGCGCAGGTCCTTCATTTCTTTGCCCTTGGCTTCCAGGTCAAAGCGCTGCAGATCGACCCGGGCTTCTTCGCCGAGCTTGATCGCGGTCAGGCCGATGTCCATGTAGTACGGCAGGTTTTCCGCACGTACCTGATAGAACACCGGGCGAGCGTGATGGATGTCGCACAGGTCGCGGAACTGCCAGATCATCTCGGCGCGTTGCTGGCCGGGGCCGATCGGGTCGTACAGCGCCACCAGGCTGCGGCCACGGCGGGCGTACATCAGGAAGGCTTCGTCGTTCTGGTGAAACAGCAACGCTTTGTCACCGGTCAGCGCGAGGCCGCCATCGGGTTGCGACGAAGCCATCAGGATTTTCGCGGCGCGATCCAGTTCGTCCGGGGTCGGCAGGTGGATCACCGGGCGCGCGGTGCGCAGCAGCCAGGTCAGCGCGATCACCAGTAACAGCACGGCGGCGCCGAGCAACGAACGCAAGCCGCGCGGGGCGTCTGCGTCGAGGGTGAACTGCCACCACAGTTGATGGCTGTACGGCACGTCCTGATAGGCGAACAGCAGCAACCAGGTCGAGGCGCCCAGGACGCAAAGGCTGGCCACCAGATACAGCGGCGAGAAGGGCAGTTCTGTCAGGCGACTCGGGCGATAGAACGAACGGCGGAACACTCCCAGCAGCGCAGCGGTGAGTGTCATCAGCGTGGCTTCTTCCCAGTCGAAGCCTTTGAGCAGCGAGAGCAGGGCGCCGACCAGCAACAGAATGGTGGTCAGCATCCACGCGGCTGACAGGCGACGGCGCAGGCCCTGCGCCAGCATCAGGCACAGCACACCGATCAGGCTGGCGCCGAAGTGCGAGGCGTCAACCAGACGATGCGGGATCAGAAAACCGATGTGTTCAAGACGGGTGTCGATTTCCGGGGTGGCACCGGAAAACAGCAGCACCACGCCGGACAGAAACACCAGCACCGCCAGAATCGGCGCGGCCAGACCGGATGCGGCGCGCATGGTCTGGGTCTGGAACAGGCGCTGGCCTTCGTTGATCAGCAAGAACAGGCAGGCCACCAGCAGCGGCAGCACGACGTAGATCAGACGGTAGAGCAGCAGGGCGGCGGCGAGTGGCGCGGCCCCGAGGGTGTCGGCAAACGCGGCAAGCAGGATCGCTTCAAAAACCCCGACACCGCCAGGCACATGGCTGAGGACGCCGGCGGCCAGGGCCAGCAGGTACACCAGCAGGAACGCGCCGAACGGCGGGGCTTCCGGCAGCAGCAGATAAAGCACGGTGGCCGCTGCGGCGACGTCGAGGGCGGTGATGATCAGTTGCAGGAAGGTCAGGCGTCGGCCCGGCAGGCGCAGCGTCCGGCGACCGGCCCTGACCAGCAGGTTGTCGCGGTACGGCTGCTCCGGCAGGCGGCGGCGATAGATGCCGATCGCCAGAATCGCGCCCAGACCCAGCACCACCATGGCAATCGTGCCGAGCAGGCCTTCTGACAGGCCCAGTGCGGCGGAGGCGGCGGGCAGGTCGCTCAGGGTCGCGAGAGCCGCCAGCGGTGGCAGGGCGCAACCCAGCGACAGGCTGGCGAACAGCGTCATGTGCGCGACTTCGGAGGCGCCCAGCCCATGGCGTGCATATAAACGGTAGCGCACCGAGCCGCCGGACAGCAGCGACAGGCCGATGGCGTTGCCAATCGCAAATGCGGTAAAGCCGCCCAGCGCCAGAGTGCGCGGCGGCAGTGTCACGCCGGCATAGCGGCTGGCCGACCATTCATAGCCCAGCAATATGATGAAGCCGACCACCGTAGCAGCCACTGCGCCGAGCAGGGCCGGTTTCGGCACCGCCAGGATCGAGTCATGCAGGGCATACAGATCGAGTTCGCTCAGCAGATGGCGGCAGGCAATCAGCGCAATGGCAAACAGCAGCAACGTGACCGCCAGACCGATCGGCTGGCGATATTTGCTCAACCGATCCAGCAAGCGCAGGCGCTCGGGTTTGATCGGATGTTCTGCTGTGACGGTGTCTTGTGAATCAGACGAGTTGGCGCGCATCAATCACCTCTTGGATTGTGCGCGACAGGATGGAGGTATCCAGCCAAGTTACCAATCCCTGTAGAAAAAAATAATCACAAAATACTACGCCTCTCATCCGGGATCGGCGAGGGCGGGTCATGGATTGCAGACGTCTTGCCTGCGACTCAAGCATAGTCGCAACTCGGCGGGTCTGATGATCCTGAGCGTTTCACTGCAGCGTGACAGATCATTGTTGCGAAAGGACTTTTTCCACAGATACAAAAAAGGCCACTCTTTCGAGCAGCCTTTTTTGATGTTTGGTTGCGGGAGCCGGATTTGAACCGACGACCTTCGGGTTATGAGCCCGACGAGCTACCAGACTGCTCCATCCCG
>NZ_JAFLXF010000017.1:0-136600 GCF_019891575.1 Pseudomonas sp. MIS38
GGGAGTGGGCTTGCCCACGAAGAGGCCGGCCCATTCAGCATCGATGTTGACTGATCTGACGCCTTCGCGAGCAAGCCCGCTCCCACAGGGGGGGCGGTGGGTGAAGTATTTGGGGCTGGTCGCGATCCAGGGTGGGAGTGGGCTTGCTCACGAAGAGGCCGGCCCATTCAGCATCATTGTTGACTGACCTGACGCTTTCACGAGCAAGCCAGCTCCCACAGGGATCTAAGTCGATCAGAAGATCTGGGTGAACAGCCAGTACAGGCTGCCCGACAGCAGAATCGCCGCCGGCAAGGTCAGCACCCACGCCATCAGCAGATTGCGGATGGTCTTCATCTGCAAACCACCGCCATTGGCGACCATGGTGCCGGCCACACCCGATGACAGCACATGGGTGGTCGAGACCGGCAAACCGAACATGTCCGCCGCGCCGATGGTCAGCATCGCCACGGTTTCCGCCGAGGCGCCCTGGGCGTAGGTCAGGTGGGTTTTGCCGATCTTCTCGCCGACCGTCACCACAATCCGTTTCCAGCCAACCATGGTGCCGAGGCCCAGGGCAATGGCCACGGCGATCTTCACCCACAGCGGGATAAAGCGCGTGGCGTTGTCGATCTGCTGCTTGAACAGTTGCAGTTTGTCAGTGGTGTCGGCGTCGAAATTGCCGACCTTGTTCTTGTCCATCAGGCGAATGCTTTCGCTGGCCAGGTACATGTCGTTACGTACGTTGCCCATGGCCTCGGCCGGGACTTTCGACAGCGAGCCATAGCCTTTGACCTCTTCGCCAATGTGTCCGGTGAGAGCGGCGAGGGCGGGGATCAGTTGCGGCGTGGCTTGCTTGCTGCGCACGTAATCGGACAGCACCGGACGCGGATCCACCGGGGCTGGCAGCGGGGTGTTTTTCACCAGCGCTTGCTGGGTGACCTCGGCGACGGCAGCGAACTGCAGCGCCTGATCGGCGGGCATGGTGCGGTTCAACGCGTAAGCCATCGGCAAGGTGCCAACCAGAATCAGCATGATCAGGCCCATGCCTTTCTGCCCGTCGTTGGAGCCGTGGGCGAAAGACACACCGGTGCAGGTGGCGATCAGCAAACCGCGAATCCACCACGGTGGCGGGTTGTTGCCTTCCGGTGCCTTGTACAGCGCGCGATTCTTGATGAAGGCGCGCATGGCCAGCAGCAACAGCGCCGCGCAGCCGAAGCCCACCAGCGGCGACAGCAGCAGGGCGTAACCGATCTTGGTCGCCTGCGCCCAGTCCACGCCGCTGGTGCCGTCGCGTCCGTGCATCAAGGCATTGGCCACGCCGACGCCGATGATCGAACCGATCAGCGTGTGGGAAGAGGAGGCCGGCAGGCCCAGCCACCAGGTGCCGAGGTTCCACAGGATCGCCGCGATCAACAGGGCGAAGATCATCGCGAAACCGGCGGACGAACCGACCTGCAGAATCAGCTCCACCGGCAGCAGGGCGATGATGCCGAACGCCACCGCGCCACTGGACAGCAACACCCCGAGGAAGTTGAAGAAGCCCGACCAGACCACCGCCACATTCGGCGGCAGCGAGTGGGTGTAGATCACCGTCGCGACCGCGTTGGCGGTGTCGTGGAAACCGTTGACGAACTCAAAGCCCAGCGCAATCAGCAGCGCCACGCCGAGCAGCAAAAACGGGGTCCAGGTGGTGACGGTGGTGCCCAGCTCATGCATGTCGTGCATCAGGCTGTAAGCGGTGAACAGCATCCCCATCGCGAGCACCGCGAAGAACACCACGTAAGTGAACGGCCCGGGTTTTTTATCAAGTGCCGGCCGGCCGCCGTGGGCGGACGTGGGGCGGGCGGCGGTCAGGGAGGGAGTAGCCATGAGCGGACAATCCTGAGCGAGGGAAGGAGTGTCGGTCATGATCGTTGCTAAATATTACAGAGAGACTGCGGCAGGTCAGTGTTTGGCGGATTAGCTCACCGCTGATCTGTTGAGCCCATTCCTGAGTGCAGGAGGGGAAGTTGATTTAAGGTGAGCTGTTTGTGGTGAGGGGATTTATCCCCGATGGGTTGCGAAGCAGCCCCAAAAACCATTCATCTCGGTTTATCAGCTAAAACGCGTCCACCGGATATACGACTGCTACGCAGCCGATCGGGGATAAATCCCCTCGCCACAGGACCTCTGTCACCACAATGGATCTGTGGTGGGCAAGGGTCAGTAATCCCCACGCTTGCGAAACGCCCAGCGCCCGGCAATCACGGTAAACGTCGCGACCAGCGCCACCAATATCCAGAACCCCTCGGGATCCGTCGCCAGTGGCACTCCCCCCACGTTCATGCCGAAGAAACCGGCAATGATGTTGATCGGCAGCGCCAGCACCGTGACCACGGTCAGGGTGAATAGTGTGCGGTTGCTCTGTTCGTTGAGGTTGGCGGCGATTTCTTCCTGGAGCAGTTTGATCCGCTCGCCGAGGGCGGTGAGGTCGTTGATGATCAGCGCGAACTCCTCGGTGGATTTGCGCAGCTCCTTGACGTCCTCCTTCTGCAGCCACGGCGGCGGACGGTTGAGCAGGCGCAGCAGCGAACCCGGCTCCAGCGCCAGCAGCCGTTGCAGGCGCACCAGTACCCGGCGATTGGCGCCGAGTTCGGCGCGGTTGGTCGACAGCCGTGAGGAGAGCAATTCGTCCTCGACCTGATCGACGCTCATGCTGGTCTTGCGCACGATCTGCGTCAGCACTTCGCCCTGATCACGCAGCAAGTGCACCAGCAGTTCCGACGGCGAGCGAAAGCATTCGCCGGCCTTCACCGATGAACGCAATTTGTCCACCGAGTGCAACGGTTGCAGGCGTGCGCTGACGATCAGTTTGCTGCGCACGCAGACCCACAGCGTCGACACGTCTGAGGAAACCATGCTGCTGAGGTTGAACACCACGTCGTTGACCACTGCCAGCAACGCCGAATCAACGTGTTCGATGCGCGTCGAGCGCGAACCTTCGTGCAGCGCCTCGAAAAACTCTTCGGGCAATTGCAGATGACTTTTCATCCAGCGCTCGCACGCGGCGTGCGCCAGGTTCAGGTGCAGCCAGAGGAATTCATCACTGTCGCTGTCGTCTTGCAGACAACGCAGGGCGGTCGCCGAATCGACTTCGCGGCCACGTTCACCGGGACGAAAACGGAAGCCGTAAAGCAAACCGAACAAATCAGGATCGCGATGACTGAGATCAAGGCTGTGGTTCATGGAGGCTCGCTGCGAGGAGGGCGCGTCGGTCGCGGAATGGCAGGTTCACTGAGCCGCATCATCGCAACCGCACATGACACTTGTGTGACTGCAAAATGACAGTGATCGTGATCATTACCGGCAATCCTGTGGGAGGGGGCTTGCTCCCGAATGCGGATGATCATTGAGTGATGATGTGGATGACACGCCGCTTTCGCGAGCAAGCCCGCTCCCACCCCTGGGCCATGGTCGATCACAGTCTCTTAATTCACCTACCAATGGTCGGATTTTCTTCAAGAAGCGCTCTGGTACGCCGATCACGCTTGGGCTACGTTGCGCGCGCTTGGCCATGAGCCAAGGCTCGCCGACACGGATGTCCGGCAAAATTCCACGCCTTACCGGGCGTGCCTCATCCCTGTCCTGAGTATCTCGCGATGCTGCAAAAATCCTTGAGAGCACAAATTCTCGCCCTGCTGGGCGGCAGCCTGCTGGCGATGCTGTTGATCGCACTGGCCTGCTTTCATTTCCTGTCCAACGGCGTGCAGAACTACAGCCAGTTGATCGCCGGCCCCTTGCACACCTCACAATTGATTGACGAGGCCAACCTGCAATTCAAGGTGCAGGTGCAGGAGTGGAAAAACGTCTTGCTGCGCGGCAAGCAACCGGCGGACCTGGCCAAGTACTGGAGCCAGTTCGAAGATCGTCAGCGCGATGTGCAGAACATTCTCGGTGAACTGGCCGGGCAGAAAGGCCTTGAGCCGGCGCTGAAATCCCGCATCGAACGCTTGCGTGATGAGCACCGCCAACTCGGCAGCGCTTACCAGAAGGGCCGCGATGCCTATGTCGCTGCCGGTGCCGATCCAACGGCTGGCGACAGCGCCGTCAAAGGCGTCGACCGCGCCACCAGCGATCAGATGAGCGAACTGGTCGCCGAGCTGCGCAAGCAGGGCACCGAACAGTCGGCGCAAATCAGCGCCAGTGCTGACAGCACCGTGCTGCTGGGGATTCTGGTGATGCTCGGCTCGGGTCTGCTGATCGGTTTGCTGAGCCTGTGGCTGGTCAACCGCAACCTGATCGAGCCGATCCGCAAGCTGATCGACTACGTCACCCAGTTGAGCCGTGGGCGCCTAGCCGAACGCGTTGCCAACGACCGTCAGGACGAGTTGGGCAACCTTGCCGCCGCGGCCAATACCCTGCGTGATTTCCTCGCCGAAACCTTCACTCATCTGCAACGCAGCGCCAGTGATCTGGACAGCGCCAGCGGCGAACTGAATGCGATCGCCACGACCATGGCCGGCGGCACCAACGAGCAGTTCAACCGCACCGATCAGGTGGCCACGGCGATGAACGAAATGTCTGCCACTGCCCAGGAAGTCGCCCGTCACGCGGCGGATGCGGCGCGCGCTGCCGACGATGCCGACCAGTCTGCCCAGCAGGGTGAAAAGGTCATGCAGGGCACCATCCACACCATCACTAAGATGCGTGGCGAAATTGCCAACACCGCTGAAGTGATTCGTCGTCTGGAAAGCGACAGCGGCCGCATCGGCAAGGTACTGGAAGTGATTCGCGGCATCGCCGAGCAGACCAACCTGCTGGCGCTTAACGCGGCGATTGAAGCGGCGCGGGCCGGTGAAGCCGGACGCGGCTTTGCGGTGGTCGCCGACGAGGTGCGCAATCTGGCGCAGCGTACGGCCGAGTCGATCATCGAGATCAATCAGATCATTCAGAACGTGCAGACCGGTGCCGTGGATGCTGCGCAAGCGATCGAAAGCGGTCAGGCGCGCAGCGACGAAAGCGTCGAGCAAGTGACTCAGGCCGGTGCGATGCTGGAGCGCATCACCCACGCCGTGGAAGCGATCCGCGACATGAACCGCCAGATCGCTACCGCCGCCGAAGAGCAGACCTCGGTGGCCGAAGACATCTCGCGCAACCTGACCGAGATTACCTCGATCGCCAGCACCAACCTCAACAGCGTGCAGCGCACCGAAAGCGCCAGCCAGAACCTGCACGGCCTGTCCGGGCAACTCAACGAAGTCACCGCACGCCTGAGCGCCTGACGTCAGCCGACGTGTACCGGTTCGGTTACCGAGTCGGTACACAGTCGATCTCAAATCCGTACGACTGCCGCCGATGGCCGGTTATCTAAAACCGGCATTGGAGCCATCCCATGGTCAGCATCACCTCCGTTTCGATCAATCAGACCGTCAGCACCGCCACCAGCAAAACCAGGATCAGCGACGCGAGTGACGACACCTCGACCCCTGCAACCAGCAGCGCGGGCGTCAGCGCCGATACCAGCAAAGTGGCGGCTGGCGGGGGCGCGGCTCCGGCAGGCGACAGCAGTTCCGACAGCAGCGGTGAGTCGGATTCGGTGAAAGAATTGCGCAAGCAGATCGCCGAGCTGCAAAAGCAATTGCAGGAACAGCAGCAAGCGCTGCAAGCGGCTCAGGCCAAGCAGGAAGACGCTGATGCCAAGGCTGCCGACGTGGCGTCCGCCGAGTCGCAAATCTCCAGCACTTCGGCTTCGTTGCAGACGGCCACGGCGGCGTTGTTGCAGGCGTTGCAGGATTCCGGGTCGAGCAGCTCGGGGTCGTTGGTCAGCACTTCGGCTTAAGCATCACCGCAATACTTTTGTGGGAGCGGGCTTGCTCGCGAATGCGGTGTTTCAGTCACCGAAAATATTGACTGACACGACGCCTTCGCGAGCAAGCCCGCTCCCACAGGGGATTTGTGGTGTGTCTCAGATTGTGGGCAGGCTGAAGGTGAACAGCGTGCCGCTCTGTGCGGTGGACGCCACATGCAATTGCCCGCCGTGGGACTGGGCGATCTGGCTGGCGATATACAGCCCCAGACCGAGCCCGGCCTGGGGCGCGCTGCCGGTCGGGCGCGAGTAAGGCTGGAACAGGTGCGGCAGGATCGCCTCGGGAATATGCCCCTGATTCTTTACCGCCAGCATTAACGCGCCGTGCTCGAGCTGCGCGATGACCTCAATGTCGCCCTCCAGGTCGCCATGGGCCACTGCATTGGCCAACAGGTTCGACAGCAGTTGAGCAATTCTCGCGCGGTCACAGGGCAAGCCCTGCAAGTCGCCGATGGACGCACGAATCGTGCGCTGCGGATGCACGTTGCGAATCTCCGTCACCACCTGTTGCACGGCTTCGGTCAAATCCGCGCAGGGCTGGATATCCACCGGAATGCCTTTGCCCAACCGTCCGCGTGCAAAGTCGAGCACGTCATCCACCAACCGCGTCGCCCTTTGCGCACTGCCAAGGATATTGCGTAACCGCACCTCGATGGCCGGATCCGGATGCTTGCGCAGAAGCATTTCGGCGCCAGCGCTGATGGCGAACAACGGGTTGCGCAAGTCATGGCCGAGCACGGCGATGAACTGTTCGCGCAACTCGGCGGTTTCGCGCTCCTGCAACAACGCGGTTTCGGTGCGCTGCGCGTTTTCCTCGGCTTCGATCTGCAACGCGAGCATCCGCGCGAACGACTCCATGGTGCTCTGGATGCTGCTGGACTTGAGTTGCGCGGGGTTCGGATCGAGCGCGCAGATCGTGCCGAAAAACCGTCCGTCAGTGCGGAACACCGGCACCGAGATGTAGCTCTCGAACTTGTACAGGCGCGGGGTGTGATGATCGCGGTAGAGCGGGTCTTCGCTGGCCTTGTCGATCACCACCGAGGTGTGCGCAGCACGGATTTCGTGGCACAGCGTGGTGACCACATCCAGCTCGCCACCAACCTGCAGGCCGAAATCCAGCTGATCGAGGACGGCGCAGGCTGTCCACGAATCCTCGGTAACCCGCGCTACGGCGGCAAACCGCAGGCCGGTCAGTTCGCGGATCACCTGAAGGATCGCCGGAACCGCGCTGATCCGTCCGATTGTCGCGATGTCTGCTGCCGCTGTCTGCCCCATGCCCATCGCTCTCGGCTGCAATCGTTTATCTGATGGTCGCCATACTAGCGGTCTGATGGCGGTTTTGGCATCCCTTCAGGCTGCATCCGCGTGATTCGCCGGGCAACGGACGCAAAAAAGCCGCACGATCGCTGATCGTGCGGCTTTGCTTTGGCGGTGTATCAGGTGTCTTGCTTGTTGCTCAGCACTTTGCCGGTGGTGGCGTCGAAGTCGACGTCGAACTCTTTGCCATCGGCGGTTTTCAGCTCGACTTCGTACTCGTAACCGTTGAAGTGATTATCCAGATCTGTGTCGGTGATGGTCGCACCCGGGTGCAGTTTCAGTGCTTCGGCGTTCATCGACTCCAGCGACTTGATCTTGCCGGATTTGACCAACTCAGGGATCTGGTCGACACGCACATCGGCTTGGGCCAGGCCAGCGGTGAGGGTCAGGGCAGCGGCGGTAAACAGGGCAGTCAAAGTTTTCATCGGGTCATTCCTTGGGTTGTTCGTTGAAGTGGGCTCAGGTTAACCACCGCAACTTAATTCACCCTTAAAACCCCACATCGCGTGCAGCGCTCTTGTGGGAGCGAGCCTGCTCGCGATGCGGACAACCCGGCCTGCTGATCAGAACCCGTTGTTCTTCAACACCTGATCAACACTGGCACTGGCCGGGCGCTTGTAGAACTTCAACAGTTCGCTGGCGCGGTTGGTGAAGATGCCATCAACGCCGGCCGCCATGACTTTCTCGAAATCCACCGGCTCATCGACGGTGTAGACGTGCACCAGCATGCCCTGATCGTGGGTGTACTGGTTCATCCACGGTTGCACCAGATCCGAATAGCTCTGGTCGCCGCCCTTGGTCAGCCTGGCCGAAGGGCCGGTGCCGATGGCGCCCTGCGACTTGGCGAAATCAACCCATTGCTTGAATTCGGCTTCGGACTTCGGCTCCTGCTTGCCGTAGAACACGTTCTTGTCCTTCTCGCCGGACTCGGCAAAGGTCACCTTCGATTTCGGCTCGATGCTGCCTTCGCCGACCCACAGCAGCAGGATTTTCGGCACTTGCGGCATTTCCTTTTGCAGCAGTTCGAGGCTGTTCTTCTCGAAAGTCTGCAGGATCACCTTGCCTTTGCCCTGGCCGACGGCCAACTCGCTTTTCGCCAGTTTCGAACCGGCCGGGCTCAGCCAGCCGCGATCTTGCAGCTTCTCTTTCAGGTCATGCTCGATGCCCGGAAACAGCTGCGGCTCCTTGGTTTCGATGTAAAGACCCGGCTTGTGTTTCGGGTTGGCCTGGGCGATGTCGATGATTTCATCGAGGGTGAGGATTTTCAGCCCGGCGTAGGACGGACGCGCGCGATCCGGGTAAGCCTTGTTGTACCAACTGCCGGCGTCGAGGGTTTTCAGTTCGGCCATGGTGAAGGCGGTGGCCGGGCTGTCTTTACGCTCCGGGAATTTGGTCGCGACGTCGGTGGTGCGTTGCAGGTTGTTGTCGTGCAGGGCGAACAGCACGCCGTCCTTGCTGCGCTGCAAATCCATTTCCAGGTAGTCGGCACCGAGGTCGCGGGCCAGTTTGTAGGAGGCGGCGGTGGACTCCGGTGCATCAAAGGACGCGCCACGGTGAGCGATCACGGCTGGATGCGGGATGCCATGGGCGGCGGCAAGCGCGTTGACGTCAGTCTGGGCGGCGTGGGCCTGGCCGAGACCGAGCATCAGGCTCAGCATGAGGGCGCTTTTGGTGAAAGTGGCGGGCATGTTCGAGTTCCTTTCGCAGGGCATTTTCAAAGACGTACCTTTTAACAACTGAATCGATTGGGTGCTATCGCCAGACCGACATAAACGTATTAAAAGCGATTTTTCCTGCACTTTTGTGGCGCGGTTTGCAGTACGCTTGCCCTCGGCAGACGCCCCGGCAGAGGGCGCGCCGATTTCGTTGCCCTGCGTGTAAACCATCGATGATTTTTCGTGAGGTTTACCATGCGCATCACTTCCCAACTCATCTGTCAGGCCGCCGATGACCTCAAAGGTTTCGTCGGTCTCAACCGCAAGACCGGCCAGTACATCGTGCGTTTCAGCGAAGATTCGTTCGGCATGGACGTCGCCGATGACGGCATCATTCCTGTGAATGAATTCGTCTGGGCGCCGGCCTCTGAGACGACCATGACCTTGAAGCGAGAGCTGATTCAGTTGTTGCTGGACCAGAACATCGATGACCGGATCAACATCAGTGAGCCGTTGCGGGTGTACATGAGCAAGGTTGAGGTGCCGGAGATTGTGGCGGTGCGCAGTCTGGTGCAGGGTTGAAGTTTTTGTATTGACGGTACTGGCCTCTTCGCGGGCAAGCCACGCTCCCACAGGTTTTGAGTTGTTCTGAAGATCACGCTGTACCTGTGGGAGCTGGCTTGCCAGCGATGAGGTCGGTGAGAACACCACCCAATTCAAAGCCCAAACGCGGTACCTGTGGGAGCGAGCTTGCTCGCGAAGAGGCCAGTCAGCGCGCCGTCAAAGTCACTGCCCAAATCGATACTCGCGCTCCACCCGACACACCCGGGTCTGAAACTTCGAATACCACTGCGCCCGGCCGCGCGCCTGGATCACCCGGTGCTCGGGATGCTCGCGCCAGGCCAGAATCGCCGCTTCGCTCTGCCAGTAGGAAATGGTGATCCCGACCCCGTCTTCCCCACGAATCGAATCAATGCCGAGAAACCCCGGTTGCTGGCTGACCAGTTCCATCATCCGTTCCGACGCCGCCGCATAACCGTTGTCACCCTCGGTGCGGGTCGAGGTGAAAATCACCGCGAAGCAAGGCTCGTTCGGCTTCATGGACGTCGCTCCGTACACGCTTCGACAAACGCCCGCACCAGTGGCGGGATGTTGCCCTTGAGCGCTGCGCGTTCCGGTTGAAACAGCGTGGCGACAAAAAACACATGGTCAGTCAATTCGATCGCGCGCAAGTCACCTGCCGAATCATGCCCCACGGCGCGTAGCTGATGGCTCAGCAATTCTTGTTGGAACTGCGGATTCACCCCGAAGCGGCAGCGATAGCCTTCAAGAATTTCGGACGTTTCGTACGCCTTGGCGATCAACGAACCGGCGACCAGATGAATGCTGTCCACCGCCTCCACCAACGAACAGGTCAGCGGTGTGAGCACGGCTCGCGGTGAATCCGGCGATGTTTCGCCATGCTCGGCATCGGCCCAGCCCAGCACATTGCGGGAAAACTCCAGCAGCGCATGCTGAAAACCACCGCAGGTGCCGAGGAAAGGGCGCTGTTGTTCGCGGGCAAAACGGATGGCCCTGAGTGCACCGGCCTCACTTTTGTAGGGGCTGGCCGGGACGCACCAGAACCCGTCGAAGTGATACAGCGCAGTGTCGGCGTGTATCTGCTCGGTGGGCAGCCATGCGAATTGCACATCGCGGCCGCTCTGTTCGGCGATCAGGCCAAGGGCAACGGGGATCGCCTGGTGGGCGGTGACTTGCGGATCGTGATCGCCGATCAGGGCGATGGAAATGGCGTCCATGGGATTTCCTTGATTTGAGTGAGTGATGAACCTCTGTGGTGAGGGTGTGCAGTTGTCGATCACCGGGGCTCACTATAGATTGGCGTTCACGCACTCAATATTGGCGTTTCCCCAAGTGATCAATGCAGCGACGCACTATCGACTCGATTACCCGGATCTGGCGCTGATCCTTGCGTTGGTGCGCGGCGGCTCTCTGGCCCGGGCTTCGCAGCTGCTCAAAGTTGACGTGTCGACGGTGTTTCGCGCGGTGCGTCGTCTGGAGTCAGCGCTGGGTCAGCAATTGTTCGAAAAGAGCCGCGCCGGGTACCTGCCAACCACCCTCGCGCAGACTCTCGCCGAGCAAGCCGAACGCGCCGAGCAGGCACTGGAAGCGGCGCGGATCGGTGTCGAGCAGGGCGGTGAAGTGGTCAGCGGCACGGTGCGCCTGACCTGCACCGACTCGGTGCTGCAAGGCCTGCTGTTGCCGGCGCTGGCGCAGTTCATGCCGAACTATCCGGCGTTGACTCTCGAGCTGAGCACCTCCAACGATTTCGCCAACCTCAACCGCCGCGATGCCGACATCGCCCTGCGCCTGACGCGTACGCCGCCAGAGCATCTGGTCGGACGGCAACTGGCGAAGATTTCCTACCGGGTCTGCGCCAGTGCGCGTTATCTGCAAAACGTCGATGCGACGGATCTGGCGGCGCTGACCTGGATCGCCCCGGACGAGTTTCTGCCGGATCACCCGACCGTTGCCTGGCGTCGCCAGCAGTTGCCCGGCGTGACCCCGGCTTATCGCTGCAACAGCATGCTCTCGGTGACTGAGCTGGTGCGCGGCGGACTCGGGGTGGCGGCGTTGCCGGACTTTCTCATTACCGAAGGTTTACAGGCTCTCAGCGAACCGTTGCACGGTTACGACACCGCGCTGTGGCTGCTGACCCGCCCGGACTGCCGGGCGTTGCGCTCGGTGGTCACGCTGTTCGATGAACTGGGGCGGGCACTGCGGTTGCCGTGATCAGCGTTGCGAGTTCTGGCAGATGTGCGCATGCAGTTCGCGGGTCAGGCCTTCGATGCGTTCGGTCAGGCTCTTGGTCATTTCGGTGAGGCGGGTGTTCTGCTCCAGCAGTTCGAGCAGTTGCGCGGTGGTCTGCGCGGCCTGCGCCTGGCGCTCACTGTTGGCCACCGCCAGCGCTTCACGATGTTGTGCGTCGGCGTCCGATTGCGCCTTGTCCCGCGCGGCTTGCCGGGTTTGTGCCAGCAGGATCAACGGCGCGGCGTAGGCGGCTTGCAGGCTGAACGCCAGGTTGAGCAGGATGAACGGGTAGACGTCGAACTGCGTCACGCCCGACACGTTGAGGCCGATCCACACCGCGACGATTACGGTTTGCGCACCGAGGAACAGCGGCGTGCCGAAGAATCGCGCGAAGGCCTCAGCGCGCAAGGCGAACATGTCGTTGCCGAAGGTGGTGTTGAGGTGGGCGTGGGGGCGGTGGAAGCGCAAGTGGTCGACGGGGGCGGGCGCGGGGACGTCGGGTTTTTCTGTGGTCATGATGGGCTCGGCAGGACTTGGGACTGAAGGTCACTATAGTCCTGCATCGAGGCTTATGGCCCTTTCGCGAGCAGGCTCGCTCCTACAGGGATTGAGTCGATCACTTAACTTGTGATCAACCCAGAACCTGTGGGAGCGAGCTTGCTCGCGAAAGCCGCGACGCGGTCCAACGGCCCGACATATCGATCAGCCCGGCGCCCGCTCATTGGCAAACATGCTCACCGCCTGCACCGCTTCACTGGCGCCATCGCGGATCTGCAGAATCACGCTGCCAGCCTGATCCGCCAGTTCAACGCCTTGCGCCGCCCGCCCGCGAGTGCCTTCCATGCTCTTGATCGCCTGCCGCGTTTCGCTCTGGATCAGGCCGATCATGTTGGAAATCTCCGCCGTCGAACCGCTGGTGCGCGCTGCCAGTTGCCGCACTTCGTCCGCTACAACGGCGAACCCGCGACCCTGATCACCGGCACGCGCCGCTTCAATCGCTGCGTTGAGCGCCAGCAGATTGGTCTGGTCGGCAATCGCACGGATGGTGTTGACGATCGCCGTGATCTGCTCCGAGCGTTCGCCAAGTTGCGCGATCAGCGTTGATGACTGCGCGATATCGTCAGCGATTTCGCGCATCTCACTGGCCGCCTGCTGGATCACCTGAGTGCCTTGCTCGGCGACTTTCCGGGTTTCCACCGAGATGTGATAAGCAGCGCTGGCGCTGCGCGCATCGTGCTCGTGCTGCTCGACGCGGGCGGTGACGTCCGTGGCGAATTTCACCACTTTGCACAACCGCCCGGCAGCGTCGTATACCGGGTTGTAGTTGGCCTCCAGCCACACACTCTGGCCGCGCTTGTCGACGCGTTCGAACTGACCCTGAAACAGCTCACCCTGATTCAACCGCCGCCAGAAATCCTCGTAGGCGCTGCTGTTGACCAGCTCCGCGCGGCAGAACAAGCGGTGATGTTTACCCTTCAGTTCAGCGAGCGTGTAACCCATGCGCGTCAGAAAATTCTGGTTGGCGGTGAGAATGCCGCCGTTGAGGTCGAATTCGATCACCGCCATTGCCCGGTCGATCGCCTGCAGCTTGGCATTGGCCTCGCTTTCCTGCTGAACCTTGGTCGTCACGTCCATGGCGAACTTGACCACTTTGACCACGCGTCCCGACGCATCCTTGATCGGGTTGTAATTGGCTTCCAGCCAGACCGGCTGGCCCTGGCTGTTGATCCGCTCGAAGGTACCGGACTGGAACTGGCCGTTTTTCAGGCGCGACCACAGTTCGGTGTATTGCGCGCTGCGGCCAAACTCCGCGGTGCAGAACAAGCGATGCGGCTGGCCGATCACCTGTTCGGCGCGGTAACCCATGGTTTTGAGGAAGTTGTCATTGGCCTTTAACACTACGCCTTCAAGGTCGAACTCGATCACCGCCATGGAGCGATTGATCGCTTCAAGCAGGCCGTTCTGTTCGGTGATGGTGTGTTGAAGGTCGTTGAGTTCGGACTGGTGGCGTTTGAAAAACATAGGGGCAGTACCTGGAAGTAGGGAAAGACGAGGTTTGTGTCCCTGTTTCCGCGCTGGCAGAGCAAATGCTGGATGAGCATTTGCCATTGACTGCAAAGTGCCAGCATCCAGGCTGACGAGCCGATCTTATACAAACTGCTTTGAGTTGTACAAGAAATTGCGAATCAGTTTTTTCAAGGCTGAGGGCGCGGGCGTCTTCTTAGCCCGGACTGCTCAGCGCCACGCTGATGGTGTTACGTCCCGTGTGTTTGGCGGTGTACAGCGCTTTGTCGGCGTCATCCAGCCAGGCAACCGCGTCGCTGTACGACGGCTGAAACCGGGCCAGACCGATACTCAGGCTGACGCGCAGCTCTGGCACATCCGGGTGCCGATATTGATCCATCGCCTGACGCAATCGTTCCATTTGCGCCTCGGCTTTATTGAGTGGCTGGTCGGGCAGGATCAGGCAAAACTCGTCGCCGCCATAACGACCGGCCCGTTCACCTTCGGCCAGCAGCCCTTTGAGTGCCTGGCTCAACTCGCGCAGCACGGCGTCGCCAACGATGTGCCCATAGTTGTCGTTGATGGTCTTGAAATGATCGATGTCGATCAGCGCCAGAATGTCCTGGGTGTTGTTATCTCGGCACCGGGTGAAACGCGTATGGAGCAGATCCTTCCAGGCGCCGTGATTGAGCAGCCCGGTGAGGCTGTCGGTGCGGCTCAGGTCTCTGAGTGCACGTTTGTGTTGTGCAAGTTTGATCGCCAGTTGGTAACTGACCATGCCCAGGGCCAAGGGGTACAAGGTCAGCATCGGCAGGCAGGCCCAAACCTCGATTTGCGTCATCGTCAGGCTGAACTTGAAGCCGAACAGTAAACAGCCCAGCAGTACGCCGGCCACTTGGGCCAGGGCACCGAGCAGGAACAGACGTCGTCCACCGGCGGCGACATTGTTCATGGTCATCATCGACAGGATGGTCACGGTGGTCAGCGGATTGAACTGAAAGCACGCGGTCCAGAAGCCCCCGCACAACGAGTCGTACAACAGGTTGCGGCGTTCGGCATGGTAGGGGAAGGTCGAGCGGGTCGAAATCTGGTAGGCCAGATGCGGCCAGATAAAACCGTTAAACACCAGCAGCGCCCAGAGCCAGTTCGGCATGTGCAACGGATACAGCGCGGCCGCGACGCTGAAAAAGCCGACACCCAGACCGATGATCCTGGGCAGATAAATGCGTCTGGCGAATGACAAGCCTTTGCCGCGTTGATTTTCCATGATGTCCTGCGCCAGATTCATCCTGAAATACTTTGAAGTGTTTTTTCAGGTTGACCGTTCGTCGGTCAATTGTCGGACATTGTCATTTATTCCAACGGGAATAATCAGTGTCCTTCCGAGCCATTTAATCGTGGCGGGGCGCAGGAGAGGGCCGGTTTAGAGCTGGTATCTGGCCAGAAACATCTCCATGGCCGACTCGGCCACGGCTTTTTGCGTGTCTGCATCCAGCGGCGGCAGGCCCATGGAAATCTGCGGCCAGAAACCGAACGACTTCAACAGCCCTTGCACCTGCTGCGCGGCGAATTCTGCGTTCACGGTTTTCAGCCGACCATCCGCCAGCGCAGCGCGAATCCACACCGTCAGGCCTTCTTCGCGCTCGCCCATGCGCGCCACCATGTCCTGCGCGCGCTCCGGGGAATGGATGGTGGCAGCGATCGCCACCCGTGCCAGTCCGAGAAAATTGTCATCGGCCATCATCTGCAGCTTAGCCAGCAACATGGGCAGCAGTTGCTCGCGCAGCGGCTGATCCGCGCGATAGGTCACGGCTTGCTCGTCGGTGATGCGTGCCCAGAGTTGGTTGAGAATTTCGGCGAACAGCTCTTCCTTGCTGGGAAAGTGGTTGTACACCGTGCGCTTCGACACCCCGGCGGTGGCCGCGATCTTGTCCATGCTGGTGACCTCGAACCCGTTGGCACGGAATTCGGCAATTGCCGCCTGGATGATGGCTTCGCGTTTGCGGTCGGTGAGGCGTTGTGGAGCTGTCATAAGTACGCTTCGGCAGAGAAGGGGTGGAATTACACTTGGCAGTTTACTTGTCATCACGTTTCATGCAACCTAGAAACTACACCGCCCAGTGTAATGTTGCGTTAATCCGCGCAACCTAAAAACAGACAGTTCGGCTGATGCGTGCGTGCCTTGGCCATTTATCGTCCCACCGTGAAAAACCGTGAATTGCACGGTTTTTCTGGAGTCTCTCAGTCATGGCCAATCCAGATTTTTCTGCGGATCAAACTTCCACGCCTGAAGCCTCTCGCCAGGATCAAGGGCTGTTCCGTAACCATGCGCCGGTGCAGCGCGAAGGTGGGCGCAAGATGCTGCGGATCATGTGGAACATGATTTTCAACAAGCCGCGCAATACCCGACCGGCCGCCGCGATCCCGGTGCAACCGCTGACCCGTGAAGACCTGTTGGCAGCACCGAATCACAGCGTCTATCGCCTCGGTCACTCGACCCTGCTGCTGAAAATGCGCGACAAATTCTGGATCACTGACCCGGTCTTCGCCGAGCGTGCGTCGCCCGTGCAATGGGCCGGCCCGAAACGTTTTCACCAGCCGCCGATCAGCATCGACCAGTTGCCGCCGATCGAAGCGGTGATCCTGTCGCACAACCATTACGACCACCTCGATTACCAGGCGGTACTGCAACTGGCGGCCAAAACCAACTATTTCCTGACCCCGCTGGGCGTCGGCGACACCCTGATCAAATGGGGCATCGACGCCAGTAAAGTTCGCCAGTACGACTGGTGGCAGGGCACCGAAATCGCCGGCATCCGCTTCGTTGCCACTCCCTCGCAGCACTTCTCCGGCCGCAGCCTGTTCGACAGCAACAGCACCCTGTGGGCCTCGTGGGTGATGATCGACGGCGACACGCGGATCTTCTTCAGCGGCGACAGCGGCTACTTCGACGGCTTCAAACGCATCGGCGAACAATACGGCCCGTTCGACCTGACCCTGATGGAAACCGGCGCCTACAACGTCGAATGGCCACACGTGCACATGCAACCCGAAGAAACCCTGCAAGCGCACCTCGACCTCAAGGGCCGCTGGCTGTTTCCGATCCACAACGGCACCTTCGACCTGGCAATGCACGCCTGGCATGAGCCGTTTGACCGGATTCTGGCGCTGGCCTGGGAGCGTAGTGTTTCGATTACCACGCCGCGAATGGGCGAGGCGTTTAATTTGATGCAGCCGCAGCGGGGGCACACGTGGTGGCTGAATATGGAGCAGGATGTGTCGGAAAACGCCCCAATTGCTGGTAGCGGCTACAAGTCGGGATGACTTTTCCTACTGTCGGTAGTCCAGCTGGCTGACAGCTCTTTCCTATGTCCTCGGTAGGCTTGGTCGCGAGTGAATGAATCACTCGTGATTAGCCTAAACAAGGACGATAGACATGACGCATTTCTTCAAACGTCGCGTGAATACGCTGACGAAATCCATATTGGTCGCACTGGCAGCGACAGGTGTCGCTGCCACCGCCCATTCGGCCACTGATCTTCATTACGCCAGCGTCAGTGAACTCAGCAAAATGATGGCCGACAATGAGCTCACTGCTGTTGAACTGGTTGAACACTTCCACCAGCGAATTGCCGAGCTGGACAAGCAAGGCCCTGCTATCCACGCCATCGTCGAACTGAATTCACAAGCCATCGAAATAGCTACCGAGCTGGATAATGAGCGTAACGAGGGACAGTCGCGTGGCCCGTTGCATGGTATTCCGGTACTGCTCAAAGACAATTTTGATACCGCCGACAGCCTGCAAACCAGCGCCGGCTCCTTGGCCATGGTCGGCCAGCCGGCAGCCAACGATGCTTTTGTGGTTAAACAGCTGCGGGATGCCGGCGCGATTATTCTGGGTAAAGCCAACATGAGTGAATGGGCTTATGTGCGGGAAATGGGTTTGCCCCATGGTTGGAGCGGACGTGGTGGGCAAGGGAAAAACCCACATGCACTGAGCGAGGAAATCTGCGGTTCCAGTTCTGGATCGGCCGCTGCCGTGGCTGCCGGTTTCGCGCCGATCTCCTTGGGCACGGAAACCAACGGTTCGATCACTTGCCCGGCATCGGCCAATGGCGTAATCGGCGTCAAACCCACCCTGGGTCTGTTCAGTCGCACCGGGGTGGTGCCAATCACCCGTCTGCAAGACACCCCAGGCACTTTGACACGTACTGTCCGTGACGCGGCGATGATGTTCAACGTGTTGCAAGGCACGGATGCGGAAGACTCCGCGACATCGATCGCCCCGACAGGAATCGACTACACGGCGCTGCTGGCAAACGATGCCCTGCAAGGCAAGCGTATCGGTTATCCCGCCGCTTACGAGGGGACGGGCGGCGTGGCCCTGACTCCCGGAGTGGAGTTTCAGAAGGCAATGATCACACTCGAGAAACAAGGTGCGACGCTCGTGCCAGTGACCGTTCGGTTACCTGATATCGATAATTTCGTACCCGGTCTGATGGGCGCGATGAAATACGAATTGCCTGAATATCTCGTCAGCCGTTCCGGTCTGCCGATTCAGTCGTTGCAGGACCTGATCGACTTCAATCAGCTCAATCCCGGCAAGGAGGGCTATGGGCAGGCCACGCTCGAAGCGATGAATGCGTTGGACATGACTCACGAACAGGCCAGCGGATTGATCTTGAGCATCAGCAAAAACTTCAAGGACGCCATTGACGAGCAACTGCGCGAACACAACCTCGACGCAATGGTTGCCGAAGCGGATGGTTACTCGCAATTTTCTGCCGCAGTGGCTGGTTATCCGGCGGTAACCCTGCCATCGGGCATGAGCGCTAACGGTATACCCACGTCCGTGTTCTTTTTCGGCAAAGCATGGAGCGAGCCGCAATTGTTCGCCATGGCCTACAGCTATGAACAAGCCTCGGCCGAGCTGCGGCACCCTGCGTTCAAGTAATCATTCCACCTAAGCAAAATCCCCACGCTCTGCAACGTTCTGTTGCATGGCCTGGGGATTCAATTTGCGACCCGGCGCAAACCCGGGAAAGAACACCAACCCCTGTGCCTCAAACCGATAAGCCAACGCCAGCCGCGTCGCATCCGCCACGTCCTGCTGCGCTTCAAACCGCTGGATATCATCCACCGCAACCTCCGCCTCGCGCGACAGTTGTTCCACGCTCCAGCCCAGCATCGCTCGGGCCTGGACGCAGTGCGTCGGGGTGAACTGGAAAAGGGCAATGCGTTCAAGGATGTGGTTCATCGCAAGAGAGGCCATGGTGTGCTCCGGGCTCAAGAGTGCTGATTGAAAATGTACTGTGTTTTTGTACAGTTGTTTTCGGCCGGGATCAAACGCATTTTTTGATTTGCCCTAGTTCGCCGCCTCCAACCAGACGGACGGTGCCTGTCCGAGGATGCGCCGGAACATCGTCGAGAACGCTGCCGGGCTCTCATAACCGAAGTCCAGGGCGATCCGCGTCACCGATTCACCGGCCGCCAGCCGTGCCAGCGCCAGCACGACGCAGGCCTGTTGCCGCCATTGGCTGAAGCTCAACCCGGTCTGCTGCCGAAACAGTCTGTTGAAGGTGCGCAAGCTTATGTGCAACTGCTCGGCCCAGTGTTGCGGCGACTGATGAGCGTTGGGTTGATGCAGAAAGGTCTGACACAAAGCCAGGAGCTTTCCGTCAGTCGGCAGCGGAATGTGCAAGGGCAGGGGCGCACTGCGCGCCAGTTCATGCAGCAGCAGGTCGATCAATACGCCGTCGCGTCCTTCGAGGTCATAAGTCAGTGGCACTTCCACCGCTTCCATCAACAAGTGCCGCATCAACGGCGAAACGCTGATCACCTGGCAGCGCCCACCCAAGTCCACCGCCCCCGGCTCGATGTACAAACTGCGCGTACTCACGCCGAGCATCAGCACCTCATGCGCCACTCCCGGCGGAATCCACACTGCCCGTTGCGGCGGCACCACCCAATTGCCGTCATGGGTGCGAACCTGCATCACCCCGGTCGCGCCGTACAGCAATTGCGCCCGTCGATGCGTATGAAACGGCAACAGATGACCGTGGGAATAATCCGTACCGATCGCCACCACCGGGCGCGGCGTGTCATCCAGCTGATTGATCGAAACATTGCGCATCGAGCGTTTCCCGGTAGTTGGCGTAAACGCAAACATTATTGTCTGAGTTGCTGAAGCAGGCCAAGCCGCGTCGTTCTATCGTCGACCGCTCGCCACCACCGGAAGACGCGCCATGTTTTACCTCCTGCTGACTCTCTTCGGCTGCCTGACCGGCATCACCGCCGTCCTGTTCGGCTTCGGCGGCGGCTTCGTCGTCGTGCCGCTGCTCTACCGCATGCTCACCGCCAGCCACGGCGCCGACGACCCCATAGGCCAATCGGCCATGCACATCGCCGTCGCCACCTCGACCTGCGTGATGATCGTCAACGCCCTGATCGCCACCGACAAACACCGCCGCGCCGGCAACCTGATCCGCCATTACCTGTGGCCCCTCGGCGGCTTCATCGCCCTGGGCGCGATCATCGGCGCGATCGCCGCGGTGTGGGTCAGCGGCGAGGTCATCCGCTACGCCTTCATCGCCTACCTCGGCGTGACCATCATCGACTGCCTGCTCAGACGCGGCTTCCTCACCCGCAGCGAAGGTGTCATTCCACGCCGATTGGATCGCAAGGAAATATCCGCCGGCGGTGTAGGCATCGGCGCCATCGCCACGTTCCTCGGCGTAGGAGGAAGCGTCATGACCGTGCCGCTCCTGCGCCGCTGCGGACTGAGCATGTCCCAGGCCACGTCCATGGCCAATCCGCTGAGCGTGCCGGTGGCGGTGGCCGGGACGCTGACCTACATGGCACTGGCCGGTTTCAGCGAGACGGATCTGGGCGCTTGGTTTGTCGGGTATGTGGATTTGCTGGCGTTTGCAGTGCTGACGCTGGGGTCGTTGGTCGGGATTCGAATGGCCACGCCGTGGATCGGGCGGATACCGGATCGGGTGCATGCGTGGGTGTATATCGGTCTGTTAATCGTCGTGATGCTGGGCATGCTGCTCAAGTAGAGCCTCGATTCCTGCGCGCATCCTCTGCATACTTCGCAGCCTCATTCATTCAGGGATCGATCCATGCTCAAGGGACTGCTGCGCCTGGCGCCATACGCTGCGGCGCTGTTCACACTGATTTCCACCGCCCATGCCGAAGATGGCCGACGCGTGTTCACCGGTACGCTGGGCAAGATGCCGATTGTGGTGGAGCTCAACACCACGCAGCAGGACGAAGTTACCGGCCGCTACTTCTATGAGAAGTATCACCGCGACCTGGAGCTCAGTGGCTCGCTGCAGGACAGCACGTTGAACCTGGTTGAAGGCAACAACCGCTATGGCGACGACAAACCGTTGCCAACCTTGAAGCTGAAAACCACCGCCAACGGTTGGCAGGGCGAATGGCAAAACCCCAAGGGCAAGAAGCTCCCGGTGCAACTGACCGAAGCCAAGCTTCCTGCGCCAACTGCTACCACGCTGCCCTTTATTGCCACGTTGCCGAAGGACGATCCTTACGAGTATTTGCGCTTACAGGGGCTCAAGCTCAAGCCGGAGAAGAAAGAAAACTTCATGGGCTACGAGCTGCAGTGGTGGACGGAGCCTGAGTCGAAGGTTTCGTTGTTCAGTGTTGAATCTGGCTATACGAAAGAAGAGCAGGAGCGGATTAACAACCACTTGCTCGGACGGCTATGGACTGAAGTTATCGACTATCACCGTTGCATGATGGATGGCGGGGAATACGCCGAGTTTGATCAAGGAGCTGCCCCGGAGTTTCTCTCGCCCGACGTGGTCAGCCTGGACATCTCCACTGGTTACAGCTGCGGCGGCGCCCACCCGGACTTCGGTAGTTCGCCGATCAACCTGGACGTCCACACCGGCGAATTGTTGAAACTAAAAGATGTGCTGTGGATCGGTGAACCGAATAGCGCAGCCACCGAATACGATCAGATGAAAGTCATGGCGCCGTGGCTGGTCAAACAGTTCACCACGCTGTACCCCGAAGAAATGAAGAAGCCTGCCGAAGACGACGGCAGTTGCGATTACACCGATGAAAGTGTCTGGGGTTATTCCAACTGGCACTTCACGCCGAAGGGGATTTACCTGGGTGCTTACTTCGCCCGTTACCAACGTAATTGCGATAACCCCGACTGGTCGGTGCTGCCTTACTCGCTGGTCAACCAGCACCGTGGCGAAGCCAAACTGCAATTGCCCAAAGGCTGACCGTCACGCCAGTCCCGGCGCTTCCCGCACAATGAAGTGATCCAGGTTCTCGATGTTGGCAGTGAACACCCCGAACGTCTGTTCGGGGTTCTTCTTGCTCGGCACCTGCTTCAACTCCGGCGTCACGCCATAGAAGAAACAGAACAACTCCTTGTCGCTGTCGATCGCATGCTTGATCTCTTCCAGAAACGCCTTGCGCTTGCGGTAGTTGTCGATCAACTTCTTGCTCAAGTAAACGTTCACCGAATACGGCTTTTTCTTCGCCTCACCCGCCTGCTTGAACCAGACCTTCTGCTCGAAATCGATGCGAAAACTCTGGGTGTAATCCTTGATCTCCTTGATCTTGCCCCAGTAAATCAGCCCCTTGTTGTCCGTCAGATACTCGATCTTCTTGAAGAACGAGCCATAAGGCGCCGTGTGCTCGCCGATCTTCAACGGCATGCGCTTGAGCAACTCCTTGTCGGCGAAGTTCGACACAAAACACTCCACCGGATGCGCAAACACACTGGTCTTGTCCGGCGCCGTCTCACGCCCCGGCGACTCATTGGAATTCACCTGCGCCACCCGCACCGGATCATCCCGCAACACATCCGCCGCCCCTGCCGGCGCAGCTGGCTTGCGCACATAATCACGCCGCGTCAGCAACAACTCCGACGGAAAATGCTCCTCCCGCCCGTCATCCACCTCACCATCCGCCGCCTCAACTCCCGACGCCGACGCCTTCAAACTCACATACGGACAACCCGCCACATGCTGCGTACCGGGCAAGTTCTTGAAGTGCGGCGTGCGCACATAATTCACGTTCTTGGCGTTGAACGTGCCCAACTCGTTCGACGCATCGAACGCCGAACGACAGGCATCGTTGGGGCACTGGAAATGTTCCCTGGCCGAATCGAACGCCACCGTCTCATCGAAATTGAGATCGCGCACGTCATAGATCGACAACTTGTCGTCGAGGCTGAGGCAGTAGGCGAGATCGAATTTCATGGTGGGGCTCGGATCCTTGAGTGGGGGAGGGGTATTAATAGCGGGAGGCGGCGCGCGTTGCACTGATTGTTTTCAGGATGATGCGGAATCTGTGGGAGCCAGCCTGCTGGCGATTCCAGGCATCAACCAGATTTCAATCCTCACCCCCGCCACTGCGGGCAGCACATCAACCCTGTGGTGAGGGAGCTTGCTCCCGCTGGGCTGCGAAGCAGCCCCAAGATCAGCCAATACGGTTATTCAGATAAACCGCGATTATTCCTTTTCGAGTCTTCCAACGTTGTCATACAGCCAAGCAGTGAAAGCCTCTCTGTCGTCCGAATGGTGGCAACGTTGGTGACAGTTGGGACACAACGCCACAACATTAGTCTCAAGGTCCGAACCCTTTTGCGACATGTGCTTGACGTGATGTACTTCTAAAAACGGTTTCCCATCCTTTTCAAATGGCGCTGCTTTGCCACAACCTTCGCACTTTCCATTGGCTTGCTGACGAACCCAGCCCCTCAATTCAGGATCGCGAAAGTAAACCTTTCTAGTGGAAGTCGTTTGGATTGGTGTTTTTATCCCTTTGGGAACGTAATCAAATTGCTTTCGCTCAAATTTAGCCGCGCGTTGCTCGAGCAATGCTTCGTCCGCCGTTGGATCAGAATCTTCAAGTGTCAGAACAGTAGAAGCATCAAGTGCCTTACGGATGCTGCGCGCTACATTTGCGCCAACATTCTTGGCAGGTTTGTAGCCTTCAATACGCGTTCGACCCATTTCTACCAGCACGGTAGAGATGTTCTGCATCCGAAACTCGACTGAGCCTTTAGTCCGACCGGCTAAGGGACCGTCACGTAAGATCCGATTTTCCTCAGTCTTGACGAATTTCTGGCCGCTCTGCTCGCGTGCCAGCATTTTGAGATAGGCGTCGACCGCCGCCTGAATCTCTACGTCACTCCAATCGTTATTACTTTTTTCCGTGTCCATACAATCGCCGAGGGTTGAAAACCCTCGGACGATACTGAGTGGCCATCACTGCTGTCTACGAAAATTCCTACAGAAAATAGCGACGGATCCCGCGCGATCCTACAAGCCCATGCCTAGCCCATCGAGTGCTTCGAGGACTGAAACACCTGTGTAACTCTTCGCCACCAGGGTTTCTCTAAAGATGCTCGTCGTGGATTTTGATCGTTCAACAGGTAAGGCATATCTCGAAGCCGAATCCAGCCCTCATCCTGCCAATGTAGCAAACTCAATGACATCTCCGGCCAATCCAATAAGCTCAACATTGGCCGATTTGAATCTCCCGAATCTGCAGCATCGCGCAATGTCGGCACCACCTCATTGGTCAGCCATTCCCGCAACAACCGATTACCCGGAACGTAGTGATAGACCAACAGCGCGTACACCCCAGACTCACTGAGCATCAGATGCTGTTCTGGTTCTCGAAAGTACTCAATCCACATGACGCGGCGCTGATCGCTATCTAGCTTGTTGACCACCCGATCATTCAGATGGAAACCCATCAAGCGGCCGACATCGCGGGCGGAGAACCAAGGCTGGTTCTCTAATAGAAGGGCATGCAGAGAAAGATTGTGGCGAGAGAAGACGGTTACCGAGTATGGATCAGACATATCTATGACCTCTACGTTATGGATTTTGGGAGGGCCTGAACCCAACGTAGAGCGGACTTAAGAAGTCCCAACGAGCAGAACAGTTGCCACCGACAAATTACACGTCCGTGTCACTGACCAAGCTTTCTACGTTGGGCGTTTCTTAGGCACCTGCGATAGAGGTTAGTAGTGCTCGCAGCAGGCTTCAATGGGAAGCGACTGTAAGTGCTGTAGGAGATTGAGCGCTGTGACGTAGGCGTAAAAAGTTCTACCTACCTCCCACAAAAAAACCGATCAGATTGGGGCTTTTTGCTTGTCGACATGGCGACTCAGATCGCAATCGTTAAATTCCGCTGAGCAACATTATGTCTTATTAAAGGCTGGAACTCTGTTTGGCAAACGGGGAGGTGTAGACGAGTTGAGGATACATAGTCAACCTCCACAATTCGGAGAGTATGGAGTGGGTGTATTTAGGCATCTCCATGATCTCTACGTTTAAAATTTTGAGGGCGTGCCCCTAATGTAGGAGGATCTAAAAAGTCCCAGCGCAGGGTAATTACCTCGGTCGTTATTCGCGTTCGTGGAATTAGCCAAACTTTCTACGTTGAGTGTTTCTTAGGTGTCCGTTGTAAAGTTAAGAGTTTTTCAATGTTTAGAGAAATAGAAAAGTTTGCTTAAAGCAATGTAGGGTGGTGGCGAGTGCTATGTCAGATTTTTCTGTTTGTTAGACTGCGGGAATAGAAGGATTTGTTCGGTGTGATATGTTGATATGCAGTCTGAATTTTGGCTTCTTAGGTTATAAGTGGATGTGAGCGGCAGCCCCCGGATGGGGGGGCTGACATGCATTCGTTTGCCAAGTTAGCTGAGCTGCGATTGATAGAATTGTCACAATTTTATGATGGTAATTTCTTTTCCAGGGGATGCGTACCCCGCAATATTATATTCGGCTGGTTGAGCGTAGCATATCTGAATGTCTGGCATCTCCAGAGCGGCGAGAGCCGCCCCTACTGTAGATATTTTTGTGTTTAAAGGGCATATAACTATATTCTCATTCGGGAACTGGGTTATGTAGTTCTCTAAGGAAGATTTGGTGAAGAAAGGGTCAGTGCACGAAAATTCTAAATTTTGAGAGCTATCTACTGATCTGGAGTTTTCCAGAAAGCTATTGAGAATATTATTAGCAAAACCAATGTTTGTTAGGTGATGCTCTTCGGTTACGGAATGATCCTTGGCCCCATAGGCAATTGTCAGTCTAGATGGCTCATATCTGTTTATGACTTCCGTAGCACGCTCAGTTTCAAAACCTACCATAACTATTAAGTGAAGTTTTTTCGAAGGTAACATTGTCCCTGGAAAGCCAAGGATGGAGCGAATGTCTACAACTCCATGACTAAGCCATTTTTGGTCTTTAGGGGTGTTGAAACTGTAGTCGTCCGCACCTGTGTACAAAAGGGTTGTACCCTTTAATAGGTTTTTACTTTGGAGTAAACCCATAAAGGCAACTAGCATTTCGTGCGAGAGGGAAGTAATGTCTACTACAATTTCTTTGCCCTTTATTTCAGGTTCTTCAAGTTTTTCCTGAATCAAATCAATTGTTTCTATTAGCGATTTTGACTCTGCACCTAAAATTTCTGAATTCGGACCTGCAGAAGAAGTGAAATCCTCTCCATAATTAGTTTGAGGTGTTCCTGGTCGTGGAGGGTTAAGCAGTCCTATGGTTTTTTGTGGGGTTGATGGCTCTATATTTTGTAACGCACACAAGCTTCTCTGGTCGAATCCCAAACCTAAGAAAAGAACAAAGTCCTTATTCAGAAGCTCGCTGTTTAGCTCTGAAAGAGGGATTTTACTCATGGTCAATTTCTCCAAGTAGAGACATTTGTGGCGATTCAATCAATACCTTCTCCGGACCATATTTGCGTAACCGATTAACGAACTTGCTTGGGTTTTCGGAAACTTCAAGTAGAAAGCTGCTTTTTAGTGATAGGTAATTAGAGAAGCCCATTGGGTCTAGTCTGAAGGCCGGCGCCAATCTTCTGGATAGTACGTAAAGTTTGGTTCTACCCATTCCAGTTTTATTGCCTGTAGCATCTTCATATAGATAACCGAACTTCACACCCATTTTTAATATTTCTTCTAGATCTTTAGGAGGGTGGTCACTGATTACAAAGGAGAAGACACGGCGTTGAGATGCTCGTTCATCCATGATATGAGCTTGAAAAAGTGAACCTATGCCTTGTATCAAATTTTTTAGCTTTTCGATGTTTCCTAAGTTGCTGGAGATGTCGGGATCATTTTGTGCATCTCCTTTTATTTCGTCAAATTTTGAAATCAAAAGTTCATCGGATTGTTGCCGGATTTCATCGTCTTGAATGATTGCAGAAATAAAGCTAATCGTTTTGCCGTTGTTGGCCTTTATCTGGTCTGCGAACATTCTCGCAGCTGGCTCTAGAAAGAATCTTATTATTCCTGAGGAGATATGAACCAATTGCTCAAAGCCGGCATATTTATATCGCGCGCCTTGCTTTGAGGTTCCAGAAAGGCGCCTGATATATTCTGGTCTAGCAAATCTGTATGCGTCATCGCCAGCGCGATAACCGCCAGTAGTAGAACTAGTCCACCGCTCCTTAATTTCCTCCGAGATAGCACGTATGTCGTTTTCTTGGTCTATGTCTACAGGGAAAAAATCTGTGGGATTTACATCTCCAAATCCGAAACGCCGCAAACGTTTTTTAACTATCTGCTCTACAAGCTTAGGATAGTTTTCCTTTAGGGAGCCTGTATATACGGAAGTGAAGTTTATCTCTGAGTAGTCATGGGGTGCTTCAATCTTAATTCCTGACGATGTTGTGAATGTTTTGTATCCCATTTGAGTAGATATTTTTAAAGATACTACATCCGTGCTTCTATAAGAAACCCATGTATTTAAAACTTTTGTTTGTTGTAGTGTTAAGTTGTCAGCATCATCCAATAGAAAAAATACAGGGCAATCTGGGAGTATTTGGTTATCCCGAAGAGCCCGAATTACAGGGAGCAGTACATCCTGGAATCCGAGTAACGACCCCGAGTAAGGAAAGTAGTCTTTAGAGAATGCTCGGCGCTTTATATAGCCAACAGTTTCTGCTTGCAAAGAGTCGAATATGTCAATTATCGCAGAGAGTGATGTGTTGTTCTCCGCGATATGTTTTTTTGCGTCCCATCCAACGTACTCTAACCTCTTGTAAAGTACGGATAACGCAAAGTTGGATAGCTTTGTGTTTAATTCAGAGTTGGCGCTGAAGAATGTATGATGTGCGGAGATAGAGACGAATAGTGAGCTTAATATTTTTGTTACAAGAACATGTTCAGATAAAATAAACCCACTTGGCTCGCTTTCTATTCTTGAATATTCGGCTGAGTTTACTTCGGTTGCTTTAATTGAAAGGTACGCGCCATAGAATGGAAGATCTTGTAATGGGCAGCCTCTAGCGAGACATTGAGCTCCCGGGGTCATCATTTTTAGCATCATACTTTTTCCACTGCCCCTATGGCCGTGTAAAAATTGATGACCGCTCAATTGAAGGTTGTCATATTCTGGATATGGAACGAATAAGTCGACAAGTTCTTCCGAGCTAAGATTTTCCGGAGTCTTTACAGAGAATGGATTAACTTTTAGCTCTGAAATTATATTACTTTCCATTGCTCTCTCCTGAGATGGTTGTAATGTACTTGGCAGCATAATCGGAACCGCAATAAGCTTTAAGTTGGACTTTTAAGCTTGAATGTACGTTCTCCGGGTACCCTTCGTCCATTAATTCAGGTACAGGGATTTTTTCCAGTGTTTCGTGAGTTTTTGCGTCTACGATCTCTATACTTGCGCGTATCGACTCTACTGCGTAAGTTCCTCTGGTATGGATGTTGCAATATTTTCTTTCACGATCCATTTTCTCAAGACGATCTAAAATTTCGTCTATTAAATAAACTGAGTTGATGAAGGATCCATCTTCTTGCTTTCGATCTTCGCATCCCCAACTTTGCGATACGTCATCAGTTGTGAGTACAAACTGAATGTTAACCCTTTTATCATCGGATCCGTAAACCGAGCCAAGTATTGAGGCGGCGTATTTGTGATAAATTAAATTGTGTGCGGGTAGGTTGCCATGTTTCAGTAGATACTTAGCCGCTCTTCCGCTGTTTTCACAAATCTCATCAGCAAAACGAACAATTGCAGCCAGTAAGCGCGACCTTATTCTAATTGTTCCTACCAAATCATTGGTGTTTAATGTGCCAATAGTGTCGCGGCTACCGTTAACTTTACCGCCATGTGCCTCTGCTATACGCGCTATGATTTTTAGTTCGGAAGTATCTCCCCCTAGTAACTCGCTATGCTCACGTAAGAACTGAAAGCATTTTTTCTCATGATCGTCACGCCCGTGAATGTTACCGACATCATGAATTCGTATGGCTACTAATAATATATATAACTCGTAGGGCTGCAGGATTTTCCAATTTGCGATGTCTTCTATATTGGCATTTAATAGGTCGCCAGCATATCGAACAACTTCATCGAAATGTTCTGCATTATGGGCTGTGTAGTATCCTGGGTTTTTTGAATTTACCCCAAGGCCGGTATCAATTTGTGGGTAGATATCCACACGTAATTTATTCAAAAAGCTACAGTATTGAATGAAGTAATCATTATGCATTCTAGGAAATTTTGTAGCTTCCTTGCATTTTTCCTTAAGAATCACTTCTAAGGCCTGCATAGTGTTCAGTTCAGTCATTTTGTTGTACTCATTATCATGTCAAACACAGCTTTAGCGAGCAGTGGGGGAACTGCATTGCCTACTTGTTGCTGTTGAAATCCGATAGAACCATAAAATCTAAACGAGTCCGGGAAAGATTGTAGTCTAGCCGCTTCCCTGACAGATAGACCTCGATTTTCCCAAGGATGTATCAGCATGTTTTTTCTGAAATTACCTATTACTACAGAAGGTTCATCAGATTTCAGTCGTCTGTAAATCCCTGTGTGGCAGCGGGATGCATCTTTATAATTTTCCATTAAGTGTACGGGGATGTTTTCCCAGTTGCCGCCCTCCGGGATGTGCTCATACCGTTCAATTATATATGGTGCGTTATTTGTAACGATATTATTCCAGCAGGCTTTGCTTCTTCCGCGAATTTTTTTGGCATATGCTGTGTTGGCTTTCATTGCATATTCGGAGTGATCTCGCTTGTCTCCATTTTTTAACAGAGGTAGATCTGCAATTGCATCTTTGACTGTAATATGCTTTTTTGCGGTTTTTGGAGGGGGAGGTACATTGATTCCGTGAAGAGAGCCGATTATGAATAAACGATTTCTTTTCTGCGGCACGCCATAATCTGCGGAGTTAAGTATGAAAGTGCTTGTGGTGTATCCTATTTTGGAAAAGCCTTTCAATACCTCATCTAAAAAGTAGCCGCTTTCTGTTTCTAACAGACCCTTTACGTTTTCGAATACTATCCAGTCTGGCCTGCTTTCTTGAACCAGTCTCAAATACTCTCGAAAAAGCCAGTTGTTCGGGTTCTCAACATTTCTATTTTTTTGATTAGATGTTGAGAAGCCTTGGCATGGAGGCCCCCCGAAAAGAACTACTGGTTCTTCAGTTTTAAGAACCATGTGCTCTCTAGCGCGAATATCCTTTACATTGGCCTGCAATAGACACGTTTCAGTATGGTTTTCACGAAAGGTTTTTGCTGCATTCGGGTCAGATTCGACTGCGAATTTCACCTTTACGCCGCTCATTTCGGCGCCGACGGACATGCCACCAGCACCGCAGAACAAATCGATTCCTAGCACTTCCTGTCACTTCTCGAAAAATTGATAGGTTGCCAAAAGGCAATTAAGAAAATTCTATTTAAATTTCTAATAGCGTTATAAATCTTAAAAGTCAAGCTAGTATTTTCTTGGTTTAGACATAGAAAAAGCCCCGATTTACGGGGCTTTTCCTATGGTGCAGATCAGTAACAGGAAAAATTCCAGCGGAATCAATCCCAGCTCAACGCCCCACCAGTCTGATACTCAATAACTCTCGTCTCAAAGAAATTCTTCTCTTTCTTCAAGTCCATAATCTCGCTCATCCAAGGGAACGGGTTAGTGGTCCCTGGGTACTCTTCCTTCAAACCAATCTGCGACAAACGACGGTTAGCGATGAACTTGAGGTAGTCCTCCATCATCGCCGCGTTCATGCCCAGTACGCCGCGAGGCATGGTGTCGCGGGCGTATTCGATTTCCAGCTGCGTACCCTGCAGGATCATCTGGGTCGCTTCTTCCTTCATTTCGGCGTCCCACAGGTGTGGGTTTTCGATTTTGATCTGGTTGATCACGTCGATGCCGAAGTTCAGGTGCATGGATTCGTCGCGCAGGATGTATTGGAACTGCTCGGCGACGCCGGTCATTTTGTTGCGGCGGCCCATGGAGAGGATCTGGGTGAAGCCGCAGTAGAAGAAGATGCCTTCCAGAACGCAGTAGTAGGCGATCAGGTTGCGCAGCAGTTCTTTGTCGGTGTCCGGGGTGCCGGTTTCGAACTTCGGATCGGAGATCGAGCGGGTGTACTTCAGGCCCCAGGCTGCCTTTTTCGCGACCGATGGGATCTCGTGGTACATGTTGAAGATCTCGCCTTCATCCATGGCCAGCGATTCGATGCAGTACTGGTAGGCGTGGGTGTGGATCGCCTCTTCGAAGGCCTGGCGCAGGATGTACTGGCGGCATTCCGGGTTGGTGATCAGGCGGTACACGGCCAGGACCAGGTTGTTGGCAACCAGGGAGTCGGCGGTGGAGAAGAAGCCGAGGTTGCGCATCACGATGCGGCGCTCGTCGTCGGTCAGGCCTTCCGGGTTTTTCCAGAGGGCGATGTCGGCGGTCATGTTGACTTCTTGCGGCATCCAGTGGTTTGCGCAGCCGTCCAGGTACTTCTGCCAGGCCCAGTCGTACTTGAAGGGTACGAGTTGGTTGAGGTCGGCGCGGCAGTTGATCATGCGCTTTTCGTCAACGGCGACACGGGCGGAGGCGCCTTCGAGTTCGGCGAGGCCTTCGGCGACGTCGAGGGAATCCAGTGCGGCCTTGGCGCGGGCCACGGCGGCCGAGTCGTCGGCGGTCACGGCGCGGGCTTCCAGCGCTGCTGCACCGCCGGCGCTGTCGAGGCGGTCCATGTTGGCTTCAGTAGCGTGGCCGGCGTTGGCGCCTTTCACGGTTGCTACTTCACTGTCTTCTTTGTCGAATTCGTCCCAGCTCAGCATGACGTGTCGTCTCCTGCGTGAGGGCCTGTCGCCCCGTGTGAAACCTGATTGGTTGGTTGTTCACACGGTCGTACAGACCGCGTTGGATCTTAAGGAATCGTTTTTTGCGGCAGCCAAGGCAGGCAATAAAACAGAATTTTGTACGGGTTTCCGAGAGCCTCTGACGGGCGCAGATCAGCGTTGACGCTGCTGCGGGGCTTCAGAATGGCTTTTGCTCCCTGTAAGGGAATATTGCTGACCCGATTAGGGCGGCATTATAGGGAAAAAAACACGGGCGTGGGGGAGGGCGAAACACCGCAGGGCGTTCGATTGGCCGGGTGATTTCGATCGGAGCGAGGGTTTACAGGGCTTTCGCTGGGATTGGCCGGCGAGAATTTTTTTTCATTAATTTTTTTGCGAGGCTTCGGTTGCTCAAGAAATGAGCAAAAAACCGGGTTTTTCACTATATCTTGTGTTTTGCAACCCTTTTGAGCGACTCCAGACACAACTGAGCCCGACCGAAGCCGGGCTGGAATCGACCCTCAAATGAGGCGCTGAGCGGTCTGATTCGGTGCAGTCTCAATCATCAATTGGTGCAGCCGTTGCCCATGACGCTGTAACGCAGGATGTGGCGCTGACCCTTGGAGTCGTCGTACTCCATTTTGGCCGGTACCACTTCGCAGACATTCGGAACTTCGCTCATCGATACAATTTTGGCGATGTCCAGGTGAGTGGAGTAAGTGTATTCCTCGATCACCGGTTGTTGCTGTGCGACATCAGTCGGGACCTCGTCTGCCATGGCGGTTGCGCACAGACTGCTGAGGGCCAGAACCAATAAAGCTTTCATTTCAGATTTACCTTTTTGAGGTCGAGTGGGGTCACGCAACCTTTTTAGGGTTGCGTGTGGAACTTCATCATTTGCAGTTATTACTTGAGAGCTGGATTAACGGCCTTCGTGGGGGCTGTAACGTTGTTAATCGCGTTTGCCTTGTCGGCGAGGTGGATTTTAGGGAGGAGGGGTGGGGGTAAACAGGTGGGGTTTTGATAAACACTTTTGGCAGATTTGGTAACAATCGGTCGAAATTGCCTGGGGCCAGGTTTGCCGGTGATGTGTTTTGCCTGAATAACCGAGTCGCCTGAATCGCTGGCAAGCCAGCTCCCACAGGGGTTGAGGGGTATTGGAACAAGCAGCGCTGGGCTTGCGTCAGGGGTAACTGGATGTTTTGTAGGGGCTTGTTACTACCATCGTCGAATGGTTCTATGGGCCCGGCCCGGCTACAACGGGGTCATACAAAAACAACTATTCCACCGAGGTAAGAAAGATGAGTGCGGCTTCTCTGTATCCCGTTCGTCCCGAGGTTCTGGCCAATACGCTGACTGACGAGGCGACCTACAAAGCCATGTACCAGCAGTCGGTCGTCAACCCTGACGGTTTCTGGCGCGAGCAAGCCAAGCGCCTCGACTGGATCAAGCCTTTCACCACGGTGAAGCAGACTTCCTTCGACGATCACCATGTCGACATCAAATGGTTCGCCGACGGCACCCTGAACGTTTCCTACAACTGCCTCGACCGGCATCTGGCCGAGCGCGGCGATCAGATCGCAATCATCTGGGAAGGCGACGATCCTTCCGAAAGCCGCAACATCACTTACCGCGAACTGCACGAACAAGTGTGCAAACTGGCCAACGCCCTGCGTGGTCAGGACGTGCACCGCGGCGACGTGGTGACTATTTATATGCCGATGATCCCCGAAGCCGTGGTCGCCATGCTGGCCTGTACCCGGATCGGCGCGATTCACTCGGTGGTGTTCGGTGGTTTCTCGCCGGAAGCCCTGGCGGGGCGGATCATCGACTGCAAATCGAAAGTGGTGATCACCGCTGACGAAGGCATCCGTGCCGGCAAGAAGATCTCGCTGAAGGCCAACGTCGACGACGCGCTGACCAACCCGGAAACCAGCAGCATCCAGAAAGTCATCGTGTGCAAGCGTACCGGTGGCGACATCAAGTGGAACCAGCATCGCGACATCTGGTACGAAGACCTGATGAAAGTGGCGGGCACCGTCTGCGCGCCAAAAGAGATGGGCGCCGAAGAAGCGCTGTTCATCCTTTATACCTCCGGCTCGACCGGCAAGCCGAAGGGCGTGCAGCACACCACCGGCGGTTATCTGCTGTATGCGGCGATGACCCACGAGCGCGTCTTCGACTACCGTCCGGGCGAAATCTACTGGTGCACCGCCGACGTCGGCTGGGTCACCGGCCACAGCTACATCGTCTACGGCCCGCTGGCCAATGGCGCGACCACGCTGCTGTTCGAAGGCGTGCCGAACTACCCGGACATCACCCGGGTGGCGAAGATCGTCGACAAGCACAAGGTCAACATCCTCTACACCGCGCCGACCGCGATCCGCGCGATGATGGCGTCCGGCACCGCTGCCGTTGAGGGCGCGGATGGCAGCAGCCTGCGTCTGCTCGGTTCGGTGGGCGAGCCGATCAACCCGGAAGCCTGGGACTGGTACTACAAGAATGTCGGCAAGTCCCGTTGCCCGATCGTCGATACCTGGTGGCAGACCGAAACCGGCGGCAACATGATGAGCCCGCTGCCGGGGGCGCATGCGCTGAAGCCGGGTTCGGCGGCACGTCCGTTCTTCGGTGTGGTGCCGGCGCTGGTCGACAACCTCGGCAACATCATCGAGGGCGAGGCCGAGGGCAATCTGGTGATTCTCGATTCGTGGCCGGGTCAGGCGCGCACGTTGTATGGCGATCACGACCGCTTCGTCGACACCTACTTCAAGACCTTCCGGGGCATGTACTTCACCGGTGACGGTGCGCGGCGTGATGCCGATGGTTACTACTGGATCACCGGGCGTGTCGACGACGTGCTCAACGTCTCCGGCCACCGCATGGGCACCGCCGAGATCGAAAGCGCGATGGTCGCCCACCCGAAAGTCGCCGAAGCGGCTGTGGTTGGTGTGCCGCACGACATCAAGGGGCAGGGCATTTATGTCTACGTCACCCTGAAAAATGGCGAAGAGCCGAGCGAGCAACTGCGTCTGGAACTTAAGAACTGGGTGCGCAAAGAGATCGGCCCGATTGCTTCGCCGGACGTGATCCAGTGGGCGCCGGGGCTGCCGAAGACCCGTTCGGGCAAGATCATGCGGCGGATTCTGCGCAAGATTGCTACGGCTGAGTACGATGGGTTGGGGGATATCTCGACCCTGGCGGATCCGGGTGTGGTGCAGCATTTGATTGATACGCACAAGACGATGAATGTGGCTTAAGTCTGTCTGATGCATTGAAAAGCCCTGTCCGGTGTTTGCCGGGTGGGGCTTTTTTGTGTCTGGAGGTTTTGGGGTGGTTTTGCTGGCCTCATCGCGAGCAGGCTCACTCCTACAGTTGATTGGAGCGCGATCACTGTAGGAGTGAGCCTGCTCGCGATAGCCATCTGTCAGACACCGGTGTACTTCGCTGTCGGAATGAAAACCCACCCAACCAATAATTATCGATTTCCCGCGTAAGCCCCTTCCCGCTGTTACCCATGCCTACCCGAGTAACCAAATGTGTAACCGCCCGCCCCGCCGCGGGGCGAAGGGAAACGCAATGCCCCGTTTTAGAGCCTTAAACCCCCCGGTGAAAAATAAGACACAACGCTGCGCTTGCCGGATTAGAAGGGTTTGCGAATAATAGGCCCGCAATTTGCAGCATAGATCGGTTCACTGTCTTTCGCTCTTGCATGAATTTGCAAGGCTGTCAATGCGCTCAAGCGGGTTTCTCTGTGCATCTGTAATTAGTTGTCGCATTGAAGAAATATCGGCTTCGGGCCTGTCGTTAGAATGCCGATCACTCGCTCATCGTGGCTGACGTTGAAACCTCCGAGGGTTTCAATGGGAAATTTCCCACCGATGCTGCGCCGCTTTCCCGATTCACCCATTCGCATATTGGGCTGTCGCTCACTCTGCCGTTTTTGCCCTTTACCGATGGAGTCCCAAGATGAAGAAACTTGTGCTGCTTGGCGCCCTGGCACTGTCCGTGCTGTCGCTGAATTCCTTCGCTGATGAAAAACCTCTGAAGATCGGTATCGAAGCGGCGTACCCTCCGTTCGCTTCGAAAGCGCCGGATGGCAGCATCGTTGGTTTCGACTACGACATCGGCAATGCCCTGTGTGAAGAAATGAAGGTCAAGTGCCAGTGGGTCGAGCAAGAGTTCGACGGTCTGATCCCGGCACTGAAAGTGCGCAAGATCGACGC
This sequence comes from Pseudomonas sp. MIS38, assembly GCF_019891575.1. Lineage (NCBI taxonomy): Bacteria > Pseudomonadati > Pseudomonadota > Gammaproteobacteria > Pseudomonadales > Pseudomonadaceae > Pseudomonas > Pseudomonas sp. MIS38. The sequence goes on from NZ_JAFLXF010000017.1 coordinate 35,932, forward strand.
GATCCTGTCGTCGATGTCGATCACTGAAGACCGCAAGAAATCCGTGGACTTCACCAACAAGTACTACAACACCCCGGCCCGTCTGGTCATGAAGCAGGGCACCGTTGTCAGCGACAACCTGTCTGAGCTCAAGGGCAAAAACATCGGTGTACAACGTGGTTCGATCCACGAGCGTTTCGCCCGCGAAGTCCTGGCCCCGCTGGGTGCCGAGATCAAGCCATACGGCTCGCAGAACGAAATCTACCTCGACGTGGCCGCTGGTCGCCTCGACGGTACCGTGGCTGACGCCACCCTGCTGCAGGACGGCTTCCTGAACACTGATTCCGGCAAAGGCTTCGCCTTCGTTGGCCCGCAGTTCACCGACGTCAAATACTTCGGCGACGGCGTAGGCATCGCGGTGCGCAAGGGTGACGCGCTGAAAGACAAGATCAACGCGGCCATCGCGGCCATCCGTGAAAACGGTAAATACAAAGCTATCCAGGACAAGTACTTCGCCTTCGATATCTACGGCAAGTAACACGTCTCTGCGACAAGTCAGAAATGGCGCAAGCAACAGGATCTCTGCGGTTTGCGCCATTTTTTCATCCCAACTTTCGAGGACCTGAATCATGTTGAAAGGCTACGGGGCTGTCATCCTCGATGGCGCATGGCTGACGCTTCAGCTCGCCTTGTCGTCCATGGCCCTGGCCATCGTTCTCGGGCTGATCGGGGTCGCGTTGCGCCTGTCGCCGATTCGCTGGCTGGCGTGGCTGGGCGATCTGTATTCCACGGTGATCCGCGGGATTCCCGACCTGGTGTTGATCCTGCTGATCTTCTACGGCGGTCAGGACTTGCTCAACCGCGTCGCGCCGATGCTCGGCTATGACGACTACATCGACCTGAACCCGCTGGCCGCCGGTATCGGCACCCTCGGTTTCATCTTCGGTGCGTACCTTTCGGAAACCTTCCGTGGCGCGTTCATGGCGATCCCCAAGGGCCAGGCCGAAGCGGGCATGGCGTACGGCATGAGCAGTTTTCAGGTGTTCTTCCGGGTGATGGTGCCGCAGATGATTCGCCTGGCGATTCCTGGCTTCACCAACAACTGGCTGGTGCTGACCAAGGCCACCGCGCTGATTTCGGTGGTCGGTCTGCAAGACATGATGTTCAAGGCCAAGCAGGCGGCGGATGCCACCCGCGAGCCTTTCACCTTCTTCCTCGCAGTGGCGGCGATGTACCTGGTGATCACCAGTGTCTCGTTGCTGGCGCTGCGTCACCTTGAGAAGCGCTACTCGGTAGGCGTAAGGGCGGCTGATCTATGATCTTCGACTACAACGTCATTTGGGAGGCCATGCCGCTGTACCTCGGCGGCCTGCTGACCACCCTCAAACTGCTCGCGCTGTCGCTGTTGTTCGGTCTGTTGGCGGCACTGCCGCTGGGCCTGATGCGCGTCTCCAAGAACCCGATCGTCAACGGCGCCGCGTGGCTCTACACCTACGTGATCCGCGGCACGCCGATGCTGGTGCAGCTGTTCCTGATCTACTACGGTCTGGCGCAGTTCGAAGCAGTACGTGAAAGCTTCTTGTGGCCGTGGCTGTCCAGCGCGACGTTCTGTGCGTGCCTGGCGTTCGCGATCAACACCAGCGCCTACACCGCCGAGATCATTGCCGGCAGCCTCAAGGCCACGCCGAACGGCGAGATCGAAGCCGCCAAGGCCATGGGCATGTCGCGCTTCAAACTGTACAAGCGCATCCTGTTGCCATCGGCCCTGCGCCGGGCGCTGCCGCAGTACAGCAACGAAGTGATCATGATGCTGCAGACCACCAGTCTGGCGTCCATCGTGACCCTGATCGACATCACCGGCGCGGCCCGTACCGTCAACGCGCAGTACTACCTGCCGTTCGAGGCGTACATCACCGCCGGCGTGTTCTACCTGTGCCTGACCTTCATTCTGGTGAAGCTGTTCAAGCTGGCCGAGCGCCGCTGGTTGAGCTACCTGGCCCCGCGGAAGCACTGATATGGAACGCATCGACCACGTATTGCCGTGGAGCCACCTGGGCAGCGAGCGCAAGATCTCGGTCTTCCGCTTCGGCAGCGGCGAGCGCAAGGCTTACATCCAGGCCAGCCTGCACGCCGACGAACTGCCGGGCATGCGCACCGCCTGGGAGCTGAAAAAGCGCCTCGGCGAACTCGAAGCCCAAGGCCTGCTCAACGGCGTGATCGAGCTGGTGCCGGTCGCCAACCCGCTGGGCCTCGGCCAATTGCTGCAAGGCAATCATCAGGGGCGTTTCGAGGCGGGCAGCGGCAAGAATTTCAACCGCGATTTCGTCGAGCTGAGCGCGCCGGTGGCGGCGACGCTGGCCGAGCGTCTTGGTGACGATCCGCACGCCAACATTCGCCTGATCCGTCAGGCCATGGCGGATCATCTGGCGGCATTGCCCGAGGCGAGCAGCCAGTTGCAAGGCATGCAGCGCGTTTTGCTCAGCCACGCCTGCACTGCCGATGTGGTGCTTGACTTGCACTGCGACGCCGAAGCCGCGCTGCACATGTATGCACTGCCGCAGCACTGGCCGCAGTGGCGCTCCCTGGCCGCACATCTGAATGTGAAGGTCGGTTTGCTGGCGGAAGATTCCGGCGGCAGCTCCTTCGATGAAGCGTGCTCGTTGCCATGGTTGCGTCTGTCGCGGCAGTTTCCGGACGCGCAGATCCCACTGGCGTGCCTGGCGACCACCGTCGAGCTCGGCGGTCAGGCCAATACCGACCGCGTTGATGCGCAAGCCTGGGCTGAAGGCATTCTGGCGTTCCTCGCCGAGCAGGGCCTGATCACTGGCGAATGGCCGAAGCCGGCCAACGAAGCGTGCGAAGGCATGCCGTTCGAAGGCACTGAATTACTGTTGGCGCCGCACCCGGGTGTGGTGAGTTTTCTGCGTAAACCCGGCGAGTGGGTTGAAGCCGGGGATGAGATTTTCGAAGTGATCGACCCTGTGTCCGATCGGGTCAGCACGGTGTGTGCTGGTACGTCCGGGGTGCTGTTTGCCATTGAACGGCTGCGCTATGCCCAACCCGGTTTCTGGCTGGCCAAGGTGGCGGGGCGCGAAGCGCTGCGTCACGGGCGCTTGCTCAACGACTGACTGACTGTTTTTGTGAGAACCGACCGCATGTACAAACTTGAAGTCCAAGACCTGCATAAACGCTATGGCAGTCACGAAGTGCTCAAGGGCGTGTCCCTGAAAGCGGCAGCCGGCGATGTGATCAGCATCATCGGCTCCAGTGGCTCCGGCAAAAGTACTTTCCTGCGCTGCATCAACCTGCTTGAGCAGCCGCACGCGGGCAAGATCCTGCTCAACAACGAAGAGCTGAAACTGGTGGCGAACAAGGACGGCGCGCTGAAAGCCGCTGATCCGAAACAGCTGCAGCGCATGCGTTCGCGCCTGTCGATGGTGTTCCAGCATTTCAATCTGTGGTCGCACATGACCGCGTTGGAAAACATCATGGAAGCGCCGGTTCACGTACTGGGCGTGTCCAAGGCTGAAGCGCGCGAGAAGGCCGAGCATTACCTGAACAAGGTTGGCGTGGCCCATCGCAAAGACGCGTTCCCGGGTCACATGTCCGGTGGCGAGCAGCAGCGTGTGGCAATTGCCCGTGCGCTGGCGATGGAGCCGGAAGTGATGCTGTTCGACGAACCGACTTCGGCGCTTGACCCGGAGCTGGTCGGTGACGTGCTGAAAGTCATGCAGGCCCTCGCTCAGGAAGGCCGCACCATGGTCGTGGTCACGCACGAAATGGGCTTCGCCCGTGAAGTGTCGAACCAGTTGGTGTTCCTGCACAAAGGTGTCGTGGAAGAGAGCGGCAACCCGCGCGAAGTGCTGGTCAATCCGCAATCGGAGCGTTTGCAACAGTTCCTCTCAGGTAGCCTCAAGTAATCGCTGCCGTTATGCACCAGATTAGGTCATGCTTCGCGACCTGAAGACTTGCTCGGCCCTCTGTGGGAGCGGGCTTGCTCGCGAAAGCGGTGTTTCAGTCGACATCATTGGTGTCTGATCTACCGCATTCGCGAGCAAGCCCGCTCCCACAATGGACCTGCGACAGCTTCGATTACGGGCTAGCATTGGCCCATGCCTTCATCACCGTTCTTCGTTTCGGATTGCCCGCCCATGACTGCCCATCGAATTGGTTTCCTGATTTGGCCCAGCACTAAAGCTTTGACGCTGGCGCTGGCGGAGGAGGCCTTGCGTGTTGCTCAGCGGGTGCATCCGGAGGTGGTTTACGAACTGTCGTTCCTCCAGGCCGAAACCGTGACAGACGTTGCGGCCGAGGGGGCGTGGCAACTGCCCGGCGAGGCGTGGACCGGCAAGCTGGAAAACTTCCAGAAACTCTTTTTGCTCGCCGACGAGCCACCGACCACTCTGGCCCCGGCCCTCAGCAGCGCGCTCAAGCAACTGGTGCGTGCCGGTTGCGTGATCGGTGGTCTGTCGGCCGGTGTCTATCCGTTGGCGCAGCTCGGTCTGCTCGACGGTTATCGCGCGGCTGTGCACTGGCGCTGGCAGGACGATTTCGCCGAGCGCTTCCCGAAAGTCATCGCCACCAGTCACCTGTTCGACTGGGATCGTGATCGCCTGACCGCGTGTGGCGGCATGTCGGTACTCGACCTGCTGCTGGCGGTGCTGGCCCGTGATCATGGGGCAGAACTGGCCGGTGCGGTGTCCGAAGAACTGGTGGTCGAGCGCATCCGCGAGGGCGGTGAACGCCAGCGCATTCCACTGCAGAACCGCCTCGGTTCCAGCCATCCGAAGCTCACCCAGGCGGTGTTGCTGATGGAAGCTAACATTGAAGAGCCGCTGACCACCGACGAAATCGCCCAGCACGTGTGCGTGTCCCGTCGACAGCTGGAGCGGATCTTCAAGCAATACCTCAACCGCGTGCCGAGCCAGTACTACTTGGAACTGCGCCTGAACAAGGCCCGGCAGATGTTGATGCAAACCAGCAAGTCGATCATCCAGATCGGCCTGTCCTGCGGTTTCTCCTCGGGGCCGCATTTCTCCAGCGCCTATCGCAACTTCTTCGGCGCCACGCCGCGCGAAGATCGCAACCAGCGGCGCAGCAGCAGTCCGTTCGAACTGTCGTCAGTGCCGCCGGAGCGCGGTTGACGCACCCCGGCAGAACCCGCTGAGCGTCACTCATCGACCCCCGAATCTTCAGACGTGGACACCTCCATTTCCGCCCGTTCGATGACGGCTTCCACGCCAAAATCGATGCGGTGCTTTCTGAAGTAGGCGATCAGCCGTTGCAGGCTCAGCTCAGAGAGCGGATTGCTCCGCAGGCTGAATTTGTCCGCACGCTCTTCTGGCAACTCCAGGATATCGCTGGGAACCTGGGTGATCGCGTTGTCGCTCAGGTCGGCGATTTCCAGGTGTTCGAGTTGCAGCAAGCCCGGCGGCAGGCTGGTGATGCCGCTGTTGTCCAGCATCAGCGTTTGCAGATTAGTCATCTGGCTGACATCCGGCGTCTCGCCCAACGGGTTGTCACTCAAGTCCAGGTGATCGAGGCGCTCCATTTGCGCAAGCTCAAGGGCGTTTTGCGGCGTGAGCGTCAGCTCGCAGTGTGAAAGCGACAAATAGGTCAGCTTGGCCATGCGAAACACCGCCGGCGGAATGTGTTCAAGCCGATATTGATAAATCGTCAGTCCTCTGAGGCTGGCAAACGTCTCGACAAACCTGTCGATTCCAAACGTCTGACCCGGCAGGCTTCTGAGGTACAGATGCGTGACATGGCTGAAATCGGCATTGAGTACGGGCAAGTCGCCGCGGATGATCGTCGCCAGGTTCAAGTCATGCAGTGGCTGGAGGTTCTGATCCGGTTCGTCTTGCTCGGTTTCCCGGCGCCAGCACTGTTCAATGAGCGATTTGAATTCGTGACGTGCGGCGTGCTCATTCAGCACTTGCTCAATCGTGAAGGGCTCGCCACTGATCGGGTGCAGGGCCGGGTGGTCGGTCGCCCAGTGGGCGAGGTTGCTACTCAAGTCGCTGTATTCACGCTCGAGTCGTGCAAGTTCGATTCGACCCTCGGCCAGGGTGCCGGGTAGCAGATAGAAAAATTCACTGGCCTGTTCCAGATCCATGTGTGTGTACAGCGCCTGTACGCGCAGCAGATCAGCCTGTTCGGCCATTACGCCGAAGTCCTGGCGGGTGTCGTTGAAGTGGCGTTTGATGCGCTCCCGGTCTGCGCTGGCAATCGGATTGCCACTCAGATCGAAGCCTTCCGGAACATTGTTGGGCAGCTCGAAAAGGGCGGGAGACAACGACCGGATCTGGTTGTCGTTGAGCAGCGCAGTGCGCAATAGCGGGCGCGTGAGCAGGCCGGGTGGCAGTTCGGAAATGCCGGTCTCCGACACATCGATGTAATTGAGTCGGGGCATTTTTTCGACATTGGGGGTGAGTCCGAGCGGGTTCCTGAACAGGTCCAGGGTTCTCAGCTGAGTCAACGCCGCCAGTGTGGTTTGGCTCTCGGCTGTCAGGGTGATGCTGCAGTCGCTGAGAATCAGCTCGCGCAGTTGTGGCGAACGGCTGATCGACTCCGGCAGGTTGCCCAGCTGGAAATTGCGCAGCGCTAGGCGACGCAAGCCGGAGAAGCAGTTCAGAAAACCGTGTATACCCTGAGTGCTGCCGATCCCCTCGATGGTCAGGTAGTCCACGTGACTGAAGTTCACCTCAAGTTGTGGCAGCTCTCCGATGATTGACTGTGACAGGCGCAGATCGATGGTCTGCTCGGTGTTCTCCGGCAAGGAAACCTGCTGCTTCCAGCAGTCCAGGATGTCGACCCGCATCTGCCGTCGGCGATGACGCTGGATCGCATATTGCTCGGTGGTGAGGCGGGCGCCGGACTGCGGATGAACGAGGGGAATACCCTCAGTCCACGGACTCAGCACCGCGTCGAGGCGGTTGCGTTCAGTGATCAAGCGGCTCAGCTCCGTTCGCGGGCCGTTCGGATGGCGTTGCAGGCGCTCGACGAATGCATTGAGTTCCTCGGGCAGCAAGTGCGGCAGTAGCCAGTGGGCATGGGCGTGCAGCGTCGGCGTATTGGTAGGCATGCGCCGATAGCCACTGGTACCGCCACGCAGGCGCATCACGGTGGGGTCGTAAGCGGGTTTACGAATCGGATTTTGCGACAGCAGGTTCAGCAACGCTTGACGGTCGAGCGCGTCGTCACGAATCAGCTGCTTGAGCGGCAGGTCTTGCGTGATGTGGATGTTCAGCGCCGAACGTTCTACATCGGGCAGGGCATGCAGCAGGCTTGAATACAGTGAACCCGGCGCGCTGAGTGACTCACCGGTAGCGTCGAACGGCTGATAGTCGCCCTGTTCGGTCAGTACCAGCACCTTGCGAATGAGCGCGTCCTGCGCGCCGAGGCTGTCGATCAGTTGCCCGCTATGGCTGTAGTGCCTGAGCTCCATTCGTATCGACGGCGACCAGCCCGGCAAGCGTGGCAGCGAGTGGAGGGCCAGCCGATCCGTATCCAGATTATTGACTGTCGCTTGCAGCTCCAGCCCTTCAAAGGCTCGGGTTGCGCGCACTTGCAGACCCGTTTCCTGGGTCAGAACCACCAGTCTTGCGGAGAGTGTTCCACGCTGTAATTGCAGGTATTCAGCATCACTTGCCGTTTCCAGTATCGATTGCGCCAACGCCTTCGGCAGGCCGGGTTCGGCATCCATCAGTACCTGTACCAGCGGGCTGGCGCCGCGCTGTAACTGACGATATCGATCCTCGAACAGGCTTTGGCGTTTGCGCTTTGCCAGCTCGGCGACGCTGCGCCGCAGGCTAGTTGCGCGGGCCTCGGCCGAGGGGGCGGGCGTATGCAGGGCTTCGCTCAATAGCCGCCTTCGTTGCGATTCTGTCAGGCGTTGCAGACAGGTCTTGAGCAGGTCGCCATCGTCCAGTCGTGAGCCCTCGATTTGTATGAAGGGCACATCGGCGACGGGGCTGCGCCACAGGGTTCTGCCTTGACGGTCGATCAGTTGCAGGCCTCGGTCGGCAGGCCAGTCGCCGTTGTCGAAAAGCAGTTGCAGTTGGGTGGCCGGGTCAGCCTTGAGGTAATCCTCGGCATGCGGGCTGCCGATCTGCTCGATGAACAATTGAATGTCCTGATCGATCTGCCAGCGCTGCAGCGTGTCACTGAGTAAGGGTGGCAATTGATCGCGCTCGACGTGCATCTGGCGCAGGGTGTTTTCCTCGCAGCCACTGATATTCAGCAGGCGCTCCCGCAGAGCGGCGGGAAGGCGCTGCATCTGCGCACTGCTGCGGCTCAGCACGGTGGCGCGATCCCAAGCCAGTGGCTGGTCAATTTCGGTTTGCCAGGCGCCTGCGGTGTTGTGCCTGAGTGCGGGTTTGTAAGCCTCGGCGCGCGTCGGATGATCGATGCGATGGGCGCCCGTTTCGGGGTCAAGGCTGACGGCATACAACTTGTCTTCCAGAGCCAGCAGGCTCTTGCCCTGGTGGGTTTGCAAGCCCAGTGCATCGGTTCGGATGTCTTTGGGCAGCGTGCCGGGCCACTCGTAAGGGCGCAGGTCGGGTTTCCAGTAGCGGGTCTTGCCATTGGCCGTTTTCACCGGAATGAAGCGGTCGATGAACTGGACGACATCGGCAGGCAACAGCGCGCGAAACTCGCTGACGGCGATAGCGCCGCCGGCGGCGAAAGTGCCGACCTGCACCATGGACTCCACGACGCCGATCAAATGCGCGAACGCTTCGCGGGGTTGTCCTTCGGCCCAGTCGACGATGCTTTCGAACGTCTCGTCGAGCAGTTGGTAGGCCGTGTAGGCAAGCATCAGCTCGCCGAGAAATGGCACGAATGGCAAGGCGACAAACGCGACGAGGTTGATCAACGACTGTGCGATGTCCGTGAAGGAATCCCAGAGTGCCCAGCGCGCCTTGCGATCGACCATGGCCGTCGAGACGGCGATGACGCGGGCATCGTTGAGCATCTTGTCGAGCTTGCGCTGGTAGAGGTAAACCCACAGCTCACCCCGGATCGGGGTCGCGACGATCTGCATAAAAGGCCGCACGGCCGGATGCTCGCGCCAGGTGGGGCGTGGATCGCCGGCCGGTACGGGTTGCCAGGTGACGGGGCTGAGCAAGGCCCGCAACTGACCGAAGAAAGCGCCGCGCTCGGCGTGGTCGATAAAACGGCTGAAGAAGACCTGATAGTCCGGATCGCGCAGGCGTTGCGCCAGCTCCTCAGCGAAGGCAGCGGAACTGGCGTATTCCTTGACTGGGTGTTGCGGGTCATCGGGAATGTAAACCACGACTCTCGCTGTTGCGTTTGCAGCTTCAAGATTCGGCGCGAACAGTACGATGCCGGTGAGGCTGACTTTCATCATCGTCAGCGCATGGCAATGCCACGCCTGACGATTGAGGCGCAAATGCTGCAAGCCATCGAGCAGCCCGAGAATCAGGCGATGGATATCGGCCCCCAGCAGCTTTTGCATGTAGGCCATTTGCAGGGCGGCGACCAGTGCGGCTTTGTCACTCGTGCAAACCTGCGGTTGCAGCACGGCTGCGACCAGCGGATTGCTGACGCCCAAATTGTCTTGCAGATAAGTGTTGTAGCGGCGGCCGATATCCAGCTCGCGACACAGGCGGGTGAAGGCTGGGATCGGCATCGCCTTGGTGATGTTCGGCAACACGCTGAACTGGCCGTCAGGTGAGGGCTGACTGACATAACCCGAGGCGGACTCAAAGGCGTCAGCGCTGGTCTCGCTGCTTTCAAAATTGTGCAGCGCGGCGTCCAGCAGCGAGACAGTCCAGGTGCGTGCGGCGCCGGATTTGATGCGCAGCCACGGAACATGGTCGGGCAGGTACAGGCGCAGGAAGGTCTGCCTGACATCCAGTTTGAGGCCAAAACGGTTTTCTATCTCGGCGCGCAGCAGCGGTTCGGCGAACGCTTTGGCGTCCTGCAACCGGGCAAGGCTTCGTTCGACGCGGTTGTGTGCGGTCCAGTGCGAGGCATTAAGCGCGCGCAGTTTTGCATGCTCGGTGCGTGATGCCTGTTTGAGGTTGGCGGGCAGCAGCGGACTGGCCCGTTTCAATGCCGTGCGCTTGTGTGCCGCAGCCTGAATCAGCCATGTCGGGATGGCCTGGAGCAGCGGTTGATAGTGTGCGTCCTGCCTGGGTAGCAGCAGTGGGTCGGGCAGAGTCGCGAGGGCGGGTGTGGTTTCTTGAATCATGGGGTGAGGCCGTTTGCCTGGAGAAAGGTCCCTAGCAAACACCGGCCGTTGATTCGATGTGCGGTACATATATACCGCACGCCACAAAACTCTCTTGATTAAGATCCCCGGTACGTCTGCGCAAATGGCGGCGTGCAGTTTAAACTGCGCCTTTGCGACGCTATATGTCGCATTGCCGTAAACCCGGGAAAATCCGGGGTTTGCGCTATAAGAAGTTGTCGCTTGGCGGCAAGGCCGGGCTGAAAACTGTCCTTACAATCCCCCCATCGCTCGCCAGTTTCAGGCGGGTGTTCCTCTTCAGGAGACTCCGATGTCCGTTGAGCACGCTGCGGTACAACGCGCCGATTTCGACCAGGTAATGGTTCCCAACTACGCGCCTGCCGCTTTCATTCCGGTGCGTGGCGCCGGTTCCCGCGTCTGGGACCAGAGCGGTCGCGAGCTGATCGACTTCGCCGGCGGGATTGCCGTAAACGTATTGGGCCACGCGCATCCGGCGCTGGTCGGTGCCTTGACCGAGCAGGCGAACAAGCTGTGGCACGTGTCTAACGTGTTCACCAATGAGCCGGCCCTGCGCCTGGCGCACAAGCTGATCGACGCCACGTTCGCCGAGCGCGTGTTCTTCTGCAACTCGGGCGCCGAAGCCAACGAGGCCGCGTTCAAGCTGGCCCGTCGCGTGGCGTTCGACCGTTTCGGCAGCGAGAAGTACGAGATCATCGCCGCGCTCAACAGCTTCCACGGTCGTACCCTGTTCACCGTTAACGTCGGTGGCCAGTCGAAGTACTCCGACGGTTTCGGTCCGAAAATCACCGGCATCACCCACGTTCCTTACAACGATCTGGCCGCGCTGAAAGCGGCGGTGTCCGACAAGACCTGTGCGGTCGTGCTCGAACCTATCCAGGGCGAGGGCGGTGTACTGCCGGCCGAACTGGCTTACCTGCAAGGTGCCCGTGAACTGTGCGACGCGCACAACGCGCTGCTGGTGTTCGACGAAGTGCAAACCGGCATGGGCCGTACCGGCCACCTGTTCGCCTATCAGCATTACGGCGTAACCCCGGACATCCTGACCAGCGCCAAGAGCCTGGGCGGTGGTTTCCCGATCGCCGCGATGCTGACCACTGAAGCGCTGGCCAAACATCTGGTCGTCGGCACCCACGGCACCACTTACGGTGGTAACCCGCTGGCGTGCGCCGTCGCCGAAGCAGTGATCGACGTGATCAACACCCCCGAGGTGCTGAGCGGCGTCAACGCCAAGCACGACAAGTTCAAGACCCGCCTGCAGCAGATCGGCGAGAAGTACGGCCTGTTCACTCAGGTGCGTGGCCTCGGTCTGTTGATCGGCTGCGTGCTGAGCGATGCCTGGAAAGGCAAGGCCAAGGACATCTTCAACGCCGCTGAAAAAGAAGGCCTGATGATTCTGCAGGCCGGCCCGGACGTGATCCGTTTCGCCCCGAGCCTGGTGGTGGAAGACGCCGATATCGATGCCGGCCTAGACCGCTTCGAACGCGCGGCAGCAGCACTGACGCAAGCCTGATAGACCCTTCGACGCCTGAGGATTCGGGCGTCGAACCCAATTTTTGATACCGGACAGATTTAACTGTCGGAGTCAGCCTTAGTGGTGAGGGGATTTATCCCCGATGGGCAGCGAAGCGGCCCCCAAAATCTTGGGGCTGCTGCGCAACCCATCGGGGATAAATCCCCTCACCACAGGGCTCACTCCTACAAGGCCCGGCTATTTCTTCAGTAAATTTTTATAAGAGAAAGGAGTGACACCATGCTGGTGATGCGCCCTGCGCAAATGGCTGATCTGGGCGAGGTACAGCGTCTGGCTGCGGACAGTCCGATTGGTGTCACTTCCTTGCCGGATGACGTGGAACGTCTGAGCGACAAGATCGCCGCGAGCGAAGCCTCGTTCGCTGCCGAAGTGAGTTTCAACGGGGAGGAGAGCTACTTTTTCGTCCTCGAAGACACCGCCACCGGCAAACTGGTCGGCTGCTCGGCCATCGTTGCCTCGGCCGGTTACTCCGAGCCGTTCTACAGCTTCCGCAACGAGACCTTTGTCCACGCGTCCCGCGAGCTGAAAATCCACAACAAGATCCACGTGCTTTCGCAATGCCACGACCTGACCGGCAACAGCTTGCTGACCAGTTTCTACGTGCAGCGTGAGCTGGTGGGGTCGCCGTGGGCCGAGCTCAACTCCCGTGGCCGCCTGCTGTTCGTCGCCAGCCACCCGGAGCGTTTCGCCGATTCGGTGGTGACCGAGATCGTCGGCTACAGCGACGAAAACGGTGACTCGCCATTCTGGGACGCGATCGGGCGCAACTTCTTCGACCTCAACTACGCCGAGGCCGAACGCCTGTGTGGCCTGAAGAGCCGCACGTTCCTCGCCGAACTGATGCCGCATTACCCGATCTACGTGCCGCTGCTGCCGGATTCCGCTCAAGAAGCGATGGGCCAGGTGCACCCGCGTGCGCAGATCACTTTCGACATCCTGATGCGCGAAGGCTTCGAGACCGATCACTACATCGACATTTTCGACGGTGGCCCGACCCTGCATGCGCGTGTTTCGGGGATCCGTTCGATCGCCCAGAGCCGTGTAGTGCCGGTGAAGATCGGCGAGCCGGTCAAAGGCGCCGGGCGCCAGTATCTGGTGGCCAACGCGCAGTTGCAGGATTACCGCGCGGTGCTGCTGGAACTCGATTACGCGCCGGGCAAACCGGTGACCCTGGATCTGGAAGCAGCCGAAGCCCTGGGCGTCGGTGAAGGTGCCAGCGTGCGCCTGGTGGCGGTTTAACGCCTTAGCGAGTTTCACGGGTGGCGAAGGCGGCCCGTTTGAGGAGATAGCATGATTGTTCGTCCCGTACGCAGCAGCGATTTATCCGCGCTGATCGACCTGGCCCGCAGCACCGGCACCGGCCTGACCACCTTGCCGGCCAACGAAGAGCGCCTGACCCATCGGGTCGGCTGGGCCGAGAAGACCTTTCGCGGCGAAGCCGGCCGTGGCGATGCGGACTACCTGTTCGTGCTCGAAGACGACAACGGTCGCGTGGTGGGGATTTCCGCTATCGCCGGCGCGGTCGGTCTGCGTGAGCCGTGGTACAACTTCCGCGTCGGCCTGACCGTCAGCGCCTCGCAAGAGCTGAACATCTATCGCGAGATTCCGACGCTGTTCCTCGCCAACGACCTGACCGGCAACTCCGAGCTGTGCTCGCTGTTCCTGCATGCCGATTACCGCACCGGTCTGAACGGCCGCATGCTGTCCAAGGCGCGCATGCTGTTCATCGCCGAGTTCCCTGAGCTGTTCGGCAACAAGATCATCGCCGAGATGCGCGGCGTCTCCGATGAAGCCGGACGCTCGCCGTTCTGGGAGAGCCTCGGTCGGCACTTCTTCAAGATGGAATTCAGTCAGGCCGATTACCTGACCGGCGTTGGCAACAAGGCGTTCATCGCCGAACTGATGCCGAAATTCCCGCTGTACACCTGCTTCCTGTCGCCGGATGCGCGCAACGTCATCGGTCAGGTACACCCCGACACCGAGCCAGCGCTGGCGATGCTCAAGAGCGAAGGTTTCAGCTATCAGGGTTACGTCGATATCTTCGACGCCGGCCCGGCCATCGAGTGCGAAACCAGCAAGATCCGCGCAGTCCGCGACAGCGAAGCGCTGGTGTTGGCGATCGGTACGCCGGGCGATGACGCCACGCCGTTCATCATCCATAACCGCAAGCGCGAAGACTGCCGCATCACCGCTGCCCCGGCCCGTCTGGCCGCTGGCACGCTGGTGGTCGATCCGCTGACCGCCAAACGTCTTCAACTCAACGCCGGCGATCAAGTGCGCGCCGTGGCGTTGTCTGCTGCTCGGGAGTCGAAATAATGAATTCGCTATACATCGCAGGTGAATGGCTCGCCGGTCAGGGCGAAGCCTTTCAGTCGCTGAACCCGGTGACCCAGCAGGTGCTGTGGTCGGGGGAGGGCGCTACCGCCGCTCAGGTCGAGTCCGCCGTGCAGGCAGCGCGTCAGGCCTTTCCGGGTTGGGCGCGGCGTTCGCTGGACGAGCGCATCAGCGTGCTCGAAGCCTTCGCCGCCGCCCTGAAAAACCACAGCGACGAACTGGCCCGCACCATCGGTGAGGAAACCGGCAAGCCCCTGTGGGAGGCCGCGACCGAAGTCACCAGCATGGTCAACAAGATCGCGATCTCGGTGCAGAGCTACCGCGAACGCACCGGCGAGAAGAGCGGCCCGCTGGGCGACGCCACCGCCGTGCTGCGCCACAAGCCACACGGTGTGGTGGCGGTGTTCGGCCCTTACAACTTCCCGGGTCATTTGCCGAACGGGCACATCGTGCCGGCGCTGCTGGCCGGTAACAGCGTGCTGTTCAAGCCAAGCGAGCTGACGCCGAAAGTCGCCGAGCTGACGGTCAAGTGCTGGATCGAAGCCGGTCTTCCGGCCGGCGTGTTGAACCTGCTGCAAGGTGCTCGCGAAACCGGTATCGCGCTGGCGGCGAACCCGGGCATCGACGGACTGTTCTTCACCGGTTCGAGCCGCACCGGCAATCACCTGCACCAGCAGTTCGCCGGGCGTCCGGACAAGATTCTTGCTTTGGAAATGGGTGGCAACAACCCGCTGGTGGTCGATCAGGTGGCTGATCTGGACGCGGCGGTGTACACGATCATTCAGTCGGCGTTCATCTCCGCCGGTCAGCGTTGCACCTGCGCCCGTCGTCTGCTGGTGCCGCAAGGCGCGTGGGGCGACAGCCTGCTCAAGCGTCTGGTGGAAGTCAGCGCGACCATCGAGGTCGGTGCGTTCGATCAGCAACCCGCGCCGTTCATGGGCTCGGTGATTTCCCTTGGCGCGGCGAAAGCGCTGATGGATGCCCAGCAACACCTGCTGGCCAATGGCGCGGTGTCGCTGCTGGCGATGACTCAGCCGCAAGCGCAATCGGCGTTGCTGACTCCGGGCATTCTGGATGTGACCGCCGTGGCCAAGCGCCCGGACGAAGAACTGTTCGGCCCGTTGCTGCAGGTGATTCGCTACGCCGATTTCGCTGCGGCGATCGCTGAGGCCAACGACACCGCTTATGGCTTGGCGGCTGGTTTGCTGTCGGATTCCGAAGATCGTTATCAGCAGTTCTGGCTGGAAAGCCGCGCCGGTATCGTCAACTGGAACAAACAGCTGACCGGTGCGGCGAGCAGCGCGCCGTTCGGCGGTGTCGGGGCTTCGGGCAACCATCGAGCCAGCGCCTACTACGCGGCGGATTACTGCGCGTACCCGGTGGCGTCGCTGGAAACACCGAGCCTGGTGTTGCCTGCGGCCCTGACGCCTGGCGTGAAGATGGCGTAACGGCCATCGCGAGCAGGCTCACTCCTACAGGATTTGTGTCGAACATAGCATGTGTGAACACCGCCAAACCTGTAGGAGTGAGCCTGCTCGCGATAGCCGCGACGCGGTCTGACTGAATTGTTACTTGAAGCCTATAACAACAGATTCTCGTGGAGCCTCGCTGATGAAATCCTATGAAGTCAATTTTGACGGTCTAGTGGGGCCGACCCATAACTACGGTGGTCTGTCCTACGGCAACGTCGCGTCCCAGAGCAACAGCCAGCAGTCTTCGAACCCGAAGGAAGCGGCGCTGCAAGGTCTGGCGAAAATGAAAGCGCTGATGGAAATGGGCTTTCAGCAAGGCGTGCTGGCGCCGCAGGAGCGTCCGGACGTGGCCGCGTTGCGCCGTCTGGGTTTCAGCGGCACCGACGCGCAAGTGATCGAGCGTGCAGCGAAGGAAGCCATGCCGTTGCTGGTCGCCAGTTGCTCGGCATCGAGCATGTGGGTGGCCAACGCTGCGACTGTCAGCCCGAGTGCCGACACCGCTGACGGTCGCGTGCATTTCACCGCCGCCAACCTCAACTGCAAATACCACCGCAGCATCGAACACCCGACCACTAGCCGCGTGCTCGGTGCGATGTTCGCCGATCAGCAACACTTCGCCCACCACGCCGCGTTGCCGGCGGTGGCGCAGTTCGGTGACGAAGGCGCGGCCAACCACACGCGTTTCTGCCGTGAGTACGGCGAGGCCGGTGTCGAGTTCTTCGTGTTCGGTCGCAGTGCGTTCGACACTCGCTACCCGGCGCCACAGAAGTACCCGGCGCGCCAGACTCTGGAAGCCTCGCAAGCGGTAGCGCGTCTGCACGGTCTGCGTGACGAAGGCGTGGTTTACGCGCAGCAGAACCCGGCGGTGATCGACCAGGGCGTATTCCACAACGACGTGATCGCGGTGGGTAACGGCGAGGTGCTGTTCTATCACGAGGACGCGTTCCTCGACACCGAACAGATGCTGGCCGAGTTGCAGGGCAAACTGGCCAAGGTCGGCGGCAAGTTCCAGTCGGTCTGCGTGCCGCGTTCGGCGGTCACCGTGGACGATGCGGTGCGCTCCTACCTGTTCAACAGCCAGTTGCTGTCGCGTCCTGATGGCTCGATGCTGCTGATCGTGCCGGAAGAATGCCGTGGCAACGAGCGCGTGTGGAACTACCTGCAAGGTCTGACCAGCTCCGGCGGGCTGATCCGCGAAGTCAAAGTCTTCGACCTCAAGCAGAGCATGCAGAACGGCGGTGGCCCGGCGTGCCTGCGACTGCGCGTCGCGCTCAACGAAACCGAGCTGGCGGCCGTCAACCCAGGGGTTATCATGACGGCCCCGTTGTACGGTTCGTTGACCGCATGGGTTGAAAAGCACTACCGCGACCGCCTGAGCGAAACCGATCTGGCGGACCCGCAGTTGCTGCTTGAATGCCGGACGGCACTGGATGAACTGACGCAAATCCTTAAACTGGGCGCGGTTTATCCATTCCAGATCAATTGATGGCCGGCGCGTTGCCTGAACGCGGCGCGCGGCTTGTCTCCCCAAGAGAGTAAAAACATGAGCGATTCCCTGCAGCTGATCCTTGAAGACACCGACGGCACGCAACTGCAAACCTCGTGCACCCGCGTCGCGGTCATGTGGCAAGGCAAAGAGCTGTGGATCCAGCAGGACGGCCGTGGCCAACTGCTGATCGGCGTGGACGTCGAGGAAGGTGACGAAGAGTACGCCAACCTGCTGCTGCGCCCATTGGCAACTAATCTGGTAAGTCTGCAACTGGAAATGGAACCGGCTGAAGTCGGCGACGACGAAGACCACGTGCACGGCCCGGATTGCAACCACGATCACTAAGGAAACCGCTCTATGCTCGCCCTCGGCAAACTGCTTGAACTGACCCTCGCCGGCCGCGAACCGGCGGAGAAGACTCAACTGACTGTCGAAGGCGTGCGCATGCGCTGGTTGAGCGAGGGTGCGCTGGAAGTCCGGCCACCCGAAGCGCGTGACAATGGCCTGGACCTGCTGCTGTCGGCAGGTATCCACGGCAATGAAACAGCGCCGATCGAGTTGCTCGATCGGCTGCTGCATGACATCGCTCGCGGCGATCTGAAGCCGCGTGCACGCATTCTGTTCCTGTTCGGCAACCCCGAAGCGATCCGCAAGGGCGAGCGCTTCGTCGAGCAGGACGTCAATCGGCTGTTCAACGGCCGGCATGAACAAACCAGCGGTTCCGAAGCCATCCGCGCCTGCGAGCTGGAACGGCTGGCGGCGAGCTTCTTCAGCCTGCCGGATCGGCAGCGCCTGCACTACGACCTGCACACCGCGATTCGTGGTTCGAAGATCGAGCAGTTCGCGCTGTATCCGTGGAAGGAAGGTCGCCAGCATTCGCGCCGCGAACTGGCGCGTCTGCGCGCCGCCGGGATGGAAGCGGTGCTGCTGCAGAACAAGCCGTCGATCGTGTTCAGTTCCTACACCTACGACAAGCTCGGTGCCGAGGCTTTCACCCTCGAACTGGGCAAGGCGCGGCCGTTCGGGCAGAACGAAGGGGTGGATGTTTCACGTCTGGAAACGCGTCTGAAGCAGATCATCGAAGGCAATGAGCCGGATCTGGCTGCAGAGGGTCTGGATGGTTTGCAGTTGTTCAGCGTCGCCCGGGAAATCATCAAGCACAGCGATGCGTTCCGCCTGAACCTGCCAGCGGACATCGAAAACTTTTCCGAACTGGATGTGGGTTATGTGCTGGCCGAAGATCTGGCCAATACCCGCTGGGTCATCGAGGAAGCGGGTGCGCGGATCATCTTCCCTAATCCCAAGGTCAAGAACGGCTTGCGTGCGGGCATCCTGATCGTGCCGGCCACCGACGAACATCTCGCCTGACGCAATTTTCGGTCTGATATATAACCCTGTGGGAGCGAGCTTGCTCGCGAATGCAATCTGGCATTCAACATTTGAGTTGGCTGTCAGTCCGCTTTCGCGAGCAAGCTCGCTCCCACAGGGGAATGAGTGAGACCAAAAGCCTCACTCATGGTCTATCAGACGGCGACCGCACGCGGCTCACTGCGACGCAACGCACGAACCTTCTGCAGCGTATCCGCGCAAGTCCGCGCCGCTTCCTGACCCTTGTGCACGAAATGCTCGAAGAAGAATTTCTGATGCTCTTCACCGGCATGGAAGTGATGCGGGGTCAGGGACACCGAGAACACTGGCACTTCGGTTTCCAGCTGCACCTGCATCAGGCCGCTGACCACTGACTGGGCAACGAACTCGTGACGGTAGATGCCGCCGTCCACCACCAGAGCGGCCGCGACGATGCCGGCATAACGGCCGGTTTTGGCCAGCAGCTTGGCGTGCAGGGGCATTTCAAAGGCGCCGCCGACTTCGAAGAAATCGATGTCCGATTCCTGATAACCCTGAACCAGCATTTCGGCGACGAAGCCCTTACGGCTCTGGTCGACGATTTCCTTGTGCCAGCAGGCCTGGATGAACGCAACGCGCTCGCCGTGAGGGTGTTTGCTTTTGCTGTCGATAGCGGTGGGTTGCATGTTCTGACTCCTGTTTGTGTGAAAAACAGGGCGTTATGAATTGAAAGGGATTCAAGGGTACGCACGAGCACACAAGCGCGCGGGCGGCCCTTTGGTGTCAATCCCGTTCTCTCTTCATCCGGACTATGACCGTCGGCCCCGGAATCACACCGGGTCTGCTGACCTTGCCGCCGATCACAGCCTTTGCCGTGTTCGTCGCCAAGCGCTCGCGGGCTATGCGCATTGCGCGCAATTACCGCCGGTGGGGAATTGCACCCCGCCCTGAGAACGTTTTTGCCGCCCTTTCTCGGGCGGCGCAGCGTTTTTATCACATATTTTCCGGCCTTGCACAGAACCTGTGGGAGCGGGCTTGCTCCGGGCGGCGTTCCGACGAAGGCGGTGTGTCAGTCAGCAAATTGATTGGTTGACACACCGCTTTCGCGAGCAAGCCCGCTCCCACATTGGGTTGCGTCCTTTCAATAAGTAATGTGCTTTTTCTCACTCAAGGGTTGATTAATCGGCGCCATGACCGCAGTAATTCACCTTCGAAAAGGGATTTCCCCTGCTGACCAGAGGCCAGGTTCATGAGCGTTATCGATCTTCGCAGCGACACCGTCACCCAACCGACTCCTGCCATGCTCGACGCGATGACGGCGGCGGCCACCGGTGACGATGTGTACGGCGAAGATCCGACGGTCAATCGTCTGGAGGCGGAACTGGCAAGTCGCCTGGGGTTCGCCGCTGCGCTGTTTGTGCCGACTGGCACCATGAGCAATCTGCTGGGCCTGATGGCGCACTGCGAACGTGGCGACGAATACATCGTCGGCCAGCAGGCGCACACCTATAAGTACGAAGGGGGTGGCGCGGCGGTACTCGGCTCGATCCAGCCGCAGCCGCTGGAAGTGCAGGCCGACGGTTCGCTGGATCTGGATCAGGTAGCAGCGGCGATCAAGCCCGATGACTTTCACTTCGCCCGTACCCGGCTGCTGGCGCTGGAAAACACCATGCAGGGCAAAGTGTTACCGCTGGAGTATCTGGCCCGCGCGCGCCAATTCACGCGGGAGCACGGTCTGGCCCTGCATCTGGACGGCGCGCGGCTGTACAACGCGGCAGTCAAGCTTGGGGTGGATGCCCGCGAGATTACGCAACATTTCGATTCGGTATCGGTGTGCCTGTCCAAGGGCCTCGGCGCGCCGGTCGGTTCGGTGCTGTGTGGTACTGAGCAGATGATCGGCAAGGCCCGGCGTCTGCGCAAAATGGTCGGCGGCGGCATGCGTCAGGCCGGGTTGCTCGCGGCGGCGGGGCTGTATGCGCTGGATCACCACGTCGAGCGCCTGGCGGATGACCATGCCAACGCACAGTTTTTGGCCGAAGGCTTGCGCGAGGCCGGGTTCAGCGTCGAGCCGGTGCAGACCAACATGGTCTACGTGCAAATGGGCGATCAGGCCGAAGCGCTCAAGGTGTTTGCCGCCGAACGCGGGATCAAGTTGAGCGCCGCCGCGCGCTTGCGCATGGTCACGCACATGGACGTCAGTCGCTCGCAAATCGAGCAAGTGATCGCGACATTCGTCGAGTTTTCGCGCAAGTGACAGCGTTAGCCGTCCAATTGACCGTTACTATCGTATAAACACGCTGTACCCCGCGCGAAGGGCCGATATAATGCGGCCCTTTGCCGTCGTTTCGTCTGTTGACGTTTCGTACAGGCCTTTGGCCGCAGCCTCCGTGGAAGAACCTAATGAAAAGCGCAGAAATCCGTGAAGCCTTCCTTCGCTTCTTCGAAGAGCAAGGCCACACCCGTGTAGCCTCCAGCTCTTTGATTCCGGGCAACGACCCAACCCTGCTGTTCACCAACGCGGGGATGAACCAGTTCAAGGACTGCTTCCTGGGCCAGGAAAAGCGCGCGTACACCCGCGCAACCAGCAGCCAGAAGTGCGTGCGTGCCGGTGGCAAGAACAGCGACCTGGAAAACGTCGGTTATACCGCTCGTCACCACACCTTCTTCGAAATGCTCGGTAACTTCAGCTTCGGTGATTATTTCAAGCACGACGCGATTACCTTCGCCTGGACCTTCCTGACCGGCGTCCTGAAACTGCCGAAGGAAAAACTCTGGGTCACCGTCTACGCCTCCGATGACGAAGCGTATGACATCTGGACCAAGCAGATCGGCGTGCCGGTCGAGCGCATGATCCGCATCGGCGACAACAAAGGCGCGCCTTACGCCTCCGACAACTTCTGGACCATGGGCGATACCGGCCCGTGCGGCCCATGCACCGAGATTTTCTACGATCACGGCGACCACATCTGGGGCGGCCCACCGGGTTCGCCGGAAGAAGACGGCGACCGTTACATCGAGATCTGGAACAACGTGTTCATGCAGTTCAACCGCACCGCCGATGGTGTGTTGCATCCGTTGCCAGCGCCGTCGGTCGACACCGGCATGGGCCTGGAGCGGATCAGTGCGGTGATGCAGCACGTCAATTCCAACTACGACATCGACCTGTTCAAGAACCTGCTGAAGGCCTCGGCTGAAGCCATCGGCTGCGAAAATGGCGATCAGTCGTCGCTGAAAGTGGTGTCCGACCACATTCGTTCGTGCGGTTTCCTGATCGCCGACGGCGTGCTGCCGTCCAACGAAGGCCGCGGCTACGTGCTGCGCCGGATCATTCGTCGCGCCTGCCGTCACGGCAACAAGCTGGGCGCCACCGGCAGCTTCTTCTACAAGATCGTCGCTGCACTGGTCGCCGAGATGGGCGAAGCCTTCCCGGAACTGAAGAAGCAGCAGAGCAACATCGAGCGCGTACTCAAGGCTGAAGAAGAGCAGTTCTCCAAGACCCTGGAGCACGGCTTGAAGATTCTCGAACAGGATCTGCTGGAACTCAAAGGCACCGTGGTGCCAGGCGACGTGGTGTTCAAACTCTACGACACCTACGGTTTCCCGATGGACCTGACGGCCGACATCGCTCGCGAGCGCGGCCTGACCGTCGACGAAGTCGGCTTCGAGCGTGAAATGGAAGCCCAGCGTGTTCGTGCGCGTTCCGCCAGCTCGTTCGGTCTGGACTACAACACCCTGGTCAAGGTTGATGTGGCCACCGAGTTCACCGGTTACAAAGACACCAGCGGTTCGGCAAAAATCGTCGCTATCTATAAAGATGGCCAGTCGGTCGACGTCTTGAGTGAAGGCGAAGAGGCGGTGATCGTGCTGAACCAGACGCCGTTCTACGCTGAGTCCGGCGGCCAGATTGGCGACTGCGGTTTCCTCCAGGCCGGTAACGCACGTTTCGACGTCCGTGACACCACCAAGACCGGCGGCGCATTCTTGCACCACGGTGTTCTGGATTCCGGCAGTCTGACCATCGGCGCGCCAGTGGAAACCCATGTCGATGCCGAGGTGCGTCACGCGACTTCGCTGAATCACTCGGCCACCCACTTGCTGCACGCTGCGCTGCGTCAGGTACTGGGCGAGCACGTTCAGCAGAAGGGTTCGTTGGTGGATAGCCAGCGTCTGCGCTTCGACTTCAGCCACTTTGAAGCGATCAAGCCGGAGCAGATCAAAGCGCTGGAAGACATCGTCAACGCCGAGATCCGCAAGAACTCCGCAGTTGAAACTGAAGAAACCGACATCGAAACCGCCAAGCAGAAAGGCGCGATGGCGCTGTTCGGCGAGAAGTACGGCGACAACGTGCGCGTGCTGAGCATGGGCGGCGATTTCTCCGTCGAGCTGTGTGGCGGTATCCACGCCAACCGTACCGGCGACATCGGCCTGCTGAAGATCATCAGCGAAGGCGGTGTGGCATCGGGTGTGCGTCGTATCGAGGCAGTCACCGGTGCTGCGGCACTGGCCTACTTGAACGCTGCAGAAGAACAACTCAAGGAAGCGGCCAACCTGGTCAAGGGCAGCCGCGACAATCTGATCGACAAGCTGTCGGCCGTGCTGGAGCGCAACCGCGCGCTGGAAAAGCAACTCGAGCAGTTGCAGGCCAAGGCTGCCAGCGCCGCGGGCGACGATCTGTCGAACTCGGCACTCGACGTCAAGGGCGTGAAGGTTCTGGCCGCACGTCTGGATGGTCAGGATGGCAAGGCGCTGCTGGCGCTGGTCGATCAGCTGAAAAACAAACTCGGCCGCGCAGTGATCCTGCTCGGCAGTGTCCATGAGGAAAAGGTCGTACTGGTTGCAGGCGTAACCAAGGACCTGACTGGCCAACTCAAAGCCGGTGATTTGATGAAACAGGCTGCTGCGGCAGTGGGCGGGAAGGGCGGTGGTCGTCCGGACATGGCGCAGGGCGGCGGTGTTGACGCCGGCGCACTGGATGGCGCACTGGCGCTGACCGTTCCATTCGTCGAGCAGGGTTTATAAGACGGCCCGTCGGGCCCGCAGTCTAGTGGCGGGCCCGGCGGCTGTTCGAGTGATTATTGGGCGCCCTTCATGGGCAGAGGCGGCTTTGAAATGGCTTTGATCGTACAGAAATTTGGAGGCACCTCGGTCGGCACTGTCGAGAGAATCGAGCAGGTCGCCGACAAGGTTAAGAAATTCCGCGATGCCGGCGATGACCTGGTGGTTGTGCTGTCTGCAATGAGCGGCGAAACCAACCGTCTGATCGATCTGGCCAAGCAAATCAGTGGCGACGTGCAACCGGTTCCGCGTGAACTGGACGTGATCGTTTCCACCGGTGAGCAGGTGACGATTGCCCTGTTGGCCATGGCGCTGATCAAGCGCGGTGTGCCGGCGGTGTCGTACACCGGTAATCAGGTGCGGATCCTGACGGACAGTGCGCACAATAAAGCGCGTATCTTGCAGATTGATGACCAGAAGATTCGCGGTGATCTGAAAGCAGGTCGCGTGGTGGTTGTCGCCGGTTTCCAGGGCGTCGACGAGCACGGCAACATTACCACCCTCGGCCGTGGCGGTTCCGACACCACAGGTGTGGCACTGGCGGCTGCCTTGAAGGCTGACGAGTGCCAGATCTACACCGACGTCGATGGTGTCTACACCACTGACCCGCGTGTGGTGCCGGTCGCTCAGCGTCTGGACAAGATCACCTTCGAAGAGATGCTGGAAATGGCCAGCCTCGGTTCCAAGGTGCTGCAGATCCGTGCGGTGGAATTCGCCGGCAAGTACAACGTTCCGCTGCGCGTACTGCACAGCTTCAAGGAGGGTCCGGGCACCCTCATTACTATTGATGAAGAGGAAACCATGGAACAGCCGATCATTTCCGGCATCGCTTTCAACCGCGATGAAGCCAAGCTGACCATCCGTGGCGTGCCAGACACCCCGGGCGTGGCGTTCAAGATTCTCGGCCCGATCAGTGCCGCGAACATCGAAGTCGACATGATCGTGCAGAACGTTGCGCACGATAACACCACCGACTTCACCTTCACCGTGCACCGCAACGACTACCAGGCCGCACAGACCGTGCTGGAAAACACCGCTCGCGAGATCGGTGCCCGGGAAGTGGTGGGCGACACCAAGATTGCCAAGGTCTCGATCGTCGGCGTCGGCATGCGTTCCCACGCAGGCGTGGCCAGCCGCATGTTCGAATCCCTGGCCAAGGAAAGCATCAACATCCAGATGATCTCGACGTCGGAAATCAAGGTTTCCGTGGTGATCGAAGAGAAGTATCTGGAGCTGGCCGTGCGCGCCCTGCACACGGCTTTCGAACTGGATGCGCCGGCCCGTCAGGGCGAGTAAATCCGGTCACCTGAAGGGCGCGGTCTGACCGCGCCCTTTATTTTTTGAATGGCGCGAGCCCTGAACTGTTCTTTTGCTCGCGCTGGTCAATACTCAGGCATGTAGGGCTACGATCGCTCCGGTTGTAGGTCGGGTGCCTTTTTTTTGCAGACTGTTGTCCCTGAAATGAAATGCGTGAGGAGAAAGGTATGCTGATTCTGACTCGTCGGTGCGCAGAAAGCCTGATTATCGGTGATGGCGAAATCACCGTGACCGTGCTCGGCGTCAAAGGAAATCAAGTGCGCATCGGCGTCAACGCCCCGAAAGAGGTTGCCGTGCACCGTGAGGAAATTTACCTGCGTATAAAGAAAGAGAAGGACGAAGAACCAAGCCATTAATTTTTATCGATTTTTATGTTTGCAAACGGGGAAGAAGGTGGTTAATATACGCCCCGTGTTGCGGAGAGCTGGCCGAGTGGCCGAAGGCGCTCCCCTGCTAAGGGAGTACACCTCAAAAGGGTGTCGGGGGTTCGAATCCCCCGTTCTCCGCCATTATTTGCTTAGTACGTTGTAATCTGGCTTTTTCTGTAAGTTGTTGAATTTATTAGAAAAAGTGGTTGGAATAGAGATTAGACGGGCTATAATGCGGCGCAACAAATGCACTCGTAGCTCAGCTGGATAGAGTACTCGGCTACGAACCGAGCGGTCACAGGTTCGAATCCTGTCGAGTGCACCATTTAAGAGTTGTTTATAGCGATATAAAGAACTCGGCTTCAGCCAGTTGTGGTCTGGTTTAAAAACACAAATGCACTCGTAGCTCAGCTGGATAGAGTACTCGGCTACGAACCGAGCGGTCACAGGTTCGAATCCTGTCGAGTGCACCATATTCAAGAAGCCCGCGTTTAACGCGGGCTTTTTGTTGCCTGCGATTTGGCTTTTCCTTTCACGCATCCCTTCTCGTCAAAATCGACTTGAGCACTGCGGCCTCTTTTCAGGTCATAGCGATAGCTCGTCGTCGACGTTCGAATATTCACCTTGTCCGGTTTGCCGAGCGCGCTCTCGACATCCTGTTGGCTCATGCCGGCAATCACTCGTTGATTGATGATTGCTGCGCGGCGCTGCCTGGCATCGATCAGGTTGCCGCATTTGTCCTCCAGGCGGCCAACGATGCCCGGTTCACGTCCCCTGATTGTCATACCGGATATTTCCTCATGGTTGTGTTCCGGCATGATCGGTACGACGGATCCGGGCGAGTAGGGGTGAACGTGCTGTACCGAGCGCTGCTCGTCGTTCGCGCAACTCAGACTGGTGAAGGTGATGCCGCCGTCGGCTGCCTCGCAGCGGTGAAGGCTGGTGGTGGCCCCGGCGGGCGGCGGGCAGAGCAGGGTGATGAGTAAAAAACTGGATGTTGCAGAGCGCATTCGACGTCCTCCTTGACGGTCTACGCTCAAGGGTAGCCGCTACATTTTTGAGCGCCGGTGTGTTTTCTTTTCAGAATGAGTCGTCGCATTTGCAAGGATCAGGACAGCGCTCAGGTTTGTTTCGCAAGCGCTTGTTTCGGCCGAGATTTTTTAACGTTTAAAACCGTCAGGCGGTGTATCATTGCGCCCGTCAGCCCCGCCGGGGCTTATGGAAAACCTCCATGGACTTACCCAGTAGTTACTCAGTAGCCCGTTTCACCAATCATGAATTGACTGATTGATCCTTCCGGCGTGCCCCGCTGCTGGGAGTGGAGTTCGCCTATGTCCGAAATCGAAGTAAAGAAAACCCAGGAAAGCCTGCAGGATCGCCTGGCTCAGGTCGTTGAGCTGCTGCAGCGCCAGAAGGTCGTCGAAGACCTGACTCATCGCCAGGAAGGCGCGCACCACGACCGGGTCGAGAACCTGGTTCACCGGCAGAACCTCGTCGAGCTGCAACGCAAACTCGATGATCTGCACTCCGCCGACGTTGCCTACATCCTTGAAGCCTTGCCGCTGGACGACCGTCTGACGCTCTGGCAACTGGTCAAGGCTGATCGCGACGGCGACATTCTTCTCGAAGTATCCGATTCCGTTCGTGAAACGCTGATCGCCGACATGGACGATCACGAGCTCCTGGCTGCGGCCAAGGACATGGACGCCGACGAACTTGCTGACCTGGCCTCCGAGCTGCCGCGAGACGTCGTCCATGAGCTGATGGAGACGCTCGACCAGCAACAACGCGAGCGCGTGCGTTCGGCCCTGTCCTATGACGAGGAGCAGGTCGGTGCGCTGATGGACTTCGAGATGGTGACCATCCGTGAGGATGTCAGCCTCGAAGTGGTTCTGCGCTACCTGCGTCGGCTCAAAGAGCTGCCGGGCCACACCGACAAACTGTTCGTGGTCGATTACGACGGCGTGCTCAAGGGCGTGCTGCCGATCAAGCGTCTGCTGGTCAACGATCCGGAGAAACAGGTTTCTGAAGTCATGGCCAGCGATCCGGTGAGTTTTCATCCGGACGAAGACGCCTATGACGCGGCTCAGGCGTTCGAGCGTTACGACTTGATCTCGGCCCCGGTGGTCGACAAGAACGGCAAGCTGATCGGCCGTCTGACCATCGACGAAATGGTCGACCTGATTCGTGAAGAGAGTGAAAGCGAAGTCCTCAACATGGCGGGTCTGCGCGAAGAGGAAGACATCTTCGCCTCCGTCTGGAAATCCCTGCGTAACCGTTGGGCGTGGCTGGCGATCAACCTCATCACTGCCTTTGTCGCGTCGCGGGTGATCGGTCTGTTCGAAGGTTCGATCGAGAAGCTGGTGGCGCTGGCGGCGCTGATGCCGATCGTGGCGGGTATCGGCGGTAACTCCGGTAACCAGACGATCACCATGATCGTGCGTGCCATGGCGCTCGACCAGGTCAGCACCGGCAACACCTCGCGTCTGATGCGCAAGGAGCTGGCGGTGGCGTTGATCAATGGTCTGGTCTGGGGTGGGGTGATCGGTGTGGTCGCCTACCTGCTTTACGGCAGCTGGTCGCTGGGTGTGGTGATGACGGCGGCGATGACTCTCAACCTGCTGCTCGCGGCGCTGATGGGGGTGTTGATCCCGATGACGCTGGCCAAGATGGGCCGAGACCCGGCGATGGGCGCCAGCGTGATGATCACGGCCATGACCGACAGCGGTGGCTTCTTCATCTTTCTGGGGTTGGCGACGATCTTCCTGCTCTGATTCGCTGCCATACAAAAGCCCGCCGAAATGGCGGGCTTTTTTGTGCCTGTGTAGTTATCTGTAGTGAGGGGATTTATCCCCGATGGGTTGCGCAGCGACCCCGGAAGAGGGCCTGCTGCGCAGTCCGTCGGGGATAAATCCCCTCACCACAAAGTCTGCCTTGGATTGTCGTGATTAAAATCCGGGTAAAAAAAAGCCAGCACTTAGGCTGGCTTGAGATGTTCGGCGCAACTCAGGACGCGTCTGCGGCCATCTCGGCGTCGTGAGCGATCAGCGACACCAGTGCGTTCTGTTGACGGTGCGACAGCTGACGGAAGCGTTGCAGCAGCTCACGCTCATGCAGCGAAAGCTCCGGGCTGTCCAGGCGCATGCTCAACTCTTCGCCCAGTGCACCTTCCTGAATAAGACTCTGCTCAAGGCGCGCAATGATTTCGGAGTTCATGCTGCGATGATGATTGCGAGCCACCTCGGCAATGCGTTCACGCATCCCGTCTGGCAGACGTACGACGAACTTGTCAGCCGTACGGCTGGAATAAATTGCCTGTTTCAATGGGCGCATATATTTAACCGGTTAGTTCAGGGGAGCGGTTCTCGGGATTGGCCGCAGGATGTGTGGTAGGACAAGCATCCGCGCCAAATGGTTCAACCTGAATTGTTAAGAGGCCCGCATCATGCCTCAAAATTGCCAGATCATTGGCGTCAATTCTGTGACAAATATTGAGCTGGGTAAAGGCGTAATGCCAGCACCAATTATCAGAAATGCGGACTGGTTTGAAAACTTTGCCTTGGTCCGCATCAATGACCGCTTCCGGGTGCACATCTGTTGATGTCCGAAGACGTCAGAACGTGCATGCTATGCGGCTTTCAATCCTTGTTCCTTACCTGTACAGGATAGTGGCAATTTGCCGATTTACTAGGGCAAACACCCGTTGGAGGGCGTTTTCAGGATGGATGGCAGGCTTATTTATCTGATGGGACCCTCCGGTTCAGGCAAGGACAGCCTGATCGAGGCCGCGCGTGAGCCTTTGCGTGAGTTGAAATGCGAAATCATCCGCAGAGTGATTACCCGATCAGCGGAATCGGTGGGTGAGGATGCCATCGGCGTGACGCCCGAAGAGTTCGAGCGACGCCAGCAAGCCGGGGATTTCTCGCTGTCCTGGCAGGCCAATGGGCTGGCTTATGGTATCCCGGCAGAAATCGACGAATGGTTGCGCGCTGGACGATCTGTGCTGGTGAACGGCTCACGCGCCAACCTGCGTCAGGCGCTTGAGCGCTATCCGACGCTGCTGCCGGTGCTGCTGACGGTCAAGGATGAGGTCTTGCGTGAACGCCTGCTCAGACGAGGGCGGGAGACGCCTGAGCAGATCGATGCGAGACTGGCGCGCAATGCGCTGTTCAAGGACAGAAGGGCAACTGACTTGCCCGTGCATCTGATCGACAACTCGGGCGACCTGGCGGACGCCGTCAAGCAACTGCTGGGCTTGATCCGTCTTAACGCAGCACCGGATCAAACTTGATCCTGCGCCCGGCCACCAGGGCCAGCACAAACAACACCGCAAACACGCCGCAGCCAATCAGGGGCAGGGTGAGTGAGGTTTCCTCGAACAGCGAAAAATGCACAACGCCACTCAATAAGGCGAGGATCAGAAATCCTGCGGCTGATCTGGACATGCTGTACTCCTGAAGATATTTCAAAAAACCAGACGTTCGGTGTCGCGCGTCGGCAGTGCTTGCTCAGGCTCATTGACTGGCTGCGCCGCGAAGTCGCTCTGATCGCTCAGCACCGCCAACTGCGGCGCTTTCTGCACCTGCAAATAATGCGGCATACGCTGAGCCACCGGTTCAGCACTCTCTGGAACAAAATGAAAGCCAACCAAAACCGCCAGTGCGATAGCGTTTGCGAGCAGGAGAGTGCTGTTCATGGGGCGGACTCCGTTTGTGCTGTTGTGAGAACAGAC
The DNA here is from genome assembly GCF_019891575.1 of Pseudomonas sp. MIS38. Lineage (NCBI taxonomy): Bacteria > Pseudomonadati > Pseudomonadota > Gammaproteobacteria > Pseudomonadales > Pseudomonadaceae > Pseudomonas > Pseudomonas sp. MIS38. The sequence continues at coordinate 65,793 of NZ_JAFLXF010000017.1, forward strand.
AAAGCAGCCGTCGTGCCAACAGTCTAACCGCTGTGAAGTCCTTTAAAAACAAGGATTTGCAAGGGTTTTTCATAGGGAGAGGGTTGCAATCTGCAATGATGGCTTTTTGAGGTAGTGCAAATTGCACGGTAAATGTTCCCGCAGTATTGCAAGGCGCCTGCCTACACTTAAAAAGCCCACGGACGACATGACAAATCAGGGGCTGGCCGTTAACATGCACGCCGTCCGTCGCGCCGCGTCCGGCCGCGATAACTCAGTGTCTCAGTAGCTCAATTGGATAGAGCATCCCCCTCCTAAGGGGAAGGTTGGCAGTTCGAACCTGCCCTGGGACACCATCATTCAGAGCCTCGCCAAGGCTCGCAAAAAAGCCCCGCACAGGATGATCTGGCGGGGCTTTTTCGTTTTCATTGCTGCTGTCTAGTTTGCCGCGCCACCCTCGGCTTTGCCTATTGAGATGCTTACTTGAGTTATGTGGCGGCGCCCGTTGACCGTATAGATTTGTGCCTGCTCTTCTGATCCCGGCTTTCGCAACGCCAGTTGCGCAAACAGCCCGACTTTTTCATCGTAGCTACCAAACCAATTGATCAGTCTGGCGATAAAGCAGTCGTCGCCGATGATCACCGGGAAATCGGCGACGGGTTCAATCGCGTAATAACTTGCGCCGTAGCTGTAATAGTCATCGTCCCCCGGGCCTGATGAGGGGATTGGGCAGATGGGGGCCGAGTTCTTCGACTCCGTATTTCTTATCTTGGATAAACCTAGAATGAGTGCCTTTTGTACGGTGGGGGTCAGTTCATAGGCTGTCGGATTGTCCTGATTCGCCTGAGTGCGAGGCACGTTCAGTTCATAACCATACTGCACCGTTATCGTGGGGACCTGATGATTGATCCGCAGGGGGTTGAGCAGATAGACCTTATCAACACCGTAAGCGCCATCTCGATAGGCGGCGTAAATTCTGTCATGCACCTTGATCCAGTTGACCGCTTGGTTGGCGCCGCGATCATTGGTGTAGAAAAGGGTGGTCTCGGCGTTGGGTTCGGTAGCAGCTTCGGCACCTCGTCTGGTGAACCTGCTTCCTGTGCCGCGCCAGGTTTCGGCGTACCAGAACAACCCGGTGCCGCCTGAGTAGGTTTCAACGATCAGGTCGCGCAATCCATCGCCATCCAGATCGGTAAGGGTGTAAGTCGTTTGACCCATTTCAGAGGCACCTGTGATGTTGGACGCATTTAATGCCTTCCATTCATCCAGGCTCACTCCTTTCGGGATCGTTTCGGGAAAATGCGTTTGCTCATCATCATCGGGAACACCGGCAAACGAAGTTTTATCAAGGCTTACCGTGAATGCACCTAGAGTCTTTTCCAGAGCAAACTCGGGATCAACCTTGCTCGCCGCCTCGATACGTTGCTGCAGCTCGACCATCGCCTGTCTGTCTATCTCGTCGGGCAAGTACGCCAGCGTATCGATCCATTGCGTTTGCAATGATTCGAGCCGTTCGCGATAGCGCTGATTAAGGCAACTGACATTTTCAACGCATTGATTGCGGGTCTTTAGCCAAAGGCGCTGAGCGCCTTTAAGCTCGGCCGTTTTATCTGGCGCTGACTTCATGAGTTTGCTGTATGCAGCACCCATCTGCGCATCCAGCTCATACAACCCTTTATCCGCACAAACAGCCTTCTCCACGGCACTCGCCGCTTTCGCACAATCCATTCCTCCCGCCATTGCCTGCTGGAAAAACAGCAGCGCACAGGCGGACACGATGCAACGTCCTTTGATGTACACGAGATAAACCCTGTAGTGAAAAGATGACCCGGCGCGCAGGGTAATCGCTGCACAAGGAATCTTGAACCCCTCCACTTCAGAGAACCCCACTCCTTGCCGATAACTCCTTCGGCGACCTCAGACTCGCGCGAAATCGCTTGATAGCATTTGGCCTCCAGCTATCATCTGCGCGCCTGTGAAAACGCCCCCGGTTCACCTACTTCAATTGCCTGGAAATCCTCGATGCTGTCGTATCACCAAAAGAGTTTTCTGATCGTCGATGATTTCTCGGATTTCCGCAGTTCCGTCCGCTCGATGCTGCGCGAACTGGGGGTCAAGGATGTGGATACCGCCGATACCGGCGAGCAAGCGCTGAAGATGTGTGCGCAGAAGTCCTACGATTTCATTCTGCAGGATTTCCATCTCGGCGACGGCAAGAAGAACGGCCAGCAGGTGCTCGAAGACTTGATGTCGGAAAAGCTCATCAGCCATGAAGCGGTGTTTGTCATGGTCACGGCCGAGACCAGTCAGGCGATGGTGCTCAGTGCGCTGGAGCATGAGCCGGATGCTTACCTGACCAAGCCGTTCAACCGCTCCGGCCTGGCGCAGCGCCTGGAGCGTCTGGAGCAGCGCAAGACGTTGCTCAAACCGATTCTGCAAGCCCTTGATCGCGGTAAACCGGTCGAGGTGCTCAATGCCTGTATTGCGCTGTGCAAGCAGGACATCCGTTATTCGCCGCTGTGCCTGCGTTATCGCGCCGATGCGCTGCGCGACATGAACCAGAACGAAGCGCTTGAACGCCTCTACGACAGCATCATTGCTGATCGGCCGTTGCCGTGGGCGTTTGCCGGGCTGGGCAAGTTGCTGTTCAAGCGTGGGCAAGTGGCGCAGGCCAAAGATGTCTACGAAAAAGCGCTGAAAGTGTTCCCGATGATGCCGGCGCTGTACGACGGCATGGCCGATGTGCTGGTCGCCGAGGGCGATACCAAAGGCGCGCAGCGGGTGCTGGAGGAGGCGATTCGTTTGTCGCCGCTGGCGGTGCGCCGGCAGGCGTTGCTCGGCAAACTGGCGATGGCCAACGAGGATTTCGACACCGCGTCCCGGGCCTATCGTCAGGCGGTGGCGCAGGGCGCGCAGTCGCGTTTCAAGGACCCGGAAAGCAATCTCGGTCTGGCCCATGCCTTGATCAGCAAGGGCAGTGAGCGCGGGCTCGACACGCGCACGCGGCTGGAGATCAACACCACGCTCAGCGCCGTCGCCAAAGAGAACCCGTCTGACCCCGGCCTGCAGATTCGTGCGCGGCTGATGAAGGCCACCAGTCTGCTGCTCAACGATGCCGAGACCGCCGACAAACTCACCGAACAAGCACTGATGCGCCTCGACGGCATGGAACAGTTCATGAGCCCTGAAGCGGCGCTGCTGGTCGCCAAGCAATTGCAGATGCTCGGTCAGGCCGAGGCGGGCACTTCGATGCTCAAGAGCTGTGCGGAGATCTACGGTGACGATCCGGCGGTGATGAAAGACATCGCCAAGCTCACCGACGATCCGACTATCCTCAGTTCGAGCAACGCCGCCGCCGACCTCAACCGTCAGGGCGTGCGCGTGTACAAGACCGGCAATCTGGTGGAGGCCCGCGAGGTGTTCCGCAAGGCGCTGAAGATGCAACCGAAGAACATCAGTATCGCGCTGAACATGGCCCAGTCGCTGCTGCATGGCACCGACACCAGTGTGCCGTCGGCGGAGCTGGAAGAATGTCGGGCCTGCCTGAAAATGGTCGGCCTGATGCCCGACACCGACGCGCGCTATGCGCGTTATCAGAAGCTGAAAAGCAAGGCGTTTGGCGAATGAACCAAGACGAGCAGGCGCTGGATTTCTCCACGGTGATCGCCTCCACCGTTCATGACATGAAGAACTCGCTGGCGATGCTGATGCAAGCCCACAGCCAGTGGCTGGCGCGCTTGCCCGAAGCGCAACGCGGTGGGGCGGAGCAGGGTGTGATCGACTTCGAGTTCGCCCACCTCAACGGCATGCTGGTGCAACTGCTCGGGCTGTACAAGCTCGGCGTCAACCAGTTGCCGCTGCAACCGGCGTATCACGAGCTGGATGATTTCATTGAGGCGCAACTGGCCGCGCATCAAGAGGTGTTCGCCAGTCGCGGGATCATTGCTACCTACGAAGTTGATCCGCTGAGCCCGCTGGGTTTCTTCGATCGCGAATTGGTTGCGTCGGTATTGGGCAACTGCATCAACAACGCGATTCGTTATGCCCGCGAGTCGCTGCTGATTACCGTGAGCGACGAGGCTGGGCAACTGGTGTTGAGCATCAACGATGACGGCGACGGTTACCCGGCCGAGATGCTCGAGCGGCAGGCCGATTACGTGCAGGGCATCAATCACGGCAGCGGCAGCACCGGGTTGGGTCTGTATTTCGCCAACCGGATTGCTGCGTTGCATCAGCGCAATGGCGTGGTCGGGCACACCGAAATTCGCAATGGCGGAGCACTGGGTGGCGGGGTGTTCAGCCTTTATCTGCCGTGACCCGGGTTTTTGTTTGACGCTGCTTGATATTCCGAACAGCCGGAGCCTATTTTGTACGGGTCGCCGCTTGCGGCTCGCACAATAACAAGGATTGCGTCATGACAACCGATGGCCAGCGTTCACTCGCACAGCGACTGACCGGCATTGATGAGATTGAATGTGTCACGCCGGATTTGAACGGCGTGCCGCGCGGCAAGGTGATGACCGCCGAGGGTTTTCTCGAAGGGCGGCGTTTGCAGATGGCGCGGGGTGTGCTGCTGCAATGCATCATGGGCGGTTATCCGCCGGCGCGGTTTTACGGCAGCGATGACGGCGACCTCGCGCTGGTGGCCGAGCCAAGCATGATCCATCCCCTGCCATGGAGCGACGAGCCACGTGCCCTGGCCATCTGCGATGCCGACGAACTGAGCGGCGAAAGCTCCAACCTGTCGACCCGTGGCCAACTCAAGAAAGTCATCGCCCGTTACGCCGCACGCGGTCTGGCGCCGGTAGTGGCGACCGAGCTGGAATTCTTCGTCTTCGCACCGAACACCGATCCGACTCAGCCGTTCCGTCCGCCAGTCGGCCTCGACGGGCGTCGCGAGGATGGGCAGTCGGCGTTCAGTGTCAGTTCCAACAATGGCCTGCGGCCATTCTTCAGCGAAGTCTATAAATGCATGGCCGCCCTCGGTCTGCCGCGCGATACCTTCATGCATGAAATGGGCGTCAGCCAGTTCGAGATCAACTTGCTGCACGGTGATCCGCTGTTGCTCGCCGATCAGACCTTCCTGTTCAAACACCTGCTCAAGGAAGTCGCGCTCAAGCATGGTCTGAGCGTAGTGTGCATGGCCAAGCCGCTGGCGCACACGCCGGGCAGTTCGATGCACATTCACCAGAGCCTGGTCGAGATCGCCACTGGCAACAACGTGTTCAGCGACGAGAACGGCCAGCCGACCGCAATGTTCCGCCATTTCATCGGCGGGCAGCAGGCGGGCATGGCTGATTTCACCGCACTGTTTGCGCCGAACGTAAACTCCTATCAGCGTCTGTGTCACCCGTATGCGTCGCCGAACAATGCCTGCTGGTCCCATGACAACCGCGCTGCAGGGCTGCGGATTCCGGCCAGTTCGCCGGTGGCTCGACGCGTGGAAAACCGTTTGCCTGGCGCCGATGCCAACCCGTATCTGGCGATTGCCGCGAGCCTGGCCGCCGGCTTGCATGGCATCGAGCATGCGCTGGAGCCGAGTGCGGCGATTCAGGGCGAATTCGAAGTGCCGGACAATCTTTCGTTGCCGTGTACCTTGCATGCCGCGCTCGAGCGTCTGAAACGTAGCCAATTGGCCAGGGAACTGTTCGGACAGGAGTTCATCGAAGGCTACATCGCTTCGAAGACCATGGAGTTGACCAGCTTCTTTGATGAAATCACTCCCTGGGAACGGCGTGTTCTAGCAGCCCAGGCCTGACTAACTGTCGCCGTCGGGCTATCGTCTTGATAGTCCGATACTCACTGCAAGGAGCCGCTCGGAACGCCGATGCGCCAAATCTGGAAATCCTTTCGAGCGCTGTATTTCGCCTCGCTGATGATGTTGATCGGCTCGGGCCTTCTATCTACTTACCTGGCATTGCGCCTGGCCGCTGACCATGTCGATGGACTGTGGGTCGGTGCGCTGATGGCGGCCAACTATTTCGGCCTGGTACTGGGCGGCAAGATCGGTCACCGCTTGATTGCCCGGGTCGGCCACATTCGCGCTTATTCGGCGTGTGCCGGGATCGTCGGCGCGGCGGTGCTCGGGCATGGCCTGGTCGACTGGCTGCCGGCGTGGCTGGTGCTGCGGACCATCGTCGGTCTGGGCATGATGTGCCAATACATGGTGATCGAGAGCTGGCTCAACGAGCAGGCCGACGCCAACCAGCGCGGGCTGGTGTTCAGCGGCTACATGATCGCTTCGTATCTGGGGCTGGTGCTCGGTCAGTTGATTCTGGTCATGCATCCGGGCCTCGGCCTGGAGCTGCTGATGCTGGTCGCGCTGTGTTTTGCCCTGTGTCTGGTGCCGGTGGCGCTGACCCGGCGAATTCACCCGGCGCCACTGCATCCGGCACCGATGGAGCCGCGCTTCTTTATCAAGCGCGTGCCGCAGTCGTTGAGCACGGTGCTGGGGGCCGGTCTGATCATCGGCTCGTTCTACGGTCTGGCACCGCTGTATGCCTCGCAGCAGGGGCTGTCGACCGAGCAGGTCGGTCTGTTCATGGGTAGCTGCATTTTTGCCGGGCTGCTGGTGCAGTGGCCGTTGGGCTGGTTGTCCGACCGTTATGACCGGGCGCTGCTGATTCGCTGTTTTGCCGGGTTCCTGGCGGTGGCGGCGTTGCCGTTGGCGATCCTGCCGCAGGTGCCGCTGGAAGTTCTGTTTGTCGTCGGGTTCATGTGTTCGCTGGTGCAGTTCTGCCTGTACCCGCTGGCGGTGGCGTTTTCCAACGACCACGTCGAGGGCGATCGCCGGGTGTCGCTGACGGCGATGCTGCTGGTGACCTACGGTGTCGGTGCGAGCATCGGCCCGCTGCTGGCAGGTGTGCTGATGAAGCTGTTTGGCAGTCAGAGCCTGTACGCGTTTTTCAGTTTCTTCGCGCTGGTGCTGGTGTGGCGCATTCGCCCGAAAGCGGTGACCAATCTTCATCAGGTCGACGACGCACCGCTGCATCACGTTGCGATGCCGGACAGCATGTCCAGCTCGCCGTTGGTGGCAGCACTCGATCCGCGAGTGGATGAGCAGGTGGTGCAGGAGCAGATGCAGACCACGGTTACGCCAGAACCGGAGCCGGAACCCGAAGTGCAGCCTGAAGCGGCGGTGGAAGCTGATCCGGCTGATGAGGGCGATAAACCGACGCCGGACATCAGTGGGGCCAGACCCTGAATCGGGTGAGGGTAAGGCTGTTCAAAGAATGATGCTTTAACTGTGGTGAGGGGATTTATCCCCGACCGGCTGCGAAGCAGTCGCAAAATCAACGCATGCGAAGTATCTGATACTGCGCATCGGCAGGTTTTGGGGGCGCTACGCGACCCATCGGGGATAAATCCCCTCGCCACAGGGATCTCCAGGCCAGGACTGGACAATGGAAATAGAAAAGGGCAGTCCCGCGAGGGGCTGCCCTTTCTATTTGCCTGTACGAATCACAGATCGTCTTTATCGAACCGACGTGCTTCACGCTGCAACTGATAGACGAAGCGTTCGACGTTGCGCGCCGCCTGGCCGCTGATGTTGTGGAAACGCAGACCAGCGAAGGTGATGTTGAGCTTTTCTTCGAAGTGCAGATAGCGCAGTTCGACCGAGATGGGTTGATTGCCAAACAGCGGGGTGGCGATCATGCGGTCATAGACCTGGCCCAGTTGCAGGCGGTCGGTGATGTCGCCTTCAAAGCGCAGCTTGCAACCGGTGGCGGAAATATCCAGCAGTTTGCCGTTGATTGGCGCCTTGAGCTTTTCGCCGCCGAGTTCGACGCTGACCAGATCGGTCAGCTTGAGGGCTGCGCGAAAGGCGTTGCGGCGCTGGTGGTAAACGACTTCGGTCGGCAGTTCGCCGGTATAGAAGCGATCGCCCTCGGACTCTTCAATGTTCAGCTTACCGGTGCATTCCCAGGCGATGCGCACGCCCTCGTGGAAGCCTTCGACCTTGAACGGTTCGCCCGCCAGCAGAAAACGCTCGCCATCGCGCGGGATCATTTCGTCCAGGGCAATCGTTGCGGTTTCGCGGTCGACCTTGATCAGGTAGCTCTGGAAACGCTGGCTGCGCTCGTGGAACGTGATGATCAGTGGATCGTGGCTTTCTTGCAGCTGGCGCAGGTTGCTGGAGATTTCCAGGGGCGTGGTCAGCACCTTTGGTGGCTGCGGACTATCATCCGCGCTTAGGGCGTTTGGCACGTTTTCTCAATCTCCAGACAAAATTTGACTACGACTAGCCAGCATTTTGCCAGCATGTTTCGCGGGTTGATAGTGCAGGCACATCGAATGGCTCACGCCTGGCTGAGCGTACGCGGCTTGGTGGGTTTGGCGAAAGTGCCCGAGGCGTCATACAACGCTGGCGGCTCGCCCCCGGTGAGGATTTTCAGCTGATTGGCCGTGGCGGCCTGCTGAATCTGGATCGACTGGCCGTTCTTGACGTTGGCCGCCTGGCACTGGGCAATCAGGTCGGTCAACACGTCGCTCTGGGCCAGCAACTGGTCGCCAATGCTCGAGTGGCTGGCCAGTTGCTCCAGGCCCTGACGGTCGAGCGGCAGGTTGAGGCTGGCGAGGATTTCGCTGCGCTTGCGGCCATGCTGTTCAAGCAAAATGATCAATGCCTGTTTGCGCGCCAGAATGTCTTCGAGCAAAGGCATGTCACGACCGTGCAAAGCGAGGGACTCGGTTTGCAGTAACTCCAGCAATTGTTGAGCTGGAGCAAAGTCGTCGGTGATCAGTTGCAATAAATTAGTGTCGTGCATGGCTGGCCTTGGGTTTTAAGCGTCCAAAAGCCTGGCGCCGGCAAAAGCCTAGCGCTGGGCTTCGAAGTTGAGCAGTTTGCTGGCTACACGGTTGCTGTCGACTTTATAGCTGCCATCGGCAATCGCTGCTTTCAACTCGGCCACCCGGGCTTTGTCGACGGCAGGCTGATCGCGCAGCTTGTCAGTGACCTTCTGCAACTGTTGAGCCTCATTGCTGAGGTGTACCGATTCCCCGCTTTTTGCGGTACTGGCCGTTTCGGCCTGGGTATTCAGCGGCGCGGAGGTGCCGGATTCGGCGGTTTCCTTGGCGTTGCTGGTACGTGTACTGCCCGTAAGTGACGAGGAGCTGTTCAAACGGCTGAAATCGATGACCATGTTAAAAACCTCTGGGAATTTGGACGCTTGCCATGTTCTCGGCCATTCCCTGGAAAACTTTAGGCTCACTTTGCAATGAGCTGCATGTGCCGAAGCGTGTTCTGCTGCGGCACAGTTTAGGGAAGCATCGAGGCCGGCGCCAGTTTTCTGCCTGAGCGTTTTACATGGCCACTTCCACCTGACCCGGCGCGATGACCTGCGCCTTGATCACCCGGTTGGAATTGAGGTTTTTCACCCGGATCTGTTCTTTCAAACCGCCATTGGCCAGGGCTTCGCCGGGCATGCGCACAGCGAGCGTACCGCTGCGGGCGATGATGACCACCTGATCACCCTTGCGCACCACTTCAGCCTGTTCCAGATGCACCAGGGTAATCACCTGATCGGCGACCGTTGGTCGGGTCAATTTCTGCCCGATGGCTTCATCCACCGACGTCAGGAAACCCTGATTGATCTGGCTGATGTCGCGTTCACGCAAGGTCACATCCTGCGGCTCGATAATTCCGGCGCGTTTCAGCGGGCGGGTGGTGGTGACAATCTCGCGAAACAGGCGGACTTGAGCGGGCACGAACACCGTCCACGGCGAGCTTCCCTCGCACCGGACCTTGACCGTTACCCGGCCCAGCGGACGGGCCGGACTCTCCAGCGACGCTGTCAATTCCTTGTCGCACATAGGCATGCGCATACGCGGGTCGAGCTGGTTGACCTCGATTTCGTAGCGGCCTTCCGTTTGACTGGTAGCCAGATAGTCTTCTACGGTGAACTCAAGAAAGCCTTGGGTGACGCCGATAAGCATGTCAGGCAAGGTAACCGTATCAGCACCGGCAGGGCTGCCAGCGAAGAAGAAGCAGACGGCAGACACCGCGCACAGCGCTTTGCGGGTGCGGGAGGTCAGGCGTCGGAAAAATATCGTTTGAGCGTTCATACGAGTTAAAAAGCAAGCGCCGTGCCGTTTAGCAATGAATGTGCGTCGCAACAACACTTGGCGTTGGTGTAGGAGTCTGGGCATGGCTGGTGTAATGGATTCGGTGAACCAGCGCACGCAACTGGTAGGGCAGAATCGCCTGGAGCTGTTGTTGTTCCGTCTTGACGGTCAGCAGCTCTACGGCATCAACGTGTTCAAGGTGCGGGAAGTGCTGCAATGCCCGTCGCTGACGTTGATGCCCAAGTCCAGTCCTGTCGTGTGCGGGGTGGCGAATATCCGGGGGGCGACCATTCCGATCCTTGATCTGGCAATGGCGACCGGTTCCGGGGCGTTGAAAGACAAGAACAGTCCGTTCGTGATCATCACGGAGTACAACACCAAGACCCAGGGTTTCCTGGTTCGCTCGGTGGAGCGCATCGTCAACATGAACTGGGAAGAGATCCATCCGCCGCCCAAGGGCACGGGGCGCGATCACTACCTGACGGCTGTGACTCGGGTCGACAATCAGTTAGTCGAAATCATCGATGTCGAGAAGGTGCTGGCGGAAGTGGCGCCGACGCCCGAGGCGATTTCGGTCGGTGTGGTCGATGTTGAGACCCAGAGCAAGGCGTTGTCGCTGCGGGTGCTGACGGTCGATGACTCGTCGGTGGCGCGCAAGCAGGTCACGCGTTGCCTGCAGACGATCGGGGTTGAAGTGGTGGCGCTGAACGACGGCAAGCAGGCGCTGGATTACCTGCGCAAGCTGGTCGAAGAGGGCAAGAAGCCGGAAGAAGAGTTCCTGATGATGATTTCCGACATCGAGATGCCGGAGATGGACGGGTACACCCTGACGGCGGAGATCCGCAGCGACCCGCGCATGCAAAAGCTTCATATCATCCTGCATACTTCGTTGTCGGGGGTATTCAATCAGGCGATGGTCAAGAAAGTCGGTGCCGATGACTTCCTGGCCAAATTCCGTCCTGATGACCTGGCATCCCGGGTAGTCGACCGGATCAAAGCAGCAGATATCAGCTAGGGACCTTTTGTCCCTGGCGGTCAACACGATTTAAGAGGCGGCATCATTGTCTACGGGTAATTTGGATTTCGAACAATTCCGGGTCTTCCTGGAAAAAGCCTGTGGCATTTTGCTCGGTGAAAACAAGCAGTACCTGGTCTCGAGCCGTCTCAACAAACTGATGGAGCAGCAAGGCATCAAGTCCCTGGGTGAGCTGGTACAGCGCATCCAGACCCAGCCGCGCAGCGGTTTGCGCGAGCAGGTGGTCGATGCCATGACGACCAACGAAACCCTGTGGTTTCGGGACACCTATCCGTTTGAAGTCTTGAAGAACAAGGTGCTGCCCGAGGCAATCAAGGCCAGTCCCAACCAGCGTCTGCGGATCTGGTCGGCGGCGTGCTCGTCGGGTCAGGAACCGTATTCGCTGTCGATGTCGATCGACGAGTTCGAGCGCAGCAACCTCGGTCAGTTGAAGATGGGCGTGCAGATCGTTGCCACGGACTTGTCCGGCAGCATGCTGACCAACTGCAAGACCGGCGAGTACGACAGCCTGGCGATCGGTCGCGGTCTGTCTGCCGATCGTCTGCAGCGCTACTTCGACCCGAAAGGGCCGGGGCGCTGGGTGATCAAGGCGCCGATCAAGAACCGGGTGGAATTCCGTTCGTTCAACCTGCTCGACAGCTACGCGAGTCTGGGCAAGTTCGACATCGTGTTCTGCCGCAACGTGCTGATCTACTTCTCCGCCGAGGTGAAGAAAGACATCCTGTTGCGCATTCACAGCACGCTGAAGCCGGGCGGGTACCTGTTCCTTGGCGCGTCCGAAGCGCTGAACGGTCTGCCGGATCATTACCAGATGGTCCAGTGCAGCCCGGGGATCATTTACCAGGCGAAGTGATTGCATCGGCAACACGAGAAACGGGAGTCCTTGGGGGCTCCCGTTTTTTTGTGCCTGAATTATCTCCCTCACACACCACAAATCCCCTGTGGGAGCGGGCTTGCTCGCGAAGGCGGTGTGTCAGGAAAACAAATACTGACTTAGATGACGCTTTCGCGAGCAAGCCCGCTCCCACAGTTGTCCGGTGTCGGCGAGAGCACGCAAGCGGCAGAAAAGCGGCAGCCAGCGGAAACCGGTTGCCGCTTTTCTGGCATTGCCGCTTTGCCGGCTCCTCGCAAAGCCCCGGTTTATGGGGGTTGTTCTGTTTGGCACGGCGCTTGCTAAAGCTCAGGTACGAAAAACCGGTCACCCGAAGGTTCCCGACATGAGCATCAGCTTCGATAAAGCGCTCGGCATTCACGAAAAGGCACTGGGCTTCCGCGCCCAGCGTGCCGAAGTGTTGGCCAACAACATCGCCAACGCCGATACCCCGAACTACAAGGCTCGGGATCTGGACTTCTCCAAAGTGCTTGAAGCACAGACCCAGAAGAACGCCAACGGCACCATCGCCCTGAACATGACCAACAGCCGTCACATCGAAGCTGAAGGCCTGGGCAATGGCGACGAGTCGCTGATGTATCGCACGCCGATGCAGCCTTCGATCGACCAGAACACCGTTGACGCTCAGCTTGAGCAGTCGAACTACGCGGAAAACGCGGTCGGCTTCCAGGCCAGCTTCACTCTGCTCAACAGCAAATTCAAAGGGCTGGTGTCAGCCCTGCGCGGAGAGTAATCCATGTCCCTGTCCAGCGTTTTCAACATTGCCGGCAGCGGCATGAGCGCACAAACCACGCGTCTGAACACCGTGGCTTCGAACATCGCCAACGCCGAAACCGTTTCGTCGAGCATCGACCAGACCTACCGCGCCCGTCACCCGGTGTTCGCCACCATGTTCCAGGGCGGCCAGAACACTGGCAGCAACTCGCTGTTCCAGAGCCAGGACGCCGCAGGGCAGGGCGTGCAGGTACTCGGCGTGGTCGAAGACCAGAGCAACCTCGAAGCGCGTTACGAGCCGAACCATCCGGCCGCCGACGCCAAGGGCTACGTCTACTACCCGAACGTCAACGTGGTGGAAGAAATGGCTGACATGATTTCCGCGAGCCGGTCGTTCCAGACCAACGCCGAAATGATGAACACCGCCAAAACCATGATGCAGAAGGTACTGACCCTCGGTCAGTAATAAGGGGCGACTGCCATGAGTGTTACCGATACCACCAGCAGCCTGAGCATGAATGACATCCTGGCGAACTCCTCGAAGAAAACGAGCAGTTCGACCACCGGTGGCATTGCTTCGGCCACCAACAGCGCCACTGGCGGCAAAGCCCTGGGCAAGGATGCGTTCCTGCAACTGCTGGTCACCCAGCTGAAAAACCAGAACCCGCTTGATCCGCAGGACAACAGCGCTTTCGTAGCGCAGTTGGCGCAGTTCAGCAGCCTTGAGGGCATCACCACCCTCAACAGCACCGTCAGTTCGCTGGCCGGCAACTACAGCTCCTCGCAAGCCCTGCAGGCGTCGTCGCTGGTTGGCCGTAACGTGATCGTGCAGACCAACACCGTGCAATTGGACGACCCAAGCAAAGGCATGACCGGTTCGGTCACCGTGCCGTCGTCGATTGCCGGTGGCACGGTCAGCATTACCGACAGCAGCGGCACGGTGGTTCGCACCATCGATCTGGGCAGTCGCGCCGCAGGCAGCGCGAGCTTCACCTGGGACGGCAAGGACAAGGACGGCAATCTGGTGAAGACCGGTACCTATACCGTCAAAGCCAACGCCTCGATCAATGGCACCGCGACCGATATGGCGACCTACCTGCCAGCCACGGTCAACAGCGTGACCATCAGCCAGACCGGTGGCGAGCTGATGCTCAACCTGTCCGGCAAGGGCACCGTCGCCCTGTCCAAAGTACAAACCATTGGTATATAGAGCCGACTAACCGGCACAAAGGAGTGGAATATGTCTTTCAATATCGGCCTTAGCGGTCTCTATGCAGCCAACAAACAACTGGACGTGACCGGCAACAACATCGCCAACGTCGCGACCGCCGGTTTCAAATCGTCCCGTGCAGAATTCGAAGACGTTTACTCGTCGACCCGTCTGGGCAGTGGCAGCAAGGTCATCGGTAACGGTGTACGCCTGGCCAACGTTTCTCAGCAGTTCACCCAGGGTGACATCAACAACACCGGTAACGTGCTGGACATGGGTATCAACGGTTCCGGTTTCTTCACCATGAGCAACAACGGTTCGGTTTCCTATACCCGTGCCGGTACCTTCAAGGTCGACAACGCTGGTTACATCACCAACACCGACTACACCTCGCGCCTGCAGGGTTACGGTGTGGATGCCAACGGCAAGATCATCAATGGTGTGCTGACTGACCTGAAGATCGACACTTCCAACCTGGCGCCGAAGTCCACCTCGCTGGTGACCTCGACCATCAACCTGGACTCGACCGCTCCAGTAATCGACGACACAGTGCCCGCCGGCAAGTTCGATCCGAACAACCTCGCGACCTACACCAAATCGTTCAGCACGCCGATCTATGACAGTCAGGGCAACATGCACCCGATGGATCAGTACGTGGTCAAGACCGGTGCCAACACCTGGAAGGTCTACACCCTGGTAGACGGTCGTAATCCGGACGCTACCGGTAGCGATCCGAAGGTCACCGCGCCGACACCTTCGACCATGACGTTTGACTCCGCTGGCAAGCTGACTCAGGTCAGCACTCTGCCGGGTCCGGTGATCAGCAGTGACCTCAAGCTCAGTGGCTGGGTCCCGGGTAATGTGATCAACGGTACATTCAAGCCTAATGGTGCAGCCGCGAACCCGGCAGGCATCACCATTTCGATGGCTCAGACCACCCAGTACAACGCCGATACCGCCCGTTCGATCCCGACTCAGGATGGTTACGCCACTGGCCAGATCACCAACCTGACCATTGATGGCACCGGTACCCTGTTCGCCAACTTCAGCAACAACCAGAGCAAGGCCATCGGCCAGGTTGCGCTGGCCAGCTTCACCAACGAACAGGGCCTGCAGGCTATCGGTGGTACCAGCTGGAAAGAGACCTTCGCTTCCGGTATTCCGGGCTACGACGCGCCGAAAACCGGGACCTTGGGTGAGGTGGTATCCAACTCGCTGGAAGAGTCGAACGTTAACCTGACCAACGAGCTGGTGGACCTGATCAAGGGCCAGAGCAACTATCAGGCGAACGCCAAGACCATTTCGACCCAGAGCACCATCATGCAAACCATCATTCAGATGACCTGATTGCGGTTTCTGGTTGTGCAAGGGAGCCCCTCTTTTTGAGGGGCTTTTTTGTGGGCTATTGTTTTGTGGGCTTATCCGTTGCTGCGGTAACAGCTACTTAGGGTTTCGCCCTTACGGCGAGTCACTTTTGCAGACGCCCAAAAGTAACCAAAACGCTTGGCCCCAACGTTCGGCCCTCGCTTAGGCTCGGGTTCCTTCGCTCCGGGATCGATCCGGGCGCATCGCCTCCGGTTTGCTTCGCTGCACCTCCTCTCGATGTGTTTGGCTTCGCCAAACGGTCGCTACGCTCCCGCCCCCGGATAAATCCCTCCACTCAGCCTGCCGACGGGCTTTGAAGATCAAAAGCTGCAGCCGAGCTTGCGCTCATCCTGTTGAGTGGGGCGGCTTTGCCGCATGGGCTGTACGCTTTCTGAATTGTAGGAGCCAGCCTGCGGGCGATCGCGGCCTGACAGCCGACCAATCTCTTGCCGGTGTACTCAATCCCTGTGGGAGCGGGCTTGCTCGCGAAGGCGGTCTGACAGCCGACCAATCTCTTGCCGGTGTACTCAATCCCTGTGGGAGCGGGCTTGCCAGCGATAGCGGCCTGTGAGCCGACCAATCTCCGCCAGATTCACATAATCACTTCAGCAGTCTCGTTTCACTCGACAGCTCCTGCACATAAATGGCAGACAAAAGAAAACCCCCGACAAACCAGAAGTCTGTCGGGGGTTTCTTTTGTCTGGAAGCATCAGGCGTCTCGCGACGCCTGACCCGGCTCAGCTTATTGGCAAGCTTCGCAATCCGGCTCGTCGATCGCACAAGCCTTTGGCACTGGTGCCGGACCTGCCGGAGCGGCCAGAACCGAATCATCGCCGTGGTTGCCGCCGCTGGAAACAGCGTTCAGCTTGCCGGTGTTGATGGTCGACTTCTCGGTGCTGGTCGCAGCCAGGGCACGGAGGTAGTAAGTGGTTTTCAGACCACGGTACCAGGCCATGCGGTAGGTCACGTCGAGCTTCTTGCCCGAGGCACCGGCGATGTACAGGTTCAGCGACTGGGCCTGGTCGATCCACTTCTGACGACGGCTGGCCGCGTCAACGATCCACTTGGTGTCCACTTCGAACGCGGTCGCGTAGAGCTCTTTGAGTTCTTGCGGGATGCGCTCGATCTGCTGAACCGAACCGTCGTAGTACTTCAGGTCGTTGATCATGACCGAGTCCCACAGACCGCGAGCCTTGAGGTCGCGAACCAGGTACGGGTTGATCACGGTGAATTCGCCCGACAGGTTCGATTTCACATACAGGTTCTGGTAGGTCGGTTCGATCGACTGCGATACGCCAGTGATGTTGGCGATGGTCGCGGTCGGTGCGATGGCCATGATGTTGGAGTTACGAATGCCTTTCTGTACACGGGCGCGAACCGGTGCCCAGTCCAGGGTTTCGTTCAGGTCAACGTCGATGTACTTCTGGCCACGTTGCTCGATCAGGATCTGTTGCGAATCCAGTGGCAGGATGCCTTTGGACCACAGCGAACCGTTGAAGGTCTCGTAAGCACCACGCTCGTCGGCCAGGTCGCAGGACGCCTGGATCGCGTAGTAGCTGACCGCTTCCATCGACTTGTCGGCGAACTCGACGGCAGCGTCGGAACCGTAAGGGATGTGCTGCAGGTACAGCGCGTCCTGGAAGCCCATGATGCCCAGACCGACCGGACGGTGGCGGAAGTTGGAGTTCTTCGCTTGCGGCACCGAGTAGTAGTTGATGTCGATCACGTTGTCGAGCATGCGCACGGCGGTGTTTACGGTGCGTTGCAGCTTGGCGGTGTCCAGCTTGCCGTCGACGATGTGGTTCGGCAGGTTGATCGAGCCCAGGTTGCAAACGGCGATCTCGTCCTTGTTGGTGTTCAAGGTGATCTCGGTGCACAGGTTCGAGCTGTGAACCACGCCGACGTGCTGCTGCGGGCTACGCAGGTTGCACGGATCCTTGAAAGTCAGCCATGGGTGGCCGGTTTCGAACAGCATGGAGAGCATTTTGCGCCACAGGTCTTTGGCCTGGATGGTCTTGAACAGCTTGACCTTGCCCGGGTACTCGGTCAGGGCTTCGTAGTACTCGTAGCGCTCTTCGAAGGCTTTGCCGGTCAGATCGTGCAGGTCCGGCACTTCGGAAGGCGAGAACAGGGTCCACTTGCCGTCATCGAAGACACGCTTCATGAACAGGTCAGGGATCCAGTTGGCGGTGTTCATGTCGTGGGTACGACGACGATCATCACCGGTGTTCTTGCGCAGTTCGATGAACTCTTCGATGTCCATGTGCCAGGTTTCCAGGTAGGCACACACAGCGCCTTTGCGCTTGCCACCCTGGTTAACGGCTACGGCGGTGTCGTTCACTACTTTCAGGAACGGAACCACGCCTTGCGACTTGCCGTTGGTGCCCTTGATGTACGAACCCAGTGCACGCACAGGGGTCCAGTCGTTGCCCAGGCCGCCAGCGAATTTCGACAACATGGCGTTGTCGTGAATCGCGTGGTAGATGCCCGACAGGTCGTCCGGAACGGTGGTCAGGTAGCAGCTCGACAGCTGTGGACGCAGGGTACCGGCGTTGAACAGGGTCGGAGTCGAAGCCATGTAGTCAAAGGACGACAGCAGGTTGTAGAACTCGATCGCACGGTCTTCTTTCTGCTTCTCTTCGATCGCCAGGCCCATGGCCACGCGCATGAAGAAGATCTGCGGCAGTTCGAAACGCACGCCATCCTTGTGGATGAAGTAACGGTCGTACAGGGTCTGCAGGCCCAGGTAGGTGAATTGCTGATCGCGCTCGTGGTTGATCGCCTTGCCCAGTTTTTCCAGGTCGAAGGTGGCCAGCACAGGGTTCAGCAGTTCGAACTCGATACCTTTGGCGATGTAAGCCGGCAGTGCCTTGGCGTACAGGTCGGCCATCTCGTGGTGAGTGGCGCTCTCGGCCACACCCAGGAAGCCCAGGCCTTCGGCACGCAGGGTGTCCATCAGCAGGCGGGCGGTGACGAACGAGTAGTTCGGTTCACGTTCAACCAGGGTACGCGCGGTCATCACCAGTGCGGTGTTGACGTCGTTCAGGGCCACGCCGTCGTACAGGTTTTTCAGGGTTTCGCGCTGGATCAGGTCGCCATCGACTTCAGCCAGGCCTTCGCAGGCTTCGGTAACGATGGTGTTCAGGCGGCCCATGTCCAGCGGCGCGAGGCTACCGTCGGCACGGGTGATACGGATCGACGGGTGCGCGTCGACCGCAGCTTCTACCGGCGCATGGGCTGCGCGTTCTTTCGAGCGGCCGTCACGGTAGATCACGTAGTCACGAGCGACTTTCTGCTCGCCGGCACGCATCAGGGCCAGTTCGACCTGGTCCTGGATCTCTTCGATGTGGATGGTGCCGCCCGACGGCATGCGACGCTTGAAGGTCGCGGTGACCTGTTCGGTCAGGCGCGCAACGGTGTCGTGGATTCGCGACGAAGCGGCAGCGGTGCCGCCCTCAACTGCGAGAAACGCTTTGGTGATAGCGACGGTGATCTTGTCATCGGTGTAAGGAACGACAGTGCCATTACGCTTGATCACGCGCAGTTGACCAGGCGCGGTGGCGGCCAGATCCGAATTCGAATCGGCGGCCTGCGGCAAGGTGCCCTGCGGGTTCTCGCGAGTTGTGTCGGTTTGCATGGGTGTCTCCACGTTCTCTATGTTTGTTTGGGCACCATCAAGGTGCCCACCGTTCCGTCCTGAAGCACTACAACCGGCACGCGCCGGGCATAACGACTTCGGGACAGTTCAGGAAGGGGGCCTTGTGAGCGCCGCTTCCATGCCGAAGTCTTCGGTTCGCGCGATACGCGTGAGACCGCATTCCTTTCGGGGAGCAGATTCGTCACTGCAACACCCGTACCGTTATCGTCGTGGTCGACTGAAAAACGGTAGCCATCCGCAGGCGCGGTTTGGGCTTTCGAAAATACGTTTGGTTCAACCCGACAATGGCAATAAAAAGCCTTGAATTCACTGTCCGGTTTGTGTTTGGTTTTTTGCGAAAACCCCTACATGTAGGGTTTTTTTACGCACGGGCTACAAGATAATGCGTTTTGGGGGAGTATTGCAACGTATAGCCTGTGGATAAACCTGTGCGTAAATTGTGTGCGAAAGGGCTGATTCGCGTGTAGGCCGCGAACCTGCTGAGTTAGACCGTTTGTCACTGTTTTTCACTCGGGAAAAACGCTTCAGCGGATTTTTAAGGGCGCGAACCCTACCACAAAAAACCGCCTTGTCCGAACGCATTTGCCGACTTGTGTTCTGGCTGTACGCCGTTTATACAATCGGGCAGTGTTTACCCATTCTTATCCTCCCGAAAGATGACAAAAAGACGGGAAAAATGTGGGAGCGGGCTTGCTCGCGAAAGCGGCGGGTCAGGCAATTTCCATGTTGACCATGCCGCCGTCTTCGCGAGCAAGCCCGCTCCCACAGGGGAATTGAGTCAGGCCGAGCATTCTTCCTTATTAATAAAAACAGCAAGCAGAGGTCACCGGTGGAGCAAGAAGCCTGGCAGGTATTGATAGTCGAGGACGACCAGCGTCTGGCCGAACTCACCCGCGAATACCTGCAAGCCAATGGATTGCGCGTGGAGATCGAAGGCAACGGCGCGCTGGCGGCGGCGCGGATCATCAAGGAGCAGCCGGACCTGGTGATCCTCGACCTGATGCTGCCCGGTGAAGACGGCCTGAGCATTTGCCGCAAGGTGCGCGATCGTTACGACGGGCCGATCCTGATGCTCACCGCGCGCACCGACGATGCTGACCAGATTCAGGGTCTCGACCTCGGCGCTGACGATTACGTGTGCAAACCGGTGCGTCCACGGCTGTTGCTGGCGCGGATTCAGGCCTTGCTGCGACGCAGTGACAGCGCCGAACCGATCGCGGAAAAAAGCCGTCGCCTGCAATTCGGCCCGCTGGTGGTGGACAACGCCCTGCGCGAAGCCTGGCTCAGCGACAGCGGCATCGAACTGACCAGTGCCGAATTCGACCTGCTCTGGCTGTTGGTGTCGAACGCCGGGCGAATCCTCTCTCGCGAAGAAATCTTCACTGCGTTGCGCGGCATCGGCTATGACGGTCAGGACCGCTCGATCGATGTGCGCATCTCGCGCATTCGCCCGAAGATTGGCGATGACCCCGACCATCCGCGCCTGATCAAGACCATCCGTAGCAAAGGCTACCTGTTCGTCCCTGAAGCCTGTGTGGATCTGGCGCTGTGAACTCGATCTTCCTGCGCATCTATGGCGGCATGTGCGCGGCGCTGATTCTGGTGGCGGTGCTTGGTGTGCTGGCGCTGCACCTGCTCAATCAGGTGCGCAGCGAGCAATACCGCGAGCGCCTGGCCCACGGCACGTTCTCGCTGATGGCCGACAACCTGCAACCGATGAACGAAACCGAGCGCCACCGGGCGTTGTTGGTCTGGGAGCGTCTGCTGGGGATTCCGCTGGCGCTGAAGAAGTTTTCCGAGACCGATCTGGATCTCTCTCAGCGCGCCCGGGTGCAGCGCGGTCAGGCCTTGGTAGAGCAGACCGGCCCGCATGCGGCGCGGGTCTATCGACTGGTCAGTGATAAAGAACAATTGGTGCTCACCGGCGACGTGCAGCAGATCAGCGAGCAACTGGCGCGCGCGACTATTTATCTGCTGGCCGATGAGCTAGTGCGCTTCCCGGTGAGCGAACAGCCCAAACGACTGGCGCAGTTAAAGGAAGAGAAAGGCTTCGGTTTTGATCTGCGACTGGTCACGGTCAACGAGGCCGACATGGACGAAGACCAGAGCCGCCGAGTGTCCGAGGGCGATACGGTGATGGCGCTTGGCAAGGGCGGGGATTCGATCCGGGTGTTTGCCGGCATGGTCGGTACGCCGTGGGTGCTGGAGATCGGCCCGCTGTATCAGATGAATCCGTATCCGCCGCAATGGCTGGTGTTGATCGCTGCCCTGGGCCTGACCTTGATCGGTCTGATCGTATATCTGCTGGTGCGTCAGCTCGAACGACGTCTGCGCGGACTCGAAGCCGCGGCCACACGCATCGCCAAGGGCAGCCTGGAAACCCGCGTGCCGGCCCGCGGAGCTGACTCGGTCGGGCGACTGGCTGCAGCGTTCAACGGCATGGCCGAGCACTTGCAGCAGTTGCTGGCGATCCAGCGCGAGCTGGTGCGCGCGGTGTCCCATGAATTGCGTACACCCGTGGCGCGCCTGCGTTTCGGTCTGGAAATGATCGGCTCGGCCACCACCCCGCAGGCGCTGGAAAAATACCGCGAGGGCATGGATCACGACATCGAGGATCTCGATAAGCTGGTGGATGAAATGCTCACTTACGCGCGGCTGGAACAGGGTTCGCCATCGCTGACTTTTCAACGCATCGACCTCGATGCGCTGGTCAATCAGGTGATTGAAGAACTGGCGCCGTTGCGTGCCGAGGTCACGGTGCAGCGCGGGTTGTGCCTGTCAGCGGCGGACAACGATGGCGCCTGGGTCGAAGCCGAGCCGCGCTTCCTGCACCGCGCGTTGCAGAATCTGGTGAGCAACGCGATGCGCCATGCACGCTCTAACGTCACGGTGAGTTATCAGGTCGGGCAGTTGCGCTGCCGGGTCGATGTCGAGGATGACGGGCCGGGTGTGCCGGAGTCGGCGTGGGAGCGGATCTTCACGCCGTTCCTGCGTCTGGATGACAGCCGCACCCGGGCCTCTGGTGGGCATGGGCTGGGGCTGTCGATTGTGCGGCGGATCATTCACTGGCATGACGGTCGGGCGCTGATCAACAAGAGCAAGAGTCTGGGTGGGGCTTGTTTCAGTCTGAGTTGGCCGAGGAATCAGGAGCGCCGCTGAGTTTTGCGTTAGCAGAAATGGCGCCTTCGCGAGCAAGCCCGCTCCCACAGGGGAATGTATTTCAAGGGTGGGAGCGGGCTTGCTCGCGAAGGCGGTGCAACAGTCGCCGAAAAATCCTCAGGCCGGAATGCTGACCAGACTCAACAACTGCCCATCCTGCACACCAAATTGCGCTTCCAGCTCGGTGCCATGACGCCATTCGCCAGACAAGTCAGTCAGCAAACGCAACCGGACCTGACCCTGCTCCGTCCACTCCAGCACCTCGGCGTGCTCGAAGTAGAAACGCTTCTGCACAATCGGGTACAGCGCCTTGAACAGGCTCTCTTTCACCGAAAACGTCAGGGTCACGCACAACGCCAGTTGTTCCCGCGCACCGGCGGCCATGCGTTGCAGCTCCGGCGGCGTCAGAATCTCCCCGGCCAGGCGTTCGGCGCGCTCGGTCTCGAGCAGGTTTTCCAGATCCATGCCCAAGCCGCGCCAGTGCCGCTTGTTGGCGACAATCGCCGCCGCGTGTCCGGTGCTGTGAGTGATCGAGCCGCAGATGTGCGCCGGCCACACCGGTGCGCGGTCTTCGCCAATCGCCGGAATCACGTTTGAGCCTTCCAGTTGCTGCAGCGCAGCCCGGGCGCAGATTCGTCCGGCAAGAAACTCGGCCTGCCGTTTGGCCACCGAGCGCTGAATGCTCGGCGGCGGCTCGATGGCGCTGCGCTGGAAGTCATCGCCGAGCAGTTGCTTCGGGTCGAAACGGGTACTGAGCAGCACGGTCTCGGGCAACACGTTGGGCAACGGCCAATGGGCGTCGAGCGGGGTGCAGCAGGCGGGGAGGGGCGGGCTGGAATTCATGGCGGGCATTTTGCCGGTTGGCGCGGATGCTGGGTAGAGCCAAATCCTGTATCTGGCGGCGCTAATCCTGTAGGAGCTGCCGAAGGCTGCGATCTTTTGATCTTGCTTTTTTAAGATCAAAAGATCGCAGCCTTCGGCAGCTCCTACAGGGTGGATGTGGATCAGCCAAAGATTTTCTGGAAGAACGCCTTCATGTCCGCCCAGGATTTTTCATCGGCCGCCTTGTTGTAACCGATATCCGGGCCACCATGATCGCCGTGGCTCAAACGATCGGCATCCGGATTGGTGAAACCATGCTTGGCGCCGTCGAGGCTGACGAATGTGTAGTCGGCGCCGGCCTTGTCCATCTCGGATTTGAATGCGGTGACGTTGTCCGGGGTGACCATGCTGTCCAGCGCACCGTGCTCGACCAGAACCTTTGCCTTCACACTGCCGGGCGTCGCCGGGGTGGTGGTCGCCAGCGCACCGTGGAAACTCACCACGCCCGCCAGCGGCTCGCCCTGACGCGCGGCGTTGAGCACCACGCCACCGCCGAAGCAGTAACCGATGGCGCCGATTTTATTGACGTCGGTCTGCGGCTGCTTTTTCAGCAGGTTCAACCCGGCCTCGAAACGTTTGCTGGAGGCCGCGGCATCCTGGGTCGCGGCTTGCATGAACGCCATCGCATCTTTCGGGTGCTCAGTGTTCTTGCCTTCGCCGTACATGTCGATCGCCAGCGCGCTGTAGCCCAGTTCGGCGAGATCGCGGGCGCGACGTTTGGCGTAATCGTTAAGGCCCCACCATTCATGCACCACGACGACTCCAGGGCGTTTGCCCTTGATCGCGTCGTCGTAGGCGTAGTAGCCGATCAGTTTGGTGCCGTCGGCACTCTGGTAGGGAATCTCCTGGGTCTTGATCGCGGCGTTGGCCAGACTGCTGGCGGTGAGCAAGGCGAGGGCGAGGAACAGGCGCATGGTCGGTCTCCTTATCGAAAGTGGTCAGGACAGCCTAGTCGATTTGATTCAGTGCAGGTTCACCGAGTGTTCAGGGCAGGTACAGGGGCGGCTTGCTAACCTTGCAGCCTATCGAACAGCAATGAGAAAGTTGTCGCCTGTGCCGTCGCCTTCGCGAGCAGACTCGCCCTCACAAGTATGCTGTTGACGTTGGAGCTTTTTGATTTGCCCGGGAGAGCGTTATGAAACTGTTGGTCGTCGAAGATGAAGCGCTGTTGCGCCATCACCTGCAAACCCGCCTGACGGAGAGCGGTCACGTGGTCGAGTCCGTGGCCAATGCCGAAGAGGCGCTGTACCAGACCGGACAGTTCAACTTCGATCTGGCGGTCATCGACCTCGGCCTGCCAGGCATGGGCGGTCTGGACTTGATCCGGCAGTTGCGCTCGACCGGCAAGACCTTTCCGATCCTGATCCTCACCGCGCGCGGCAACTGGCAAGACAAGGTCGAAGGCCTGGCGGCCGGTGCCGACGACTACGTGGTCAAGCCGTTCCAGTTCGAAGAACTCGAGGCGCGACTCAACGCCTTGCTGCGTCGCTCCAGCGGCTTCACCCAGTCCACCATCGTCGCCGGACCGCTGTTGCTGGACCTCAATCGCAAGCAGGCATCGCTGGATGCAGAGCCGCTGGCGCTGACTGCCTACGAATACCGCATCCTCGAATACCTCATGCGCCACCACCAGCAAGTGGTGCCCAAGGATCGCCTGATGGAGCAGCTCTATCCGGATGACGACGAGCGCGATCCGAACGTGATCGAAGTGCTGGTCGGCCGCCTGCGCCGCAAGCTCGAAGGACCGGGCGGGTTCAAACCGATCGACACCGTGCGCGGTCTCGGCTACCTGTTCAATGAGCGCTGCACTTGATTCGTTCTCTTCGCGTTCGTTTGATGCTCGCCGCCACCACGTTGGCGGTGTTGTTCATGCTTGGCTTGCTGCCGGCCATGCAAGGCGCGTTCAGCCTGGCATTGCAGGACTCGATCGAGCAGCGCCTGGCCTCGGATGTGACCACGCTGATTTCGGCGGCACGTATCGAGAACGGTCGCCTGCAGATGCCGGCGCAGTTGCCTGACGAGCGATTCAACCTTACTGACGGGCGTCTGCTGGGCTACATCTATGATCGCGAGGGGCATCTGGTCTGGCGCTCCAAGGGCACAGAAGAAGGGCAGATCAACTACAAGCCGCGTTACGACGGCATGGGCAATGAGTTCGCGCGGATTCGCCAGGCCAGCGGTCAGGAATTTTTTGTCTACGACGTCGAAGTCAAGTTGCTCGGGGGCAAGAGTGCGGCATTCAGCTTTGTGACCCTGCAACCGGTGCACGAGTACGAATCGACGCTCGAAGGCCTGCGCGACAACCTTTATCTGGGCTTTGGTGCTGCACTGTTTGTCTTGCTTGCGCTGTTGTGGATTGGCCTGACCTGGAGTTTGAAAGCCTTGCGCCGGTTGAGTCAGGAGCTCGATGAAATCGAAAGCGGCACTCGCGAAAGCCTCAGCGAACAACACCCGCGCGAACTGCTGCGCCTGACCGGCTCGCTCAACCGTCTGCTGCACAGTGAGCGCCAGCAGCGCAGCCGCTACCGTGACTCCCTCGATGATCTGGCGCACAGCCTGAAAACCCCGTTGGCGGTACTGCAAGGGGTCAGTGAAGACATGGCCCAACGCCCGGAAGATCGCGATCAAGCCTGGGTGCTGCAAACCCAGATCGAGCGCATGAGCCAGCAGATCAGCTATCAACTGCAGCGCGCCAGCCTGCGCAAAAGCGGCCTGGTGCGCCATCAAGTGCGACTGCAACCGGTACTCAAAAGCCTGTGCGACACGCTGGACAAGGTCTACCGCGACAAACACGTGCGGGTGGCGTTTGATCTGCCGGAGCACTGCTACGTGCCGATCGAGCAGGGCGCGCTGCTGGAGATGATGGGCAACCTGCTGGAAAACGCCTATCGCCTGTGCCTGGGCGAAGTGCGCATCAGCGTGCGTGAGAGCCTGGCCGGTATCGAATTGTGTATCGAAGACGACGGCCCCGGCGTGCCGCCGAATCAGCGCGCGCGGATCCTCGAGCGCGGCGAACGTCTGGATCGTCAGCACCCGGGGCAGGGCATCGGGCTGGCGGTGGTCAAGGACATCATCGAAAGCTACAACGCCAAGCTGATGCTCGGGGATTCGCCGATGGGCGGGGCGGCGTTCAGGATTCAGTTTCCTGCGGTTTAATTGGAAGTTGCCCTCACCCTAGCCCTCTCCCAGAGGTAGAGGGAACTGACCTAAGTGTCTCCAGAAAATGATCGACCTGAGTGATTTGCCTCGAATATGGATTCAGCAGAGAGCTTTCAGGTCGGCGTATTTATCGAGCTTCCCCCATCCAGTCCCCTCTCCCTCCGGTAGAGGGTTAGGGTGAGGGGCTTTTGACGTTAAAGCCTCACTGCTCCTGCGCCCGATACGCCCCCGGCGTCAGCCCGGTCCATTTCTTGAACGCCCGGTGAAACGCCGAGGGCTCGGAAAACCCCAACTGCTCGGCAATCTGTTGCAACGACAGGTCCGCCCGGCCCAGGTGATAAATCGCGATGTCGCGGCGCAACTGATCCTTCAACTCCTGAAAACTGCTGCCTTCCTCACGCAAATGCCGACGCAGGGTTTGCGGGCTGATGTGCAGCTGCGCGGCCACCGCTTCGAGGTCCGGCCACTGCGCACTGTCGCGGCTGAGCAAGCGGCGCAGGCGACTGCTGAGGCTGTCGCCGTCGTCCGGGCGCGATAGCAGGTCGGCGGGTGAGCGTTCGAGAAAGTGCTTGAGGGTGCGTTCGTCCTGCAACAGCGGCATGTGTAGATAGCGACTGTGAAACAGCAGGCTGCTCTGCTGGGCGGAAAACACCAAAGGGCAGGGGAATAACAGGTCGTACTCGGCACCGTGCGCCGGTTTCGGGTAACTGACGGTGGCCTGCTCCAGACGAATCCGCTGGCCGATCAGCCAACTGCCGAGGCGATGCCAGATCACCAGCAGGCTCTCGCTGAGAAAGTGATCCGGGTCCCATAACTGCGAGTCATCAAGGCTCAGGCGTACCCATTCGTCTTCGCGGCTCAGGCTCAGGCGCGGAGCCTCGGGGAATAGGCTATAAAACAATAAACCGCGTTGCAGTGCCTTCTCCAGATTGCGGCAGTGGATCAGCGCGTGGCACATCATCGCGAAGCTGCCGGGTTTGCTTGGCGCGTTGCCGAAGCCCAGGTACTCATCATCCAGCGCCAGCCACAGGCTCTGGATCAGTTGGGTGAATTGCTCCGGTGCAATTCGCGCCCGGGGTTCATCGAGCAACTCGGGACTGATGCCCAGTTGCTGCAGCAGCGGCGCATAGTCGAACCCCGAACGGCGCGCGCCACCGAGGGCGGCGCGGGCGAAATGACTGGCGATGGTACGTTCGCGCATAAGCGGCAGATCCTTCCTCAAGCGCCGGATGGTAGCCGGGGCATGCGCAGGGCAACAAGGCGGATTTCCGCCAAATTGTAGGACGAGAGCCGCTGACTTGGCGGAAATCCGCCACACTGGCGTCACCGGGCAGTGACAAAAAATACTCTGCATCCCCTGATATCAAAAGGCTTGCAGCGAATTGCACCAAAGTGGCACGGCGTTTGCGATAAGAGCGACAGAAGCGTGCGTTTATCCCGAGGGAAAAGCGCTGCTCGAACAACAAATCCCTCCAGTGCAGGAGGGTTCGCAATTCAGGTTCTGCGCCCAACAGATGGATGTTGCCCGCGGGACGCTTGAGGACACTTGCAATGACGACTCGTCAGCCACTGTACAAATCTCTGTATTTCCAGGTGATCGTCGCGATCATCATCGGTATTGCCCTTGGTCACTACTACCCGCAGTTCGGTGTGGCGGTAAAGCCACTGGGTGACGGGTTCATCAAGCTGATCAAAATGATCATTGCCCCGATCATCTTCTGCACCGTAGTCAGCGGCATCGCTGGCATGCAAAGCATGAAGTCGGTCGGCAAGACCGGCGGTTATGCACTCCTGTACTTCGAAATCGTTTCGACCATCGCCCTGCTGGTCGGCCTGATCGTGGTCAACATCGTGCAGCCGGGCAACGGCATGCACATCGACGTCAGCACCCTCGACGCCTCGAAAGTCGCGACCTACGTGCAGCAAGGCGCAGACCAGAGCGTAGTCGGCTTCCTGCTCAACGTGATCCCGACCACCATCGTCGGCGCGTTCGCCACCGGTGACATCCTGCAAGTGCTGATGTTCTCGGTGATCTTCGGTTTCGCCCTGCATCGCCTGGGTGACTATGGCCGTCCGATCCTCGACTTCATCGATCGCTTCGCCCACGTGATGTTCAACATCATCAACATGATCATGAAGCTCGCGCCAATCGGTGCCTTCGGCGCGATGGCGTTCACCATCGGTGCTTACGGTGTCGGCTCGCTGGTGCAGTTGGGTCAACTGATGGCCTGCTTCTACATCACCTGCCTGGCCTTCATCCTGATCGTGCTGGGTGCCATCGCCCGCATGCACGGCTTCAGCGTGCTGAAGATGATCCGCTACATCCGTGAAGAACTGCTGATCGTACTCGGTACCTCGTCCTCGGAATCGGTACTGCCACGCATGCTGATCAAGATGGAGCGTCTGGGCGCGAAGAAATCCGTCGTGGGTCTGGTGATCCCGACCGGTTACTCGTTCAACCTCGACGGTACCGCGATCTACCTGACCATGGCTGCAGTGTTCATTGCTCAGGCCACCGACACGCACATGGACATCACCCATCAGATCACCCTGCTGGTGGTGTTGCTGCTGTCTTCCAAAGGTGCCGCCGGTGTGACCGGTTCGGGCTTCATCGTGCTGGCCGCCACTCTGTCGGCGGTCGGTCACCTGCCGGTGGCCGGTCTGGCGCTGATCCTCGGTATCGACCGCTTCATGTCCGAAGCCCGCGCCCTGACCAATCTGGTCGGCAACGCCGTGGCGACCATCGTGGTTGCCAAGTGGGTGAAAGAGCTGGACACCGACGTGCTGCAATCCGAGCTGGCTTCGGGCGGTCGCGGTATCGCCGATACCCGTCCGGAAGATGACCTGGGTGTGGCTGAAGGTGCTACTCCGAGCAACGTCAAGTAATCTGAATTGGCTCCAGTGTAATGCTGGAGTCTGAGAGCCCTTGTGGTGAGGGGATTCATCCCCGATGGGTCGCGAAGCGGCCCCTTCTTAGATAGAAGGGGGACTGCTGCGCAGTCCATCGGGGATGAATCCCCTCGCTACAGGGGTTTTTTATTGCCTGCGATTTGAGCATTACGGTCACTGCCGCTGATGCATCCGGTGATTGCCGTGCGCGGCAGCGCTGCCTAGGCTGGGTGCATCGCCCAAGGAGATCGCCCATGTCCGCGCCGCTGACCTCACTGAAAATTCTGGATTTCTCGACCCTGCTGCCAGGGCCGTTCGCCTCGCTGTTGCTGGCGGACATGGGCGCCGAGGTGCTGCGCATTGAATCACCGACGCGCATGGACCTGCTGCGGATGCTGCCGCCGCATGATCAAGGTGTGTCCGCCAGCCACGCTTACCTCAACCGCAACAAGCGCAGTCTGGCGCTGGATCTCAAACAGCCTGAGGCGCTGGAGGTGGTCAGGCAGTTGCTGGCCGACTACGACATTGTCCTCGAGCAGTTCCGCCCCGGTGTAATGGAGCGTCTGGGTCTGGGTTATGAGGCGCTGAGGGCGATCAACCCGAAGCTGATTTACGTGTCGATCACCGGCTACGGCCAGACCGGGCCGTACAAGGATCGCGCCGGGCATGACATCAACTACCTGGCGCTGGCCGGTCTGTCCAGTTACACCGGCCGCGCCGACAGCGGGCCGTTGCCGCTGGGCATGCAGGTGGCGGATGTGGCGGGCGGATCGTTGCACGGGGTGATCGGCCTGCTGGCGGCGGTCATCGCCCGGCAGCAGACCGGGCAGGGCACGCATCTGGACGTGAGCATGACCGATTGCGCCTTCAGCCTGAACGCCATGGCCGGTGCCGGCTATCTGGCCTGTGGCGAGGAGCCGCACTGGGAAGAGCAGATGCTCAATGGCGGCAGCTTTTACGACTACTACCGCACTCGCGACGGGCGCTGGTTGTCGGTGGGCAGTCTTGAACCGGGGTTCATGCAGCAACTGTGTCAAGCGCTGGGCCGGCCGGAGCTGGCGGCGCAGGGCTTGTCGCCGAAACCCGAGCAGCAACGGTTATTGAAGGATGCGTTGAAAGTCGAATTCGAGAAGCACGACTTTGCCGAGCTGCGCGCGTTGTTTGCCGAGGTCGATGCCTGTGTCGAACCGGTCTTGAACCTGAGCGAGGCGGTGCAGCATCCGCAGTTGCAGGCGCGTGAACTGGTGACCCAGGTGCCGCGTGGCGATGGCACGACCCAGGCGCAGATCGCCTGTCCGCTGAAGTTCTCCGAAGCGCTGCCGGCGCCGCGGCATGTTGGCGCGGGGTTGGGACAGCATACTGAGCAGGTGTTGGGGGAGTTGGGGTTTGATGCTGAGCAGATTGCCGAGTTGCGGCGTGCCAAGGTGATTCTCTAGCGTCTGTGCCGGCCCTTTCGCGAGCAAGCCCGCTCCCACAGGGGAATGCATTTCAAAATGTGGGAGCGGGCTTGCCCGCGAAGGCGTCGGCGGCGACAACACCGAACCGGCTATTCCACCCGCATCTCACCACTGAACACCAAAGTGTTGCGGCATCTACGGCATAAATACCGTCGCCCTTGGCGCACCAGGCTATGACGCTGCGCCGAAAACGGAAAATCACTGTCGGCGCACGGGCATTTGTAGATGTAGCGGGTCACGCTGCGGCGTTTGATTGCGTAGGTGTGGCAGCGATCCGGCGGCAGCTCGTAAACCCCGCGCATGATCAGTTGCCACTCCTCGCCGTGCGGCTGGATACGGTCGCCGAACAGTTGATGGGCGATCAGGTGCGCGACTTCGTGGGCCACGGTCTGCTTGAGGAAGTGTTCGGTGTTTTCCCGGTACAGCTGCGGATTGAAGCGCAGCAGGTTCTCGTGCAGATGCGCGACACCGGCTTTTTGCCCGCGCAGCTTGAGGCTGACGACCGGGCGTTGGAAATGACGTTTGAAAAAGGCTTCAGCGAGTTGGTAACAGTCTTCGACGCGGGTATTGAGTTGCTCGGGCATGCTTGATGGATCTCCAGAGGCGTCGAGTATGCCGCAACGTTCCTGACTTGCGAATCGCTGACCTGCCGAATGGTCATCCGCCAAACGAGAAGGCCGCCTTGCGGCGGCCTGTATTGGCAGATCTTGTTTTTCTCTGGGGTGAAGCTTGTCAGTTGGTATACACCGGCCCCACGCCGAGGCCCCAGACAATCACGGTGAACGCCATGATGGCCACCAGCACCACCAGACCCACCGCCAGCACTGAGCTGGAAAACAGGAAGCCTTCGTCCGACGGAATGTTCATGAACGTCGGCAGCCCCACGTACAGCAGATACACCGTGTAGCAGATGGCCGCCGTGCCGACGATCATTCCCAGCCACATGTGTGGATACAGCGCCGCCAATCCGCCGACGAACAACGGTGTCGCGGTGTAGGTGGCGAATGCCACGCAACGGGCCAGACTCGGGTTGGCGTCATAGGTGCGGGCCATCCAGTGCACGAACGCGCCCATCACCGCGACCCCGCCGAGCATCGCCAGGTACGACATCACGGTCATCCAGATCGCACTTTCGACGGTGAGCATCACCGGTGCGCGATTGCCGATCACCCAGCCGACCTGAGTGGTGCCGATAAACGCCGAAACCGCCGGAATCGCCGCCAGGATCAGCGTGTGTGTCAGGTACATGTGGCTGATGCTTTCCTCTTGGTCGCCACGGATTTCCTTCCATTCCTGATCGGGGTGGGTAAAAAGTCCCACTACGTGATGGATCATGCCAGTCACTCCTCTTGTTATTGCCATCGCCCCCCAACGGAGCGCCTACGGGCCAAAGGTGGCCGAGCAAATTCAGGTCTTCAGATGTGTGCGACCTTATGTCGCAGTATAGAAAGGACTTAACCGCACAGGGACTAGGGGCTTAGAGCAAATTGCGCTGTAAACACGGGGTGTAATCGCGGCAGGGTCTTGCACATTCGAGGCCGGATCGACTCTGTGGCGAGGGAGCTTGCTCCCGCTCGGCTGCGCAGCAGTCGCCAATCCTTGCGGTTCGGTGCGTCAGGAAAATAGCGGCTGCAGGTTTGGGGGCGCTTCGCACCCCAGCGGGAGCAAGCTCCCTCGCCACAGGGGATCGGTTGAAAGTGACAGACCCACGGTCCTTCGCCCTCAGCGGGTTTTTTGCGTAAAATGCCCGCCTTTCGTCACACCTCACGGATTTCGCGTCATGGGCACTCTTACGGTCAACCAGAACAAACTGCAAA
Organism: Pseudomonas sp. MIS38; assembly: GCF_019891575.1. Classification (NCBI taxonomy): domain Bacteria; kingdom Pseudomonadati; phylum Pseudomonadota; class Gammaproteobacteria; order Pseudomonadales; family Pseudomonadaceae; genus Pseudomonas; species Pseudomonas sp. MIS38. The sequence continues at coordinate 98,075 of NZ_JAFLXF010000017.1, forward strand.
AGCGCCTGCGCCGCCTGGCCGGCGAAGCGGTCGCCGATTTCAACATGATCGAAGACGGCGACAAGGTCATGGTCTGCCTGTCCGGGGGCAAGGACAGCTACACCATGCTCGACGTGCTGCTGCACCTGCAGAAGGTTGCACCGATCAAGTTCGAGATCGTCGCAGTGAACATGGACCAGAAGCAGCCGGGTTTCCCCGAGCATGTGCTGCCAGCCTATCTGAAAGAGCTGGGCGTCGAGTACCACATCGTCGAGAAGGACACCTACTCGGTGGTCAAGGAGCTGGTGCCGGAAGGCAAGACCACCTGCTCGCTGTGCTCGCGCCTGCGTCGCGGCACGCTGTACACCTTCGCCGACGAAATCGGCGCGACCAAAATGGCCCTCGGTCACCATCGCGATGACATCGTCGAGACGTTCTTCCTCAACATGTTCTTCAACGGCACCCTCAAGGCGATGCCGCCCAAGCTGCGCGCCGACGACGGGCGCAACGTGGTGATCCGTCCGCTGGCCTACTGCAACGAGAAAGACATCCAGGCCTACTCGGACTTCAAGGAATTCCCGATCATCCCGTGCAACCTCTGCGGTTCGCAGGAAAACCTGCAGCGTCAGGTGGTCAAGGAAATGCTTCAGGACTGGGAGCGCAAGACTCCGGGCCGAACTGAAAGCATCTTCCGCAGTCTGCAGAACGTGGTGCCGTCGCAACTGGCCGACCGCAACCTGTTCGACTTCACCAGCCTGAAGATCGACGAGACCGCGGCTTCGCGCTTCGTCAACGTGGTCAATCTGTAAACACTGTCCCTGTGGGAGCGGGCTTGCTCGCGAAGGCGGTGTATCAGTCGCTATATGCGCCGACTGACACTCAGTCTTCGCGAGCAAGCCCGCTCCCACATTGGTTTTTTGTTTCATTCAATAGGAGAGGGCATGCGCGATTACAAGTGGCTGCACGAATACTGTCTGAACCGCTTCGGTTCGGCGGCTGAACTGGAAGCCCATCTGCCCGTTCCCAAGACTCCCGCGCAATTGCGCAAGATCAGCGACGATCGTTACCTCTCGACCATGGCCCTGCGCGTGTTTCGCGCTGGTCTGAAGCACAGCCTGGTGGACGCCAAGTGGCCGGCCTTCGAAGAAGTGTTCTTCAGGTTCGACCCGGAAAAAGTCGTGCTGATGAGCGCCGAACACCTCGAACGCCTGATGCAGGACGCGCGAATCATTCGCCACCTGGGCAAGCTCAAGAGCGTGCCGCGCAATGCCCAGTTCATCCTCGATGTGGAAAAGGACAAGGGCAGTTTCGGCGCGCTGATCGCCGACTGGCCGGTGACCGATATCGTCGGTCTGTGGACCTACCTGAAAAAGCACGGGAGTCAGTTGGGCGGGCTGTCGGCGCCGCGCTTCCTGCGCATGGTCGGCAAGGACACGTTCGTGCCGAGCTACGACGTGGTCGCGGCGCTGAATGCACAGAAGATCGTCGACAAGGCGCCGACCAGTCTGCGCGATCTGGCGATTGTGCAGAACGCGTTCAATCAGTGGCATGAACAGAGTGGCGGGCGGCCGATGAGCCAGATTTCGATGATGCTGGCGTACACCGTCAACCATTAAGACCGCATCGCCCCATTCGCGAGCAAGCCCGCTCCCACAGGATTCTTGTTGAAACACAATATTGTGATCGACACAAAAACTGTGGGAGCGAGCTTGCTCGCGAAGGCGTCAGCTCAGGCGGCGGAAATCTCGCCCTCGCCAGCCAGCTTGCGATTCAACTGATACCGCCACCGCACATACAGCAGCGCCGAGCAGAACAGCGCCAGGCTCGCGGCCATCTCCAGCACGCCAAACAGTTGCCGGTTCGGGTCATACGCTGCCAGTGCGCCCTTGATGAAATACAGATTCACCACAAAGCACATCCACGAGTGCGCACGCGCGTTGCCCATCAGCATCCCCGGCGCAAGGATCAGCCACGGGATCAGCTCGACCAGCAGGATCACCCACGGTCGGGCGCCGTGCAGGTCGGCGAACACCAGGTAGTAAGCGGCGAGCAGCCCGGCGAGGCCGAAGAAGCACAACAGGCTGACGATCCGCATCGCCTTGACGCGGGGTTCGAGCCACTCGACGGAGGGCAGGACTTTCGGCTTCTTCGCCACCCTTAGCCCTCCAGTTTTTGCGCGGTCTTGGCCAGGCGTGCGCCGAGTGCGCGACACAGCGCCATCTCGTGCTGATCGAGACCTTTTTTGCCATCGGCCCCGGCGTGATGACTGGCGCCATACGGCGTACCGCCGCCCTGGGTTTCCAGCAGCGCCGACTCGCTATACGGCAGGCCGGTGATCAGCATGCCGTGGTGCAACAGCGGCAGCATCATCGACAGCAGGGTGGTTTCCTGGCCGCCGTGCAGGCTGGCGGTGGAGGTGAAGACGCCGGCCGGTTTACCGACCAGTGCACCGGTCAGCCACAGGTTACTGGTGCCGTCGAGGAAGTACTTGAGCGGCGCGGCCATGTTGCCAAAGCGCGTTGGGCTGCCGAGAGCCAGACCCGCGCAATTCTTCAGGTCATCGAGCGTGGCATACAGCGCGCCTTCGTCGGGAATGTCAGCGGCCACCGCTTCGCACTCGGTGGAAATTGCCGGCACGGTACGCAGGCGCGCTTCGAGACCGGCCTGTTCGACACCGCGGGCGATCTGCCGGGCCATCTCGTTGGTCGAGCCGTTGCGGCTGTAATACAGAACCAGAATGTACGGCGCGCTCACGGCAGCAGCTCCAGCACATTTTCCGGCGGACGACCGATCACAGCCTTGTCGCCGACTTCGAGAATCGGTCGTTCCATCAGTTTTGGATGCTGGGCGATGGCGTCGATCAATTGCGCTTCGCTGAGGCTTTCGTCAGCCAGCTGAAGCATTTTGTATTCATCTTCTCCGTTGCGCAGCAACTGACGCGCGCTGATCCCGAGCTTGCCGAGCAGTGCCTTGATTTGCACCGCATTCAGCGGGGTTTCGAGGTAACGCACCACGTTCGGGGTCAGGCCACGGGCCTCGAGAAGTTCCAGCGCGCCGCGGGATTTCGAGCAGCGCGGATTGTGATAAAGCGTCAGATCGGTCATGACGGGTCGCTTCTGGCGTAAAGTGGCGGCTATTCTAACTGTGCAGCGCGCAATCCAGAACCTTCAGAGGCGATGGGTCGCAGGCGCATTCAATTTTTGACCAGGGAACATGACATGACACGGCGATTGGCAGCGGCATTGACGATAATCGGGGCGTTGATGCTGGGGGGCTGCGGCAACGACTACGGCATTGACCAGAATGGTCAGAAGGTTGCGTCCGAGCGTCTGGACAAACAATGGGTAGTCATCAATTACTGGGCCGAATGGTGTGGCCCGTGCCGCACGGAAATTCCTGAGCTCAATCATTTGGCTGACGAACTCAAGAGCAAGAACATCGGCGTGTTCGGGGTCAACTTCGACAACGTCCAGGGTGAAGACCTGAAGAGCGCCAGCGAGAAGCTGGGCATCAAGTTCACCGTGCTGGCGCAGGATCCGGCGGACCTGTTCGACCTGCCGCGCAGTGAGGCCTTGCCGGTGACCTACATCATCGACAACAAGGGCAAGGTGCGTGAGCAGTTGATGGGCGAGCAGACGGCGGCGGGGGTGATGGCCAAGCTGGAGGCGTTGCAGGCGACAAAGTGAGCTGCCTCTAAAGAGCAACCCTCACCCCAGCCCTCTCCCAGAAGGAGAGGGAGCTGACCGAGGTGTCTGGCGCTTCCATCGACCTGGAAGATCGTGTCGATTATGGATTCAGCGAAGATCCTTCAAGTCGGCGCACACTTTCAGAACCCCCCAATCAGTTCCCTCTCCCTTTGGGAGAGGGTTAGGGTGAGGGTTTGGCGTTCTTGAGGGTTAACCCTCTTCCAGCCACCAGCGCAACGGCTTGCCTTCGGCCGGCCAGAAGCGCATCTGCTCGATCGGCGAGATATCCCAGCGCTCAACGCCTTGCAGCGCCTGCAGGAAGCGTTGTTCCTGCTCCATCAGCGCCGGGGCGCAGAGTTTGCGGGTCTTGCCGATCGGGCCGAAGCTCAGCTTGTCACCCTCGAGGGTGTACGGTGCGAACCAGTGGTTGCAGCCGCCATTGCCGTATGCGCGGCCATCGTCACCGAGGGTCACGGTCAGATGGCTGTAATCCATCAATGGCCGCTCGCCGATCCACTCCAGAATGTAGCTGCGGTTTTGCTGCAATTGCACAGGCTCTGCGGCGCAGCCTACCAGAGCGGCACCGACCAGCAGCGGCAGGGCAAGGCGTTTCATCACGCAGGCTCCTGGCATTTCGGGCACAGGTGCTTGTCGCCGACGGCTTTCCAGCCCAGCTCGGCGATGCGCGCCGTGGCGGCCGGTTTCTCGGCGGTCTTGCCCAGCTTGGCGTCCACCGCGAACTCGAAGTTCAGCTCTTTGGCGCAGCTGTCGCAGTTGACCTGCCAGGTGTGGATCGCCAGTTCGCCGAAGACCGGGCCGGTGGTCATCGCGGTCCATTGGCCCGGCGGATTGATCAGGTGGCGCACGGTGTCGACGGTCAGGCGCATGGACAAGTCCTTGCTGCCTTTGAGGGTGACCAACAGGACGTCACCGTTGCGGATCGAGCCACCGTTGCCGGTGACCTGATAGCGGCCCGGTACGAGGGCGCGGCATTCGGTGAGGGTGTGTTGCGGGTTCATCAGGGTGTAGCGGAAATCGTGTTCGACCATGGGTCCTCCAAATCTGCGCGACATGCTAGCACGGGCTGGATTGCAGGATGGCGTACACGTGCGACCTTCGATCCGGTTCAAATCGTCCGGCGCTCATGGCAAACTGCCGCCCTTCACTCTGAGGGAACGGAACATGGCGCTGATCGAATGTTATGAATGCAAGCGGAGCATCAGCTCGGAAGCAAAGGCGTGCATTCATTGTGGTGCTCCGATGGCGCAGCAGCATGAGCACACACCGGCGCAAGCCGCCGCCGCGACGATTTCATTTGGCAGCCTGCCGCGCAATAAATCCGTGCCCGAGGCGTTTATCCCGCCACCAGCCCCTGAGCCCGCGCCGCGCGTTTCACCGGCGGCGGTCGGTCGCCGCCGCCGGCAACCGGAACCCGCACCTCAACTTCAGCCCAACGCCGACGGTTCGCGTCCGGTGGAAGGCTGGTTGAAGATCATGGTGTTCCTGCTGCCGATGGTCTTTGTCTGGTTCCTGCTGCGTAACGGTCATTCGATGAAGCAGCGCTTTTTCGGTTTTGGCTGGCTGGCGTTGCTGATCCTGGCCTCGTCGCTGTCGCCGAAGTAAACCGGCAAGCCTTCAACCCTCGACCTGGTTCTGCGGTGCACCTGCAGCCCAGGTCGCGATGTTGTGCAGGGTGGTCGCGGCAATCGCGCCCAGCGCTTCATGGGTCAGAAACGCCTGATGCGCGGTGATGATCACGTTCGGGAAAGTCAGCAGCCGCGCCAATACGTCGTCCTGCAACGGCAAGTCGCTGCGATCCTCGAAAAACAGCTGCGCCTCTTCTTCATACACATCCAGTCCCAGATAGCCCAGTTGGCCGTCTTTCAAGGCGTCGATCAGCGCCGGCGTGTCGACCAGGCCGCCGCGTCCGGTGTTGATCAACATCGCCCCCGGTTGCAGGTGTGCCAGTGACTCGCGGTTGATCAAGTGTTTGCTCTGGGCGTTGAGCGGGCAGTGCAGGCTGATGATCCGTGACTGCGCGAGCAGCTCCGGCAGACTCAGGTAACGGGCGCCCAGCGCCACGATCTCAGGGTTTGGGTACGGGTCGTAGGCCAGCAATTGGCAACCGAAACCGTGCATGATTTTCGCGAACGTCGCGCCGATCTGCCCGGTGCCGACGATGCCCACGGTCTTGCCCACCAGATCGAAACCGGTCAGCCCGTGCAGCGTGAAATCGCCTTCGCGGGTGCGGTTGTAGGCGCGGTGCAGGCGTCGGTTGAGTGCCAGAATCAGCGCCACCGCGTGTTCGGCCACCGCATGTGGCGAGTAGGCCGGTACCCGCACCACGGCCAGCCCGAGGCGTTTTGCCGCGAGCAGATCAACATGGTTGTAGCCCGCCGAGCGCAGGGCGATCAGCCGTGTGCCACCGGCGGCGAGGCGCTCCAGCACCGGCGCACTGAGGTCGTCATTGATGAAGGCGCAGACCACCTCGTGCTGCTCGGCCAGGGCGGCGGTGTCGAGACTGAGCCGGGCCGGTTGAAAGTGCAGTTCTATCCCGGTCGGGCATTCGGCGCCGAGGAAGCTGTCGCGGTCATAGGTCTGGCTGCTGAAAACGAGCGTGCGCATGAATTCCTCCTGGAACGGGGTGGCGAGTCAGCGTTGACGGCCACCACTTTAACGGCGGATGCCGCTGCCGGCATTGCCGTGGATCAGGCGCTGATCCTGGCTTGCGTCGCGAGTCGATTGATCGCCCGCTCCAGTTCTTCCAGCGCCACCACTGCCTTCGGATCGCCCTGTTTGAGCAGGGTTTCACTGCGCTGACAGGCCGCGCGTAACTGCGGCACGCCACAATATCGGGTCGCACCGTGCAAACGATGCACGCGCTCGATCAGCGCGTTCTGATCGCGAGCTTCACTGGCGGCACGAATGGCTTCGCGGTCGGCCTCCAGCGAGGCGAGCAACATGGCCAGCATGTCGGCTGCCAGATCGGCCTTGCCGGCGGCCAGGCGCAGGCCTTCTTCGTGGTCGAGCACCGGCAACTCACTGCCACCCGCCGCGCTGTCGCTGGCCCGTTCCGTTCCTTGATTGCGCAAGGCCAGACCGGTCCACTTCAGCACCACTTGCGCCAGTTGCCGCTCGCTGATCGGCTTGGTCAGATAGTCATCCATGCCGCTTTGCAGCAAGGCGCGTTTTTCGTTGGCCATGGCGTGGGCGGTGAGGGCGACGATCGGCAGCGGTGTGCTATGCCGTTCGCTTTCCCACTGGCGAATGGTTTCGGTGGTCTGGCGTCCGTCCATGCCCGGCATCTGTACGTCCATCAGCACCAGATCGAAGGATTCGCTCTGCACCGCTTTGACTGCTGCGTAGCCGCTTTCCACGGCCAGAACCTTGGCGCCCATGTCTTCGAGCAGGGTCTGCACCAGCAACAGGTTGGCCGGGTTGTCGTCGACGCACAGCACTTTCGGTGCACGGCTCGACAGCGGTTCACCCGGCTCGTTACGCGGCTGGCGTGGATTGGCCAGATCGGCCAACGCCCGACGCAGTTTGCGCGTGCAGGCTGGTTTGGCTTGCAGCTGGCTGTGCGGGTTGGGCACCGAGAGATGGAACAGCGTCTGTTCGGTGGTCGGGCACAGCACCAGCACTTTGCAACCGAGGTGTTCGAGGTCCCAGATATGCTGATTCAGGCGCTCCGGGAGCATGTCGTTGCTGGTGATGCCGAGCACCGCAAGATCGATCGCCTGATCGGTCTGGTGCGCGCCAGTGACGCCGTTGGTCAGGCTCTCCAGCGTATTGAACGGCGTGACGTCGAGGCCGCAGTCTTCCAGTTGATGCTGCAGGGCCTGACGTGCCAGTTCGTGATTTTCCAGCACCGCCACGCGACGCCCGAGCAGTGGCGGGCCCGGCAGGTCTTCGCTGTCGTCGCGGGTTTTCGGCAGGCTCAGGCTGATCCAGAATTCCGAGCCTTCGCCCGGGGTGCTGTCGACGCCGATTTCGCCACCCATCTGTTCGATCAGACGCTTGGAGATCACCAGACCCAGACCGGTACCGCCGGGTTGGCGCGACAGCGAGTTGTCGGCCTGACTGAATGCCTGGAACAACGCGCGCACGTCCTGACTCGACAGGCCGATGCCGGTGTCCTGAATGCTGATGCGCAACTGCACGCTGTCTTCGTGTTCTTCTTCAAGCATGGCGCGGGCGACGATGGTGCCTTCGCGGGTGAACTTGATCGCGTTGCTGACCAGGTTGGTGAGGATCTGCTTGAGGCGCAGCGGGTCGCCGACCAGTGACAGCGGCGTGTCGCGATAAACCAGACTCACCAGCTCCAACTGCTTTGCGTGGGCGGCCGGGGCCAGGATGGTCAGGGTGTCCTGCAGCAGATCGCGCAGGTTGAACGGGATGTGGTCGAGCACCAGTTTGCCGGCCTCGATCTTCGAGAAATCGAGAATCTCGTTGATGATCCCCAGCAGGCTGTCGGCGGACTTTTCGATGGTGCCCAGATAGTCGAGCTGGCGCGGCGTCAGTTCGCTTTTCTGCAACAGATGCGTGAAACCGAGAATGCCGTTGAGCGGCGTGCGGATCTCATGGCTCATGTTGGCGAGGAACTCGGATTTGATCCGGCTCGCCTCCAGCGCCTCTTTGCGTGCCAGATCCAGTTCGATGTTCTGGATCTCGATGGTTTCCAGATTCTGCCGCACGTCTTCGGTGGCCTGATCGACGCTGTGCTGCAGTTCTTCGCGAGCGTTCTGCAGGGTGCCGGCCATGCGGTTGATGCCCGAGGCGAGCTCGTCCAGTTCCTGACTGCCGAGCGGTGGCAGGCGGGTTTCCAGATGACCGTCCTTGAGCTGGGCAACTGCCTGTTTGATCTGGCTCAGCGGGCGGTTGATGGTGCGGCCCATGCGCAACGCGAGCAGGGCCGCGCCCGCCAGACCGGCGGCAATCAGCAGCAGGCTGGCAAACAGGCTGCGATAACCGCGCAGCAGCATGCCGTTGTGCGACAGCTCCAGTTCGACCCAGCCGAGCAGACGGTCGGATTCTTCGGGGATCAGATCACCAGCGAGGTTGCGATGCTTGCCGAACACCGGCATCAGGTAACGGGTGGCGTCATTGCCGCTGCGCCGTTGCAGTTGTGCACTGTCACCGCTGGGCGCCTGATTGAGCATGGTCGGGCCGGCGTGCGCCAGCGGTGTGCGGTCGGGGGCGAGGAAGGTGACGGCGCGCACGTCAGGTTGTTCGAGGGACTGGGTGGCGATGCGTTCGAGCAGATCGGTGTTGCCGTGGCCCATGGCGGGCGCCACCAGCGGCGCCAGTTGTTCGGCGATCATTTCACCGCGCTGCATCAATTGGGTCTGCAAATCGGACTGTTGCATCCAGGTGAAATAGCCACCGAGCACCAACGCCATCAGGCTGGTGGGCAACAGGGTCAGCAACAACACGCGACCTTTGATTCCCAGTTTCTTGAGCACACCCATCTCCTGCATCCCGCTGAACTGTTGACTCGCACGTGCGTCCGGCACGCGACATTGGCGCAGTGTAGCGATTTGCAGGCGGGCAATCTTCGGAAAAATCATGTCGCCATTGGTCGGCGCGGCCTGGCGCGTTTGTCCGGCCGGTCAAGCTTGGGTTGCCCGATGGCGGGCAATCTTGAATAATCGGCCAACTGAGAATTATTAGCAGATACTCATGACTCCTGTTTCCACCGACCTGCCACGCATTCTCGCCATTGAGGACGACCCGGTGCTGGGCGCCTATGTTCACGAGCATCTGGGCCGCAGCGGCTTTGCGGTGACCTGGTGCCAGAACGGTCAGGAAGGGCTGAACATTGCGCGTCACCAGCCGTTCGACGTGGTGCTGATGGACATTCTGCTGCCGGGGCTCGACGGCCTGAAGGTGCTGACGCAATTGCGCCAGAGCCATTCGACGCCGGTGCTGCTGATGTCGGCGCTGGGCGCCGAGGCCGATCGCATCAGCGGTTTTCGCCTGGGCGCCGATGATTACCTGCCCAAGCCGTTCAGCATGGCCGAGTTGCATGTGCGGATCGAAGCGATCCTGCGCCGGGTGGCGCTGGATCGACGTCCGGCAGCGATTGCCCCGGCTACGATCCACGGCGCGCTGCGTTTCGACGACGAACAGTGCGAAGTCTTCTATAACCAGCATGCTGCCGGCCTGACCCGCAGCGAATACCGTCTGCTGGAAACCCTCAATCGCAACGACGAAGAAGTGCTGAGCAAGGCCTTCCTTTATCAGCATGTGCTGCAACGCGGCTACGCGGCCCACGACCGCAGCCTCGACATGCACATCAGCCAGATCCGCCGCAAACTCAAGGCCATCGGTTACGCCGAACGGGAAGTGCGCACGGTGTGGGGCAAGGGTTATGTGCTGAGTGCCACCGATGAAAGTCTCTGACCTGCCGGGGCGGCATTCGCTGTTCTGGAAACTGGCGTGTCTGCTGGTAGCGTTCTGTCTGTTGATGATCTGGCTGAGCTGGTCCTGGGGCCGCTACATGGAAGAGCGCAACCAGTATCTCTCCGACGAGGCGCGCGGCACCCTCAGCCGCTATGCCGGCGAAGCCGAGCGGGCGTGGCAGCGCGGTGAGCGTGACGGGGTCGATAACTGGTTGCAGAGCATGGAGCTGCGTGAGGCCGCCTGGGTCGGGGTGATCGACCGCAATCTGCAGTCGTTGAGCAGCGATCCGCTGAATGAACAGGAAATCCAGCACCTGACCTTTTTACGCGGCCTCGACTGGCCGATCCACAAGCAAGGCCGGCCATGGCTGCGCGTACCGTTTCCGCAGAATCCGTCCGCCGGCAGTCTGGTGATCGAGTTGCCCGAGCGCTTCCTGCCGGGGAAATACCGGGTGTTCTGGCGGGTGATCACCAATGGCGTGATTCCGGGGCTGTTCACTCTGTTGCTGTGTGTCGGCCTGTATCGCTTGCTGGTGGTGCCGCTGAACAATCTACGCAAGCAGGCCAATGCGTGGCGTGCCGACCAATTGAATGTGCGTCTGTCGAGCGGCATTACCCAGCGCCCGGACGAACTCGGTGAACTGGCGCGGGCCTTCGATTCAATGTCCGAACGCCTGCAATCCACCGTCGCCTTGCAACAGCAATTGCTGCGCGACCTGTCCCATGAACTGCGCACGCCGCTGAGCCGGCTGCGGGTGGCCAGTGAAAGCGAACAGGATCTACGGCAACTGCGCGAGCGCATCGGCCGTGAAGTCGACGGCATGCAACGACTGGTCGAAGACACCCTGCAACTGGCGTGGCTCGACACCGAGCGTGCGCCGCTGCCGGACGAGGCGATCCAGATTCAGGCCTTGTGGGAAATGCTCACCGACAATGCCTGTTATGAAAGCGGCTGGCTGAGCCTGCAATTGCAGTGCGCGGTGCCGGCGTCGTGCTGGGTGCGCGGCAACCTCAATACTTTGGCGCAGGCGCTGGAGAACATTCTGCGCAACGCCATTCGGCATTCGCCCGAGGGCGGCATCGTGCGCCTCGATGGACGGCGTGACGGCGATTACTGGCATTTATGGCTGGAGGATCAGGGCGGCGGGGTGGCCGAGGGCGATCTGCAACGGATCTTCTCGCCCTTCACCCGCCTCGACGGCTCGCGCCCGGGGGATGGCGGGTTTGGGCTGGGGTTGAGCATTGCGAGGAATGCGGTGCAGCGCCAGGGCGGGATGGTGTGGGCGGAGAATGGTGGGGCAGGGTTGCGCTTGAATTTTCGGCTGATTGCCGATGACGGCGGCGTGACGGCTGACGCCTTCGCGAGCAAGCCCGCTCCCACTTTGGATGTGTGTCGTCCGCAGATTGTATAACCAACACCGCCACCCTCCTGTGGGAGCGGGCTTGCTCGCGAAGGGGCCCTTCGATTCACCGCTGAACTCAAAAGTCGCACCACCGGTGCGACATTCATCTGCTTATTCCCAGAAACCATAAGCACCGCACTTTGCGTGATATGGCCTGCGAACGTTTGCCGGTATGATAGGCGCCCCCGCACGTCTGGATTGCGAATACGCCATGACCCTGCAGTACCCAACCATCGCCGATTGCGTCGGCAACACTCCGCTGGTGCGTTTGCAGCGCCTGCCCGGTGCCACCAGCAACACCCTATTGCTCAAGCTCGAAGGGAACAACCCGGCGGGTTCGGTCAAGGACCGTCCGGCGCTGTCGATGATCACCCGTGCCGAACTGCGCGGGCAGATCCACGCCGGTGACACGCTGATCGAAGCGACCTCGGGCAACACCGGGATTGCGCTGGCCATGGCCGCCGCGATCAAGGGTTACAAGATGATCCTGATCATGCCGGACAACTCCAGTGCCGAACGTAAAGCGGCGATGACCGCTTACGGTGCCGAGCTGATTCTGGTCAGTCAGGAAGAGGGCATGGAAGGCGCTCGCGATCTCGCCCAGCGGATGGAAGCCGAAGGCCGTGGCAAGGTGCTTGATCAGTTCGCCAATGGCGACAACCCTGAAGCGCACTACACCACCACCGGCCCGGAAATCTGGCGTCAGACCCAGGGCACCATCACCCATTTCGTCAGTTCGATGGGCACCACCGGCACCATCATGGGCGTCTCGCGCTACTTGAAAGAGCAGAGCGACAGCGTGCAGATCATCGGGCTGCAACCGATGGAAGGCTCGGCCATTCCCGGTATCCGTCGCTGGCCGCAGGAATACCTGCCGAAGATCTATCAGGCCGACCGCGTCGACCGTATTGTCGACATGGCGCAAAGCGAAGCCGAGGATGTCACCCGGCGTCTGGCCCGCGAAGAAGGCATCTTCTGTGGCGTGTCCTCGGGTGGTGCGGTGGCAGCCATGCTGCGCCTGTCCAAAGAAGTTGAAAACGCGGTGATCGTCGCGATCATCTGCGACCGTGGCGACCGTTATCTGTCGACCGGCATTTTCGACGCGCCCAACTGATGGCCAAGCACGAGAGAGGCCTGCGCTTCCAGCCCACCGGCGGCAGCAAGGCCGCGCAAATTCCGACCGGCAAAAAACAGCGCTTGAACATCGAGCGCCTGGCCAATGACGGTCGCGGCATCGCGTTTTTCGAAGGCAAAACCTGGTTCGTCCTCGGCGCCCTTGCCGGTGAAGAGGTCGAGGCGCGGGTACTTGGCGCCCACGGCAAAGTGGTCGAGGCGCGCACCGAGCGCGTGTTCAAGGCCAGCGAGTTGCGTCGTGCGGCAGCCTGTCAGCATGCCGGCCGCTGCGGCGGGTGCAGCGTGCAACACTTGCCCCACGCCGAGCAGCTTGCCCTGAAACAGCGCATGCTCGCCGAGCAGCTGTCGAAGGTCGCCGGGGTCGCGCCTGACGAATGGGCTGCGCCGTTGACTGGCCCGGAATTCGGCTATCGCCGCCGCGCGCGGATCGCCGTGCGCTGGGACATGAAAGCCAAGCAGCTTGAAGTCGGTTTCCGCGCTGCCGGCAGTCAGGACATCGTCGCCATCAACGAATGCCCGGTGCTGGTACAGCCCTTGCAACCGATCATGACCCGCTTGCCGGAGATGCTCCGTCGTTTGAGCAAACCGCAGGCGCTGGGGCATGTCGAGTTGTTCAGTGGTTCATCGCTGGCGGTGTTGTTGCGACACATGGCGCCGCTGTCCGAAGCCGACCTGACGATCCTCAAGGATTTCTGCCAGTTCCATGCAGCGCAACTGTGGTTGCATGGCGAAGGCCAGCCGCAACCGGTGGATGCCACGCAGGCGCTGGGCTATCGCCTGGAGCAGTGGGATCTGGATCTGGCCTGGCGGCCAGGGGATTTCATCCAGGTCAACGCTGGGGTCAACGAGGCGATGGTCGCGCAGGCGCTGGACTGGCTGAAGCCGACCGGTGACGAGCGCGTGCTCGACCTGTTCTGCGGTCTGGGTAACTTCGCCTTGCCGCTGGCCAAAAGCGTGCGTGAAGTGGTGGCGGTGGAGGGCGTGCAGACCATGGTCGACCGTGCCGCTGCCAATGCTGCTAGCAACAATTTGCATAACACAAAGTTTTTTCAAGCCGATTTATCCCAGCCTTTGACCGATGCCCAGTGGATCGGAAACGGCTTTTCTGCGGTACTCTTGGACCCACCGCGTGACGGTGCTTTCGAGGTGGTGCGCAAGCTCGCGACCCTGGGTGCGAAACGGTTGGTGTATGTATCGTGCAACCCTGCAACTCTGGCGCGCGATACGGTCGAATTGATCAAGCAGGGCTACCGGTTAAAACGTGCCGGGATTCTCGATATGTTTCCTCAGACGGCACATGTCGAGGCCATGGCGTTATTTGAAGCGAGCCAGGATGGCTCGTCTGAATCCGTCTGACCTGTCCGGGCGGCGCTCGCTTTAGCCCCGCGAGCGCATACGGGCGTTGAGGGTCAGCGATTTGACGCATTGAATCTGCGTCGTAGGGAAGGTAAAGCAGCATGGTACAGGTGAGAGCACACCAGCCGATCAACACTGACGGCAGTATCAATCTCGAGGCTTGGCTCGATCACGCGGTCAGTGTCGACATGGCACTGGATCGCGAAGCCTTGAAAGAAGCCTGCGAGTTCGCTCGCGAGGCCGAACAGCAGTCCAATGCCAAGAAGAATCTGTGGGCCGAAGGCTCCGGCAGTTTCAGCACGGGACTGGAGATCGCCGAGATCCTCGCCGACCTCAAACTCGATCAGGATTCGCTGGTCGCGGCGGTGCTGTATCGCGGCGTCCGCGAAGGTCAGATCGAACTCGCGGCGGTCAGCCAGCGCTTCGGTCCCGTCGTGGCCAAACTGATCGACGGCGTGCAGCGCATGGCGGCAATCAGTGCCAGCCTCAGCCCGCGCCAGTCGATGGTGATGGGCACTCAGGGCCAGGTGGAAAACCTGCGCAAGATGCTGGTGGCGATGGTCGACGACGTTCGTGTCGCGCTGATCAAACTGGCCGAACGTACCTGCGCCATTCGCGCGGTGAAAACCGCTGACGACGAGAAGCGCAACCGCGTCGCCCGGGAAGTCTTCGACATCTATGCGCCGCTCGCGCACCGGCTCGGCATCGGTCATATCAAGTGGGAGCTGGAGGACTTGTCCTTCCGTTACCTGGAACCCGATCAATACAAACAGATCGCCAAGCTGCTCCATGAGCGGCGGCTGGACCGTGAGCGGTTCATCAGCGATGTGATGACCCAGCTCAAGGACGAATTGCAGGCCACCGGCGTCGACGCCGACATCAGCGGCCGGGCCAAACACATCTATTCGATCTGGCGCAAAATGCAGCGCAAGGGTCTGGAGTTCAGCCAGATCTACGACGTGCGCGCCGTGCGCGTGCTGGTGCCGGAAATGCGCGACTGCTACACCGCGCTCGGCATCGTCCACACCCTGTGGCGGCACATCCCGAAGGAATTCGACGACTACATCGCCAACCCGAAAGAGAACGGCTACCGCTCGCTGCACACCGCGGTAATCGGTCCGGAAGGCAAGGTGCTGGAAGTACAGATCCGTACGCACTCGATGCACGAGGAGGCCGAGCTCGGCGTCTGCGCGCACTGGCGCTACAAAGGCACCGACGTCAAATCCGGCTCGAACCACTACGAAGAGAAAATCTCCTGGCTGCGTCAGGTGCTGGAGTGGCACGAGGAGCTGGGCGATATCGGTGGTCTGGCCGAACAGCTGCGGGTCGATATCGAACCGGACCGGGTGTACATCTTCACCCCCGACGGCCACGCCATCGATTTGCCGAAAGGCGCGACGCCGCTGGACTTCGCTTACCGCGTGCACACCGAAATCGGTCACAACTGCCGGGGCGCGAAGATCAACGGGCGGATCGTGCCGCTCAACTACAGCCTGCAGACCGGTGAACAGGTCGAGATCATCACCAGCAAGCACGGTACGCCGAGCCGCGACTGGTTGAACCCGAACCTGGGTTACGTCACCACCTCGCGGGCGCGGGCGAAGATCGTTCACTGGTTCAAGTTGCAGGCCCGTGACCAGAACGTCGCGGCCGGTAAAACCCTGATCGAGCGCGAACTCAATCGCCTCGGTCTGCCGGCGGTGGACTTCGACAAGCTGGCCGAAAAGGCCAACATGAAGACCGCCGAAGACATGTTCGCCGCCCTCGGTGCCGGCGACTTGCGTCTGGCGCAACTGGTCAACCTGGCGCAGCAACTGGTCGAGCCGGAACGCGGCAACGAACAGCTGGAGTTGATCCCGCGCAAAGCCACTGGCTACAAGCCGGGCAAGCGCGGCGACATTCAGATTCAGGGTGTCGGCAACCTGATGACGCAGATGGCCGGCTGCTGCCAGCCGCTGCCGGGCGACGCGATTGTCGGCTACATCACCCAGGGCCGCGGCGTGAGCATTCACCGGCAGGACTGCGCCTCGGTGCTGCAACTGGCCGGGCGCGAGCCGGAGCGGATCATCCAGGTCAACTGGGGCCCGGTGCCGGTGCTCACCTATCCGGTGGACATCGTCATCCGCGCCTACGACCGTTCCGGTCTGCTGCGGGACGTCTCGCAGGTGCTGCTCAACGAGCGGATCAACGTGCTGGCGGTCAATACCCGCTCGAACAAGGAAGACAACACCGCGCTGATGTCGCTGACCATCGAGATTCCCGGGCTGGATGCGCTGGGGCGCTTGCTGGGGCGGATTTCGCAGTTGCCGAACATCATCGAGACGCGGCGTAACCGTACTCCGTGAAGATGGCTTCGTTCGAAGGTGGGAGCGGGCTTGCTCGCGAAGAGGGCGTGTCAGTCGATATTTGCGCTGAATGACACACCGCATTCGCGAGCAAGCCCGCTCCCACATTGGTTTTGTGTAGAGGCATGACAGATGTATTCACTTGAAGACCTGCTCCACCTGATGAGCCGCCTGCGCGATCCGCAGTTCGGTTGCCCGTGGGACATCAAGCAAACCTACGCGACCATCGTCCCGCATACCCTCGAAGAAGCCTATGAAGTGGCTGACGCCATTGAACGCGGCGACTTCGATCACTTGCAGGGCGAGCTGGGTGATCTGTTGTTTCAGGTGGTCTATTACAGCCAGTTGGCCCGGGAAGAAGGGCGCTTCGAATTTGCCGGAGTGATCGACAGCATCACGCGCAAGCTGATCCGTCGTCATCCGCACGTGTTCCCCACCGGCGATCTGTACGCGCCGCTGGATGTGCCACGGCTGAATGAAGAACAGGTCAAGCAGCGTTGGGAAGAGATCAAGGCCGAAGAACGCGCGGAGAAATCCGCCGTGCCCGAGCAGCTGTCACTGCTCGATGACGTGCCCGCCGCGTTGCCGGCACTGTCGCGTTCGGCCAAGTTGCAAAAGCGCGCCGGGCAGGTCGGCTTCGACTGGCCGGATGCACTGCCGGTGCTGGACAAGGTGCGCGAAGAGCTCGATGAAGTGCTCGAAGCCATGTCCGAAAACGATCCCGACGCGGTGGCTGACGAGATCGGTGATCTGCTGTTTTCCGTGGTCAATCTGGCCCGGCATCTCAAGGTCGATCCGGAAACCGCACTGCGCTGTGCCAACGCCAAGTTCGAACGACGTTTCCGTTTTATCGAACAGGCATTGCGCGACACCCGTCGTCCCATGGAAGATTGCACCCTCGAAGAGTTGGACGCCCTGTGGGGTGAAGCCAAACGTCAGGAAAAGAATTTGCCCAGCTGCGGCTGAGCCGTTGCCCAAGTGAGTAAGCATTAATGAGCCTTTCCCTTCGCGACCAGTTGCTCAAAGCAGGTCTGGTCAACCAAAAGCAGGCCAAGCAGGTCAGCAAAGACAAGCAGAAGCAACAGCGTCTGGCCCACAAAGGGCAGGCCGAGCTGGATGATTCGCAGCAGCGCGCCGCTCAGGAAGCCATGGCCGAGAAGGTCAAGCGCGACCAGGAGCTGAACCGCCAGCAGCAGGAGAAAGCCGAGGCCAAGGCCCGTGCCGCACAGGTCAAGCAGTTGATCGAAGTCTCGCGTCTGCCGAAGCTGACCACCGAGGACTACTACAACTTCGTCGACGACAAGAAGGTCAAGCGCATCTCGGTCAATACGCTGATGCGCAACAAGCTCAGCAGCGGCTCGCTGGCGATCGTGCACCATGCCGGCGGCTACGAAGTGATCCCTCGTGAAGCGGCCCTGAAGATCCAGGAGCGCGACCCGCAACGTATCGTGCAGCTCAACGTGCAGACCGAAGAGGTCAATGCCGAGGACGATCCGTACGCGGCCTATCAGATCCCTGATGACCTGATGTGGTAAACCGATAAAGCTGTAACAACCCAAACTGTGGCGAGGGAGCTTGCTCCCGCTGGACTGCGTAGCAGGCCTCTGCTCTTGAGTTGAAGAGCAGGGCCGCTTCGCGCCCCAGCGGGAGCAAGCTCCCTCGCCACAGGTTCAATATTCGCCTAAGCGGATTTCAGATCCCGTTGCTGTTCTTGCAGTTCGAGTTCGGCCTTGTAGTTGTGGGCATCGATCTCGTTGTGGAACATGCCGACCAGCAAGTCTTGTTGATGCACATCCCAGATCCGTACACCGGCGGCTACGCCTTCGTGGGACATGTGTGAATCGTCGCGTTCAGTTACTTTTACAGTCATCTGCTAGCTCCAAATCTCAAGTTATCTGCAGCAAGGCGTGTGCAGGACTCTTTTATATGATTTGTTAGCTTGCTAAGTAAACGTTTGATTTGCGCAAGGTGTTGTTGCGGTTTTTGCAACAGTGCTGCAGCCCGCGTAATCCGCGACATTCGGTCGCAGGGTGCAAGGTTTCATGACAGAAGTTTCATTTTCAGGCGCACTGATATCCCCTGTGGGAGCAGGCTTGCTCGCGAAAGCGGAGTGTCAGTCGCCACCTTCATACCTGAGCCAGCGCTTTCGCGAGCAAGCCCGCTCCCACAAGGGAAAGCGGAGTGCCTGGCGACTTTCTGCAGACGAAAAAAAACGCCCCGAACCAGTCGGGGCGTTTTCATGTGTGGCTCTGCAGCGGGGACTTACTTGCCTTCCCAGCGCTTCAGCACCAGCGTGGCGTTGGTGCCGCCGAAGCCGAAGCTGTTGCTCATCACGGTGTTGATGGTGGCGTTTTCGCGGGTCTTGGTCAGCACCGGCAGATCGGCCACTTCAGGGTCCAGTTCGTCGATGTTGGCGGAACCGGCGATGAAGTTGCCTTCCATCATCAGCATGCAGTAGATCGCTTCGTGAACGCCGGCGGCGCCCAGGGAGTGACCGGACAGGCTCTTGGTCGAGCTGATCGCTGGAGCCTTGTCGCCGAACACTTCACGCACACCTTTCATTTCCGCGACGTCGCCGACCGGAGTCGAGGTGCCGTGGGTGTTCAGGTAGTCGATTGGGGTGTCGACGGTGGACATTGCCATCTGCATGCAGCGGATCGCGCCTTCGCCACTTGGGGCAACCATGTCGTAGCCGTCGGACGTTGCGCCGTAGCCAACGATTTCGGCGTAGATCTTGGCGCCACGGGCCAGAGCGTGTTCCAGCTCTTCAACCACGACCATGCCGCCACCGCCAGCGATGACGAAACCGTCACGGTCGGC
This sequence comes from Pseudomonas sp. MIS38, assembly GCF_019891575.1. Taxonomy (NCBI): domain Bacteria; kingdom Pseudomonadati; phylum Pseudomonadota; class Gammaproteobacteria; order Pseudomonadales; family Pseudomonadaceae; genus Pseudomonas; species Pseudomonas sp. MIS38. The sequence continues at coordinate 117,199 of NZ_JAFLXF010000017.1, forward strand.
GTCGTAGGCGCGGGAGGCTTGTTCCGGGGTGTCGTTACGCTTGCTGGACAGGGCGCCCATCGCGTCGAACAGGAACGACTGGCTCCAGTGCTCTTCTTCACCGCCACCGGCGAAGACGATGTCCTGCTTGCCCATCTGGATCTGTTCCATGGCGGTACCGATGCAGTGAGCACTGGTGGCGCAGGCAGAAGCGATGGAGTAGTTCAGGCCCTTGATCTTGAACGGCGTGGCCAGGCACGCGGAAACGGTGCTGCTCATGGTCCGCGTTACACGGTATGGGCCAACGCGTTTCACGCCTTTCTCGCGCAGGATGTCCAGCGCTTCCATCTGGTTCAGAGTCGACGCGCCGCCCGAGCCGGCGATCAGGCCGGTACGCGGGTTGGACACTTGCTCTTCGGTCAGGCCGGAGTCAGTGATCGCGTCTTTCATGGCCAGGTAGGCGTAAGCCGCTGCGTGGCCGACGAAACGATAGATCTTGCGATCGATCAGTTCTTCAAGGTTGAGGTCGATGGAGCCGGAAACCTGGCTACGCAGACCCATTTCAGCATATTCCGGGTTGAACCGGATGCCAGGGCGGCTTGCACGCAGGTTAGCGGAGACGGTCTCTTTGTCATTGCCCAGGCACGAAACAATGCCCAGACCAGTGATAACGACGCGGCGCATGCGAATAACCCTTAGAAGTTGTCAGTGGAGGTGAACACGCCGACGCGAAGGCCTTCGGCGGTGTAGATTTCGCGACCGTCGACAGTCACCGAACCGTCGGCGATGGCCAGGTTCAGCTTGCCCTTGAGGACGCGTTTGATATGAATGTTGTAGGTGACTTTCTTGGCGGTCGGCAGGACCTGGCCGAAGAATTTCACTTCGCCCGAACCCAGCGCACGGCCACGGCCCGGCAGGCCTTGCCAGCCCAGGAAGAAGCCGACCAGTTGCCACATGGCGTCCAGACCCAGGCAGCCCGGCATCACCGGATCGCCCTCGAAGTGGCACGCGAAGAACCACAGGTCAGGGTTGATATCCAGCTCGGCGACCAATTCACCTTTGCCGTACTTGCCGCCTTCTTCGCTGATCAGGGTGATGCGATCCACCATCAGCATGTTCGGGGCGGGCAGTTGCGCGTTACCTGGGCCGAACAGCTCACCGCGACTGCAGCGCAGCAGGTCTTCCCGAGTAAAGGCGTTTTGTTTGGTCATGCGAGCTCCTCAATAATCCCATGCGGCAGGTGGGGCAAATCTTCCCGGCCGATCGACGCGTTCATGCCTCGTACCGGCAGCCTACTCATAGACTATTGCGTTGTGGTGAAAGTCACAGCACCAAGGACATGAATGTACACTTGTGCACTGAAATTTTTATTCAAGCCTCTTTTGAGGCTCGTTCGGGTGCCTAAGACTGCCGCACTTTCGCTTTTCACGCCAGTCGCAGATGGTCGAAAAACCGTCACTACTGCACCCAGCGCTGCAGAATCTGTTGTAGGTCATTGCGTTTGAACGGCTTGGCCAGATAATCGTTCATGCCCGCCGAAAGGCAAGTTTCGCGGTCGCCCTGCAACGCGTTGGCGGTCAGCGCGATGATCGGTACCTCGCGGCGTCCGGGCAGTTGGCGGATCTGCCGGGTCGCCTCGTAGCCGTCGATGATCGGCAGGCGGCAGTCCATCAGAATCACTTCGAAATCATTGCCTTCGGCGCTGCGCACCGCTTGCGCGCCATCGGTAGCGACGCTGACAGTAAAGCCGAGGCTGCGCAGCATGGCTTCGATGACCGTCTGGTTGACCGGGTTGTCCTCCACCAGCAACACATTGCGCCCCTCACCATGCCCGTTGCCATTGGCTGCACGCGGTGCCGCCAGTTGCGGCAACGTCTGCTTATATAAGGCCAGCGGGATTTCCAGGGTGAACACCGACCCCAGGCCTTCTTCGCTTTGGGCGCGCAACGTCCCGCCCATGCGTTCGGCCAGGGTGCGGGCGATCGGCAAGCCGAGGCCGGTGCCGCCATAGCGCCGGGAAATCGAACTGTCGGCCTGCTGGAACGCATTGAACATCAACTCCAGACTTTCCGAGGAGATACCGATGCCACTGTCGCGCACCGAACAGGTGAACCACAGCAACTCGTGATCCAGCGCCTGCCACTGCGCCTCGATGCTGACCCGGCCGCGCTCGGTGAACTTCAAGGCGTTGCCCACCAGGTTGACCAGAATCTGCCGGATCCGCGTCGGGTCGCCCTGCACCTGCAAGGCGCGCATGTCCTCGGGGATCCGCAGGTTCAGATCCAGGCCACGCTGCACCGCGCTGTGCTGGAACGACTGGGCGCAAGCGCCGATCAGGTCGGCGAGGTTGAACGGAATGTGCTCAAGCTCCAGCTCCGAGCGTTCGATCCGCGAGAAGTCGAGAATGTCGTTGATGACTTTCAGCAGGTGTTCGGTGGACTCGGAAGCGAGCGCCGCGTACTCGATCTGCTCCTCGGTCATGTCGGTGGTTTCCAGCAACTGCAACATGCCCAGCACTCCGTTCATCGGGGTGCGCAGTTCATGGCTCATCATCGCCAGAAAATCGGATTTGGCATTGTTGGCCTTTTCCGCTTCCTCGCGGGTCTGGATCAGTTGCGCCATGGCCTGATGCTGTTCGCGGCTGGCCTGCTCCAGTGCCTGGGCGAGGTTGTTGATGTGCTGCGACAGGGCGCCCAACTCGGTGTCATCGACGATCGGCAGTGGGGTCTTGTAATCGCCTTGCTGAATCGCCTTGACCGCGTTGCCGATATCGCGGATCGGCGCCGACAGGCTGCCGGCCAGACGCCGCGCCAGAACAAAGGTGAAGAGCAGGGCAAACAACGCCAGAATCCCGGCCTTGAGCAGAATTTCCTGCTGGCGCTGACTGAAGGCATCGTTGGACAGACCGACAATCACCCGGCCCAGATAGTCCTCGCTGGTCACATTGTTGCTGGCTTTGGCGTCGTGGAAAAAATCGCTGTTGAGGGCGATCCGTTGCAGGCGCACCGGGGCCTGGAACACCTCCACCTGATGCGGGCGGTTGTGCGCGTCGGCGGCTTGTTCAACGTAGGCAAGAATCCGGTTGGCGCTGTCCTGCACTTCCAGAAAACGCACGTTCGGTGTGGCCAGGGTCGCTTTGAGCAGGCTTTCCAGCACTTCGTTGTTGCCGGAAATCACCCCGTACTCGGTGGCGGGCGCCAGTTGGTTGGCGATCAGTTGCCCGGTGTGATTGAGCTCCTGCCGTAAATCCTGAATCCGCACGAAGGTAAAGAAACTGATCAGCAGCAGCGTGAGCAGCAGGGCCGGGCCGAGGCTGATCAATTGCGTGCGGGTGTTGATGTCCCAGCGGCGACGCAGATTCATGGGTGGCTTTCTCCTTCAGCCAACTGGCGGGCAACAGACGCTTCATCGATTGGCTCGATACCGAGGGAACGAGCGACCTGCACATTACTTGAGACCTTGAAACGATCGGGGTAGAGCGTGCGCGGCCACGTCGCCGGCGGGCGATCGAGCAACCGGTCAAGGATCGCCAGCCAGTCGGGCTGATCGCTGTAAGTGCTGGCGAGGCTGCCGGCCCGCACGAACGCCGCGTTCGGCCCGACCAGCGCCACTTGCCGGGAGTAACTGCTGAGCAGCAGGTTTTTTGCGGTTTTCGGGTTGTACAGATCGGGATCGTCGAGGCCCAGCAACACGTCACTGTTTCTCAGCACGCTTTGCAACGGGCGACTGTCCTGGGTGTTGTCCCAACGCTGGCTGACGATTTGCAGATTCAGCGGCGCTGCTGCCTGGTGCAGCTCCTTGAGCAGGAATTCGCTGTGCTGGTCGAACAGCACGCCGACCCGGCGCACCTGCGGCAGAATCCGTCGAATCAGTTGCAGTTGCCGCCCCAGCGGTGGATCGCTCCATAGCAGACTCAAGTGCGGCGGTTGTGCGCCACCCAAGCGTTGCCGCGCTTGCAATCGGCTGATGCGCAACACCAGCGTCGCCGGGCCCTGGGGCTCCTGCAGGCGCCAGTCGAGGCTGGGTAGGTCGAGCAGAATCATCCGCAGATTGGCCGGCAACTTGCCCGGCGCCGGCAGGCTGGCCAGCGGCTGGAACCGCACGTTGTCGGTGGGACGCAGCTCGCTCAGGGCCTGGACGAAGGCTTGCACCCCGGGGCTTTCTTCGGCGCCGGTCAACAGAATATCGGCGGCTTGCACCGCCACGCCGTGCAGCCACGCGGTCAAAAACAGACAGACACCGGCCAGCCAGTGACCAAGGGTTGGCGTCTTGTTTGGCGTGGCATAGCGCACCCTAGAACTCCAGCTCGGCGCTGAAGTACAGCACCCGGCGTTCGTCGTAATTGTTGTCGACGAAAGTGGTCGGCTGGTTGTCGAGCCGCTGCTGCAGCACGCCGGCCAGTTGCAGTTGCGCCTTGCCCAGCGGGATGCGTTTGGCGATGCGCGTGTCGACGCGCTCGAAGCGGTAGCCGTTGAGCGCGTTGTCGCCGTAATAGAACAGGGCGCTGTTCCAGCCGTGGCCCCAATCACGCAGCCAGCCGGCAGAACCGCTGTTACGCGAGGTGAATTGCTGATCCAGCGGATTGCTCGCTTCGGCGTCGACGAAAGCGTAAGTGAAGCGCAGGCGATCGATCATGCTCAGGCGCCAGTCGAGCTGGGTTTCGGTGCCGCGAAAGCGTGAGCTGTTGGCGTTGCTGGCGATGTACTGGTTGTTGCGCAGCGGCTCGCTGATCATCCCGGTGATTTCGTCGTAGAACAGCTTCACGTCCACGGCCAGCCCCAGCTCGGCGAAATAGCCGTTGTAGCCCAGTTCGCGCGAGCGCATGTGTTCCTGATCGAGATTGCCCGGGCCACGGGTCTTGACGAAGTAGCGCGCCGAAGACTGGCCATAGGCGGACGGTCGCAGGTTGCTCACCTGATAGCTCCAGTTGACGTTGTTCTCGAACATGTCCGGCGAACGGATCGCCTCGGAGTACACCGCGCGCAGGCCATGGCGTGGGTTGATCAGGTAGTTGACGGCGAATCGCGGCGTCAGCGAACTGCCGATCAATTGGGTGTTTTCGAACATGGCGCCACCCTGCAACAGCCAGTGTTCACTGGCGCGCCACTCCAGTTGGCCGAACGCGCGCCAGGTGGTGTCGTCCAGCGTGCCGTTGAAGTAGGTCTCGGAGTCGGCCCGGTCGTAACGATAGTTCAGGCCGCTGACCAGCCGCAGACTGTCGGACAGGCTGAGGGTGTCCTGCAATTCGAGATCGTAGCGCGACTCGCGGGCGCTTTGATCGATGTCTCCGCACAAGGTCTGGCTGGCACCGTTGCGCCACTGATCCAGCACCTGATTGGCCAGGGCCATTTCCTGCGGGGTACCCGGCGCGGCGCCAGGGCCGGTGAAGCGGGTGATATTGCGTGCGAGGCGTTCGGTGTAGTTCGGGTTGAGCTGCCACAGCTGGGTCAGTTGCGGGCTGAACGACACTTCGGCATCGCAAGCGCGCCACACTTGCTGGCGATCCCAGTGCTGGGCCGAACCCTGTATATAAAGGCTGTGTTCGGGATTGATGTCGAGATTCCAGCGCACCGAGCCGGCGTAATCCTTGGCGATCACGTCGGAATTGTTCCCGGCAGCGGTAATCCCCGAGAACACCGGGCGGTAGGTGTAGGGCCGCTGGTTGCTGCCGTCCTTCGCGTTGATCTGCCAGTCGAGGGTCTGATTGTCGCTCAGGGTCTGGCTGACGGCGAGGCTGAAGCGGTTCAAGCGGCGGCTGTCACGGTAATCGGCGCCGGTACGGTCGCTGTCGAAGCCATCGTCTTCCTGGCCGGACAGCGACAAACGCAGGTCGCCGCCATTCCACCCCGTGCCCTGGCTGGCATAGAAGTCGTTGATGCCGCGCTGGCCTCGGGTGACCTTCAGGCGCGTGCCGTGGCTGTCCGCCGGGTTGCGGGTGATGATGTTGACCACCGCCATCAGCGCGTTGGCGCCGTAGCTGACGGTGTTCGGCCCACGGAAAACCTCGATGCGCTCGATGTCTTCCATGGCCACCGGAATGTCACTCCAGTCCACCGTGGCCAGGCCTGCGCGGTACACCGAGCGGCCATCGATCAGCACCTGCATGCGCCGCGCTTCGCTGGCGTTGGTTCCGTGATAGTTGACCGCCGCCTGATTGCCGCTGATGTTGCCGACCATCATCCCCGGCACCAGTCGCAGCAACTCGCTGATGTCCCGCGCGCCACTGGCACTGATCAGCTCACTGTCGATGACGGTCATGCTCCCCGGCACTTCCGCCGGCGTCTGTTTCAGGCGCGTGGCCGTCAGCACCTGCGGCAGCGTTTCGCTGTCGACAAACAGGTCGTCCGCCTGCAACACCGGGCTGAACAGCAGCGCCAGCAGCAGTGACGAACGCGAGGGGGGAGAGCCAAAAGACACGGCACGGCCTTGATCGCAAAGAATTGGCGCGCATGTTAACCGAGGACAGTGACTTTTCCAGTCACGATGCGGGCATTTTCCTCGGCTTTATTGGTCTTCTTCCTACAAGTGTCGGTAATTGACGCGGGGGCTGGCCGCGCTCCGGTCGCCCCGTATAATGCCGGCATCGCCACTGGTATGGATTAACGGATTGCATATGACTGAACAGCGCCCGATTGCGGTCCTGGGAGGCGGAAGTTTTGGTACCGCCGTGGCTAATCTCTTGGCCGAGAACGGCCATCAAGTCCGGCAGTGGATGCGTGACCCCGAGCAGGCCGAGGCCATCCGGGTCAACCGCGAGAATCCGCGTTACCTCAAAGGCATCAAGATTCTGCCGGGAGTGACTGCGGTCACTGACCTGCAGGCCACCCTCGACGCCTGCGAGCTGTGCTTCGTCGCGCTGCCCTCGAGCGCATTGCGCACGGTGCTGGCCGCCCACGCCGAGCGCCTGAGCGGCAAGATGCTGGTCAGCCTGACCAAGGGCATCGAAGCCCACACCTTCAAACTGATGAGCCAGATCCTCGAAGAAATCGCCCCGCAGGCACGTATTGGTGTGCTGTCCGGGCCGAACCTGGCGCGGGAGATCGCTGAACACGCGTTGACCGCCACCGTGGTCGCCAGCGAAGACGAAGAACTCTGCAAAGCGGTACAGGCTGCGTTGCATGGTCGCACCTTCCGCGTTTACGCCAGTGCTGACCGTTTCGGTGTCGAGCTGGGTGGGGCGTTGAAAAACGTTTACGCGATCATCGCCGGCATGGCAGTGGCGCTGGAGATGGGCGAGAACACCAAGAGCATGCTGATCACCCGCGCACTGGCCGAGATGACCCGGTTCGCGGTGAATCAGGGCGCGAACCCGATGACCTTCCTCGGTCTGGCCGGGGTAGGGGATTTGATCGTGACCTGCTCGTCGCCGAAGAGCCGCAACTACCAGGTCGGGTTTGCTCTCGGTCAGGGCTTGAGCCTTGATGAAGCGGTGTCGCGTCTGGGCGAAGTCGCCGAAGGCGTGAACACCCTGAAGGTGCTCAAGGCCAAGTCCCAGGAGGTTGGCGTGTACATGCCGCTGGTCGCCGGGCTGCATGCGATTCTGTTTGAAGGACGCACGCTGGAGCAGGTGATCGGTCTACTGATGCGTGCCGAACCGAAAACCGACGTCGACTTTATTTCCACCAGCGGTTTCAACTGATTCAACAGGAAGCGAGCCATGAACGATCCGAAAACCGAAGCCAAGTACGAATCCATTCTCCTGCGGGTGCTGTGGATGATCGTCTACGTGCTGGTCTGGCAAGTGGCGCAGTTCATCCTCGGCGCCGTGGTGCTGGTGCAACTGATCTATCGTTTGATTTACGGCGCGCCGAGCGCCAGCCTGATGAATTTCGGCGACAGCCTGAGCCAGTTCCTCGCGCAGATCGGCCGCTTCGGCAGCTTTCACAGCGACCAGAAACCCTGGCCGTTTGCCGACTGGCCAACCCCGCGTGCCCCGGAAGGCGAAGCACCGCACGCCGTGCCGCCAGCGCCGCATCCGGCCCGCGATGAGGAACCCAAGCTATGAAACTCTGGGTGTTGCGTCACGGCGAGGCGGTGCCTTACGGCTCGTGCCCTGACTCCGAGCGGGCGTTGACCGAACACGGTCGCAAAGAAGCGTTGAGCAGCGCCGCGCAATTGATCGGCCAGCCACTGACGGCGATCTACGCCAGCCCTTATCTGCGCGCGCAACAGACCGCACAGATTGTCCGCGAGGCGCTGGGGTTCGAGCCGGAGATCCGCACGGTCGGCTGGCTGACGCCGGAGAGCGATCCGGACAAGGTAGCCGATCAACTGGTGTCGGTGAGCGATGTGCTGCTGGTCAGCCATAACCCGTTGGTGGGCAACCTGCTGAGCTATCTGCAGCACGGCGCCGGATATCCGCCGGAGAAGGTCGGCACTGCCGGTCTGGCTGAGCTGGAAAGCCCTGAGCTGCTGATCGGCTCGATGACCCTCAACAGCCTCAAGCACCCCTGATGCTGATTCCTTGTGGGAGCGGGCTTGCTCGCGAATGCGGTGTATCAGTGACATTTACGGTGGCTGACACAGCGCATTCGCGAGCAAGCCCGCTCCCACAGGGCCCTCATTTTCAGTTGAAATTATTTGTTTGAATTTTCCAACCAAGCACTTGCTTGGTTGACTACGCTTGCTCCAGACCCAAAAAACAGGAGCGAGTCGCATGTCTGCCGCCTTCCGTTTGCCGCTGGATATGTTTTACGAGCGTGAGGCCCGGCACCCGCGCCAGCGTTTTCTGGTGCAGCCCATCGGTGGCGGGCAGGTCGAGACCCTGACCTGGGCCGACGTCGGTCATCAAGCGCGTTGTGCCGCGCATTGGCTGCGCGCGCGGGAATTACCGCAGGGCAGCCACATCGCGCTGATCTCGAAAAACTGCGCGCACTGGATCATTGCCGATCTGGCGATCTGGATGGCCGGGCACGTCTCGGTGCCGCTGTATCCCAACCTGACCGCCGACTCGGTGAATCAGGTGCTGACGCATTCGGAAAGTGTGCTGGCGTTCATCGGCAAGCTTGATGACTGGCCGGGCATGTCGGTCGGTGTACCGGCGGATTTGCCGACCATCAGCCTGCCGCTGCACCCGCCCGGCGAGTTCGATTTTAGTTGGGATGACCTGCAAAAAAGCTCGCCGATCCAGGACAACCCGCGTCCTGCTGCCGAGCAACTGGCAACCATCATCTACACCTCCGGCACCACCGGGTTGCCCAAAGGCGTGATGCACAGTTTTGCCAATCTGGGGTTCGCCACGACTCGCGGCACGCAACTGTTCGGGCTTAACGAGCAAGACCGGCTGCTGTCGTACCTGCCGCTGTGCCATGTCGCCGAACGCATGTTCGTTGAGCTGGCCTCGATCTACACCGGGCAAACCGTGTTCTTTGCCGAAAGCCTCGACACCTTCATCACCGATCTGCAGCGGGCGCGGCCCACGGCGATGTTCGGCGTGCCGCGGATCTGGACCAAATTCCAGATGGGCGTGTACGGCAAGATTCCGGCTAAACGCCTGGATTTCCTGCTCGGCCTGCCGTTCCTTGGCAAGCGGGTCGGGCACAAGGTGCTGGCCGGCCTGGGTCTTGATGCCTTGCGCGTGGCGCTGTCCGGTGCGGCACCGGTGCCGCAGACCTTGCTCAGTTGGTATCAGAAACTCGGCCTCGATGTGCTGGAGGTGTATGGCATGACCGAGAGTTGCGGCTATTCGCACATCTGCCTGCCGGGCCAATACAAACAGGGCTGGATCGGCAAACCGTGCCCGGAGGTCGAGGTGCGGATCGACGAGTCCGGCGAGGTGCAGGTGCGCAGTCAGGCGAATATGCTCGGCTATTTCAAGGAGCCGCAGAAAACCGCCGAGACCCTCACCGAGGACGGTTTTCTGCGTACCGGCGACAAGGGCGAGCAGGATGCCGAGGGGCGCTTGCGCCTGACCGGCCGGCTCAAGGAAATCTTCAAGACCAGCAAAGGCAAATATGTGGCCCCGGCGCCGATTGAAAACCGGCTGGCGGTGCACTCGCGGATCGAACAGGTCTGTGTGGTCGGCGATGGCCTGAGTGCGCCGCTGGGCTTGTGCGTGCTCTCGACGGTCAATCAGGACGAAGGGCGGGCCAGTCTGCATTCGAGCCTGGAAAAACTGCTCGAAGAGGTCAACGCCGTGCTCGACAAACACGAGCGCCTGCGCCGGCTGGTGGTGGTCAAGGACAGCTGGGCGGTGGAAAACGGTTTTCTCACGCCGACCTTGAAGATCAAGCGCAACGTCATTGAAGACACCTACGGCGCGCGGTTTGAAGAATGGAGCGCGCGCAGCGAGGCGGTGCTGTGGCAGGATTGAGTGACCACCAAAACAACAAAGGAAGCCAGCGATGAGCTTGTGGCGCACCACTCCGAACATCGAGCAGTTGAACGCAATCCAGAAAAACACCATCGGCGAAGTGCTGGATATCCGTTTCGAGTCCTTCGACGAGGAATCGCTGACGGCGAGCATGGTCATCGACCACCGCACCCACCAGCCTTACGGTCTGCTGCACGGCGGCGCCTCGGTGGTGCTGGCGGAAACCGTCGGTTCGATGGCCAGTTATCTGTGCATCGATGCCAGCAAGTTCTACTGCGTGGGGCTGGAGATCAATGCCAACCATTTGCGCGGTTTGCGCAGCGGGCGGGTGACCGCGGTGGCCAAACCGATTCACATCGGTCGCACCACGCATGTCTGGGACATCCGCCTGACCAGCGATGAAGGCAAGGCCAGTTGTGTGTCGCGTTTGACCATGGCGGTGGTGCCATTGGGCGAGCAGCCGCCCTCACCCTAACCCTCCCGAAACGTCGGACCGCCCGGAGGGAGAGGGGACTGATCGGGCTGGATGTTCGAGTTGCGCCGACCTGAGCTATCGAGCCGAGTTCAGGTTTTGAAATTCATGCAGATCAGCTCCCTTTCCCCCTCGCCCCCTTGGGGGAGAGGGTTGGGGTTCCCCCTCGCCCCCTTGGGGGAGAGGGTTGGGGTGAGGGGGAAGCGATCTCCCTGAAACACCATCATGCTGTCCGGACTGTCATCATTCCTGGCAGTTACGGTCATTGCTGCGGGGCGCGGTCTTGCGGACAATCAGCGGCATGTTTCCGCTCATGGATAAACCTGCATGTCGCAACCGATCTTTTTCGCCCACGCCAACGGGTTTCCCTCGGGCACCTATGGCAAGTTGTTCGCGGCGCTGGCGCCCGAGTATCGGGTCGCGCATCTGGAACAGCATGCCCATGACCCGCGTTTCCCGGCGGACGACAACTGGTACAACCTGGTCGACGAACTGATCCACCATTTGCAGCAACAGGATCAACCGGTGTGGGGCGTCGGCCATTCGTTTGGCGGCGTGTTGCACTTGCACGCAGCATTGCGCTGCCCTGAGCTGTATCGCGGCGTGGTCATGCTCGATTCACCGGTGCTGACTCGCACCGACCAGTGGGTGATCCGCGCGGCCAAGCGTTTCGGCTTCATCGACAGGCTGACCCCGGCCGGACGTACGTTGGGGCGGCGCGAAGAGTTCGCCGATCTCGACACGGCGCGCAGCTATTTTGCCGGCAAGACCCTGTTTCGCGGTTTCGATCCGGAATGTTTCGATGCCTACCTGCAGCACGGGCTGCATACGGTTGGCGACAAGCTGCGTCTGCGCTTTGATCCGGCCACTGAAATCAGCATCTATCGCGGCGTGCCGCACACCAGTCCCGGTCGCACTCGTCAGCTGAAAGTGCCTCTGGCGGTGGTGCGTGGGCACAAGAGTCGGGTGGTCATGCGTCATCACAGCCGATTCGTCGGGCGCCTGCCGCAGGGTGAAGCATTGAGCATGCCCGGCGGGCACATGTTCCCGCTGGAACGTCCGCAAGACACGGCGCGCCTGCTCAAAGAGCTGTTTACGCGCTGGGAGCGCCGCCAACAGAAGGACTGCGCATGAGCCCGACCTTCGAAGAAGTGCGCTTGAGCCTGCCGCATATCGAACTGGCGGCGCACTTGTTCGGCCCCGAGGACGGTCTGCCGGTGATTGCCCTGCATGGCTGGCTCGACAACGCCAACAGCTTTGCGCGCCTGGCGCCCAAGCTCAAAGGCCTGCGCATCATCGCGCTGGACATGGCCGGGCATGGGCATTCCGGGCATCGGCCCAACGGCGCCGGTTATGCGTTGTGGGACTATGCGCACGACGTGTTGCAGGTCGCCGAGCAACTGGGCTGGAAACGCTTCGGTCTGCTCGGGCATTCGATGGGCGCGATCGTTTCGCTGGTGCTGGCCGGGTCGTTGCCAGAGCGCATCACTCATCTGGCATTGATCGACGGGGTGATTCCTCCTACGGACAAAGGCGAAAATGCTGCCGAGCGCATGGGCATGGCCCTGCAGGCGCAACTGGATCTGCGCGAAAAGCGCAAGCCGGTCTACAACACCCTCGACCGCGCTATCGAAGCACGGATGAAGGGCTTGGTGGCGGTCAGTCGCGAAGCCGCCGAACTGCTGGCGCAACGCGGCCTGATGCCGGTGCCCGGCGGTTATACCTGGCGCACCGACAATCGCCTGACCCTGCCGTCGCCGTTGCGCCTGACGCAGGAGCAGGCGATGGCTTTCGTCCAGCGCATCACCTGCCCGGCGCAACTGGTGGTGGCCGCCGACGGCATGCTGGCCAAACATCCGGAGTTGCTGGAGCGGCTACCCTTTAGCCAGGAACAGCTGGCGGGCGGGCATCATTTGCACCTGAACGATGAGTCCGGTGCCGACCTTGTCGCAGACTGTTTCAATCGCTTCTTCGCCATTCCTTGACTTGCACCGGGCAACTGTCGAGGCTGGGCGGGTTGAAATGGGAGACAAACACGATGGATTTCTATACCGCTGCGCCCCCGACCCGCCAAGCCATGCCGATCCGATGAGCCTGACTATGCGGTCACTCAGTCTGTTGGCGCTGTGCTGTTTCAGTTCCGTTTCGTTCGCCGCCGACGTGCCCGGCAGCCAGGATTTGCAGATCGTGCCGCGTCTGGCCGATGCGCAGATCGTCGACTATCGCCCTCCTGTGGAGCTTGAGCGGATCTATCCGCTGGGCTCGATCCGCAAGATCAGCGGCCAGTTGCGCTTTGACGGCCAGGTCACGGCGCGCGGCCAGACCACTTCGGTCACCTACGAGTTGCCGCCTGAGCATTCCGCCACCGAAGCCTTCACCGCCGCCCGTGAAGCCCTGCAAAAGCAGGACGCCGAGTTGCTGTTCTGGTGCCAGGCCCGTGATTGTGGCGAAAGCAGCCTGTGGGCCAATGAAGTGTTCGGCAACTCCAAGCTGTACGGTGCCGATGAGCAACAGGCCTATCTGCTGTTGCGTCTGGCCGCACCGAAGGACAACACCCTGGTCGCGCTCTACAGCATCACCCGCGGTAATCGCAAAGCCTACCTGCATGTCGAACAGTTCGAAGCGGGCGCGCCGCTGGGCGTGTTGCTGCCGACCTCGGCCACGCTGTTGCGACAGCTCAAAAGTACCGGTGAACTGGACTTCCCCAAGCTGACCGGCGATCCGGATGACACCTGGTTACGACTGATTTCCCGTGGCTTGAACCTCGACACCACCCAACGCGTGACGATTGCCGGACCCAAGGCCGAGGCCTGGCGTCAGGCGCTGATCGGTCAGGGGGTACGGGCGGCACGGATGGAGGCGGGGAGCGCCGACGGCTCTGGCCTGCGCATCGATCTGTTGCGGTAAGCTGCATCGGGCGTGCACGCGCGGCGTGTTCGCCTACTCTTTGACCGACTGACTTCTTCGAGACTGTACATGCTCAATAACGATCGGCTGTTGGTGCAAATCCTCCTGCTGGTGCTGTTCGGTGCCAGCCTGTGGGTGATGGCGCCGTTCTGGTCGGCGCTGTTCTGGGGCGCGGTGCTGGCGTTCGCCAGTTGGCCGCTGATGCGTCTGCTGACCCGTTGGCTCAATGGCCGCGAATCACTTGCCGCAGCTATTTTGACCTTGGGCTGGATGTTGCTGGTGGCGGCGCCACTGGTGTGGCTCGGGTTCAACCTGGCCGATCACGTGCGCGATGCCACGGCGTTCATCAAGGATGTGCAGGTCGATGGTCTGCCGGAGGCGCCGGTCTGGCTCGGCAGCGTGCCATTGGTGGGCGAGCGGCTGGTGGGGATCTGGAACAGCATTGATCAGCAGGGCGCAGCGCTGATGGTGTCGATCAAACCGTATCTGGGGCAGGTCGGTAACTGGTTGCTGGCGCGCAGTGCGCAGATCGGCGGCGGGATTCTCGAGCTGACCCTGAGCATTGTCTTTGTGTTCTTTTTCTATCGCGACGGGCCGCGCTTGGCGGCGTTTGTGCACGGTCTGCTGCAGCGCCTGATCGGTGAGCGTGCCGGGTATTACATCGAGCTGGTGGCCGGCACCGTGCAGCGGGTGGTCAACGGGGTGATCGGTACGGCGGCGGCGCAGGCGGTTCTGGCGTTGGTTGGCTTTCTGATTGCCGGGGTTCCGGGGGCGCTGGTGCTGGGGATCGTGACCTTTCTGTTGAGTCTGATTCCGATGGGGCCACCGTTGGTGTGGATTCCGGCCACGGCCTGGCTGGCCTGGAAAGGTGAATACGGGATGGCGGTGTTTCTCGGGATCTGGGGGACGTTCATCATCAGTGGCGTGGATAACGTGTTGAAGCCTTATCTGATCAGCCGCGGGGGGAATCTGCCGTTGGTGATTGTGTTGCTTGGGGTGTTTGGCGGGTTGATTGCGTTTGGGTTTATCGGGTTGTTTATCGGGCCTACGTTGTTGGCGGTGGCCTATAGTTTGTTGACGGATTGGAGCAAGAGTCAGGCTCGGGTTTAGGCGCCTTGGCTTTTTTGGGGTTGTGGGCATATCCGTTGGTTTGGGTGTGGCGGCTGGCGGTTTCGCCCTTACGGCGAGTCACTTTTTACAAACGCCTAAAAAGTAACCCAAAACGCTTGCTCCTACGTTCGGCCCGCTCGCTGGGGCTCGGGGTCCCTTCGCTCCGGGATTGATCCGGGCGCAGCGCCTACGGTTTGCTTCGCTGCACCTCCTCTCGCTGTGTTTGGCTTCGCCAAACGGTCGCTGCGCTCCCACCCCCGGATCAATCCCTCCACTCAGCCTTCCGATGTCGCCCGTAGGTCAAGATCAAGAGCTTTCGGCGAGCTGACACTCGGCCATTGAGTGGGGCGGCTTCGCCGCGTGCGGTGCATACAGTTAAAAATTGTGGGAGCCAGCCTGCTGGCGATGGCGTCCTGACAGCCGACCAATTTCCAACTGACCACCCCCAATCCAACTGTGGGAGCGGGCTTGCTCGCGAAGGCGGCCTTATAGCCGAACAATCTCCAACTGAATGCACTCCATCCAATTGTAGGAGTGAGCCTGCTCGCGAAGAGGCATATCAGGCAACCAGCTTCTCACGGCCACACCCAAATGACCGTTCCCACACCACTGCATGGAAACGATCACTCATCACCCCATCAACTCAAGTCGCCACATTCAGGTATTTGCCCACCGGCGCAGCATTGTCCAGCGAGTACTGCTTGCTCAAGTTGGCAATCATCCGGTTCAGCGCTTCGCTGGTGGTCTGGGTGCTGGCGGTCTGTTCTTCGGGCGGGCGTTCCCGACCTGCCTGTAGCGCCGCTTTCAGTTCGTCGCTGCTCACGCCGCCACTGCTGTCGCTGTCCAGTACCTTGAGCAATGCAGCGCTGGTATCAGTGCTAATCGTCGAGGCGCTGTCGCTGCTTTGCAACGCGCTGCTCAGTTCGGTCTCGCTGATGCTGCCATCACCATCGGCATCCAGTTGGCTGAACAGTTCGTTGCTGGAGGCTTGTTGCGGCGGTGGTGGCGGTGGTGGGGTGAGGCTGGCGGTGAGTTCGTCCTGGCTGACGGTGCCGTCCTTGTTCTTGTCCAGGGCCGAGAAGATTTGGTTGCTGTCGGCGCTGCTGCCGGCGCTGGTCAGGCCGTTGCGCAGTTCGTCACTGCTGATGGCGCCGTCGCCATCGGCGTCGAGGGCGCTGATCAGGGCGTCGGCGAGGTCGGTGTTCGGTGCTTGATCCTGCGGAGGCGGCGGAGGCGCCATCGCGGTCATTTCTTCGGCGCTGAGGCTGCCGCTGGCGTCGCTGTCCAGATCGCCAAATTGTTTGCTCAGGTTGACCAGCAGGCCGTCGTCGGACTTCTGCGACAGGGCACTGTTCAGTTCGTCCTGATCCACCGCGTCGTCGCCGTTGCTGTCGAGTTTGGCGAACAGCTGCTTTTGCAGTTGTTGGCTGCGGGCGTTCTGGGTGGAGGTGCTGCTGGTGCTGGTATAGCTCGTGTAATTGCTGACGCTACCGATCATGGGCTCACTCCTTGGACTGTAAAACCGGTGGGTGTACCGGCTTGTGCAGACTCAAGGGGCAAGATGTCCTGGGTGTTTTGGCTTTGTACCGGTGGGTATACACGACGGAGTGAACACCACTGAAACCTGTGGGAGCGGGCTTGCTCGCGAAGGCGGCCGATCATTCAACACAGAAGTCGACTGACACACCGCTTTCGCGAGCAAGCCCGCTCCCACGGTGGATAGGTGTGTTTCTTAAGTGCGCGGTAGGCGGATGATTGCGGTCAGGCCGCCACCCGGGGTTTCTTCCAGATTCAACTGGCCACTCAAACGCTGCGCTGCCTCGCGGGCGATGGTCATGCCCAGGCCGACGCCGCCGGAGTTGCGGTTGCGCGAGCCTTCCAAGCGAAAGAACGGTTCGAACACCGCCTCGCGCTTGTCTTCGGCAATGCCCGGGCCGTGGTCGATCACGCGGATCAGCAGTTGCTCGCGTTGATCCTGCAGTTCGATGCGTGCCTGTCCGGCGTAGCGCAGTGCGTTGTCCATCAGGTTGTTGATGCACGAGCGCAGCGCCATCGGCTGCACCTGCAGCGGTGCGCAATGGCCGCTGACTTCAACGTCTGCACCTTGATCCTGAGCGTTCTCGCACAACGATTCGACCAGCGCCTGCACATCCATCAACTGCAACGCTTCGCTGGTGCGCTGTTCGTGCAGGTAGGTGAGGGTGGCGTCGAGCATGCCGATCATGTCGTTAAGGTCTTGGCGCATCTGACCTTGCAGTTTTTCGTCGTCGATCTGTTCCAGGCGCAGCTTCAACCGCGACAGCGGAGTGCGCAGGTCGTGGGAGACGGCGCCGAGCATGCGTGCTCGCTGCTGCACCTGTTCACGAATGCGTTGTTGCATCAGGTTGAAGGTGTTCGCGGCTTGTCGGGCTTCACGCGGGCCGGACTCGTCCAGCGGCGGGCTGTCGAGGTTTTCGCTGAGGCGTTCGGCAGCATCGCTCAGGCGCTGGATCGGCCGGCTGAGCAGTTTGGCGCCGTACCACGCAGCAATCATCAGCGAGATGAACTGGAAGGTCAGCGGCACCAGCGGCCCGCCGAACCACGGACGCGGCGGGCGATGGGCGAAACGTGGATCCGGCGGTGGCCGTTGGCCGTCGACGCCCTCGGCAAACTCCGGCGGGGGCGGCGGTGGGGGTGGCCCATAGTGATGAAACCAGGCAAAGGCCAGCAGGTGCGCCAGGACGATCGCCACGAACAGCATGCCAAACAGGCGGCCGAACAGCGTGTCGAAGCGCGCTCGCATCAGCCGATGTCTCGCGCGTCGAACAGGTAACCTTCACCGCGCACGGTTTTGATCAACTGCGGGGCTTTCGGGTCGTCGCCGAGTTTTTGCCGCAGGCGCGACACCAGCAAATCGATGCTGCGGTCGAACGCCTCGATCGAGCGGCCACGGGCGGCATCCAGCAGTTGTTCGCGGCTGAGTACCCGGCGCGGGCGTTCGATAAAGACCCAGAGCAAGCGGAATTCGGCGTTGGACAGCGGCACTACCAGGCCATCGTCGGCGATCAACTGCCGCAGCACGCTGTTCAGGCGCCAGTTGTCGAAGCGAATGTTGGCGCGCTGTTCGGTGCGGTCATCGCGAACCCGACGCAGGATGGTCTGGATCCGCGCCACCAGCTCCCGTGGCTCGAACGGTTTGGCCATGTAGTCGTCGGCGCCCAGTTCCAGGCCGATGATGCGGTCGGTGGGTTCGCAGCGGGCGGTGAGCATCAGGATCGGGATGTCCGATTCGGCGCGCAGCCAGCGGCACAGCGACAGGCCGTCTTCGCCGGGCAACATCAGGTCTAGGACCACCACGTCGAAATGTTCCGCCAGCATGGCCTGGCGCATGGCCGCGCCGTCGGTGACGCCGCTGGCGTGGATGTTGAAGCGCGCCAGGTAGTCGATCATCAGCTCGCGGATCGGCACATCGTCATCGACGATCAGCGCGCGGATGCTCCAGCGCTTGTCGTCTTTCTGCTCATCAGTCACGGTGGTCTGGGTGTTGTGCATGGGGCTGTTCATCTGCCAGTAGGCCGCCAACCACAAAGATGGGCTGCGAGGTGGTGGTTTCAGCATAGGCGTCCTGCCGTGAGGCGGGAAGTGCTGATGTAAGGACGTGTTGCGGCTGGCGAGGCTAGCGCGGGCGCTTGTTGGCGGCGTGTCGGTTGTGTATCGGGTTCGACACAATAGCCGCGAGCGCTATGCTGATCACGTTTGCGGCGACGATTTACCGATCATCGGGTGCCGCGCCGCCGCCGCTTCCGCTACAATGCGCGCCGATTTCGACTTGCCTGAGAGCCCATCCATGTCCGCCTGCCAGACTCCTATCATCGTCGCCCTGGATTTCCCCACCCGTGACGCCGCACTGAAGCTGGCCGACCAGTTGGACCCGAAACTGTGCCGGGTCAAAGTGGGCAAGGAACTGTTCACCAGTTGCGCCGCGGAAATCGTCGGCACCTTGCGTGACAAAGGCTTCGAGGTGTTCCTCGACCTGAAATTCCACGACATTCCCAACACCACTGCGATGGCCGTGAAAGCCGCTGCCGAGATGGGCGTATGGATGGTCAACGTGCATTGCTCCGGTGGCCTGCGCATGATGGCGGCCTGCCGTGAAGAGCTTTCCAAGCGCAGCGGCCCGCAGCCGTTGCTGATCGGTGTGACCGTGCTGACCAGCATGGAGCGTGAGGATCTGGCCGGTATCGGTCTGGACATCGAGCCGCAGGAGCAAGTGCTGCGTCTGGCTGCGCTGGCCGAGAAGGCCGGGATGGACGGTCTGGTGTGCTCGGCGCTGGAAGCCACCGCACTGAAGTCGGCGCACCCGTCGCTGCAACTGGTGACCCCGGGGATTCGCCCGGCGGGCAGTGCGCAAGATGACCAGCGCCGTATCCTGACCCCGCGTCAGGCGCTGGATGCCGGTTCCGATTATCTGGTGATCGGCCGTCCGATCAGCCAGGCGGCGGATCCGGCCAAGGCATTGGCTTCGGTCGTGGCCGAACTGGCCTGATCAAACACGCAAGATCCAATAATGTGGGAGCGGGCTTGCTCGCGAATGCGGTGGATCAGTCGAAATTGATATCGACTGTTCCACCGCATTCGCGAGC
>NZ_JAFLXF010000018.1:0-135203 GCF_019891575.1 Pseudomonas sp. MIS38
TTCCCCATGTGAGAGTAGGTCATCGTCAAGATTAAATTCCGAAACCCCAATTGCGAAAGCAGTTGGGGTTTTGTTTTGCCCGCAGGAAAGTATTTTTACTTAGGCAGCGAACAATTTTGCACAGTTATTTTCGAATCAGAACACTAGAATAACCCCCATCTTCTTCGGAGCCAGAGCCTTTATGTCAGATCCGGTTGACGCCCAAGGGCTGTCAGATTTACCGCTGGAAGACTTGGTGGCCTGTCATGAGTGCGACCTGCTGATGCGCAAGCCCAAGCTTGCCCATGGCGAGAAAGCACTCTGCCCGCGCTGCGGTTACGAGTTGTACGCCCATCGCCATAATGTGGTGCAGCGCAGCCTTGCCTTGGTGATCGCAGCATTATTGCTGTACATCCCGGCAAACTTTTTACCCATCATGCAACTCAATATCCTCGGACAATCTTCGCAGGATACGGTCTGGAGCGGCGTGCTCGGCTTGTTCAATACGGACATGCAGGGCGTTTCGATCGTTGTATTCCTGTGCAGTATGGCTATTCCGTTGCTGAAGTTGCTGTGCCAGTTATTCGTTTTGCTGACGATTCGATTCAACGTCGGACGCAGTTACGGCTTATTGCTCTACCGCATTTATCACCACCTCAAAGACTGGGGAATGCTCGAGGTCTACCTCATGGGCGTCCTCGTGGCGATCGTCAAACTGGCGGACATGGCGGCCATCACCGTCGGCCTCGGTCTGGCGTGTTTCATCGGTTTGTTGTTGGTTCAGGTCTGGCTGGAAGTGGTGATGTCACCGCATCAGATCTGGCAGGCGTTATCAGGAGAGGATGCCCATGCGGGCGATTGATGCGGGCATTCTGATCTGTACCGAATGCCATGAATTGAACAAACAGGATGCGGACACCGACGAGCAGACCTGCACCCGCTGCGGTGCGCTGGTTCACGCTCGTCGTCCGAACAGTCTGGCCCGAACCTGGGCCCTGCTGATCACAGCTGCGATTATCTACATCCCGGCCAATGTGTTGCCGATCATGACGGTCAGTTCGCTGGGGCAGGGCGATCCCAGCACCATCATGTCCGGTGTGATCCAGTTGGTGCAGCACGGCATGATCCCGATTGCCGCCGTGGTGTTCATCGCCAGTATTCTGGTGCCGACCTTCAAACTGGTGGGCATCGCACTGCTGCTGTTTTCGGTGCAGCGACGTCAGCCGTTGTCCGCGCGGCAGCGGATCTGGATGTACCGCTTCATCGAGTTCATCGGTCGCTGGTCGATGCTCGACATCTTTGTGATCGCCATTCTGGTGGCGGTCGTCAACTTCGGCCGACTTGCCAGTGTCGAAGCCAACCTTGGCGCCATCGCCTTCGCCAGTGTGGTGATTCTGACGATGCTTGCCGCAGTAACTTTCGATCCCCGACTGATTTGGGATAACACGGAGTCGGACGACGACCATGACTGATTTGCCTGTAGCGAAAACCCGACCGGCCTCCAACTGGTCTGCCATTTGGGTACTGCCTCTGATTGCCCTGATCATCGGTGGCTGGCTCGGCTGGCGTGCCTATAACGAAACCGGCATCGAGATTCAGGTGCGTTTCGAAAGCGGTGAAGGCATCCAGGCCAACAAGACCGAAGTGGTCTACAAGGGCATGCCGGTGGGTAAGGTGAAGACGCTCAAGCTTGATGACGAGGGCAACTCCAAAGGGGTGATTGCCACCGTCGAGATGAACAAGGACGTCGAGCAATACCTCAAGACCAGCACGCGCTTCTGGCTGGTGAAACCGAGCGTGACCCTGGCCGGCATCACCGGTCTGGAAACCCTGGTTTCAGGTAACTACGTGGCCATCAGTCCCGGTGAAGGCGAGCCGACCCGCAAGTTCAAGGCGCTGGCCGAGGAGCCGCCGCTATCGGACTCCAAGCCCGGCCTGCACCTGACGATCAAGGCCGATCGCCTCGGTTCGCTGAACCGCGGCAGTCCGGTGTTCTACAAGCAGATCAAAGTCGGTCAGATCAAAAGCTACGTGCTGTCTGAAGACCAGAGCACCGTTGAGCTCAAAGTGTTCATCGAGCCGACCTACGCCAAACTGGTGCGCAAACACACGCGTTTCTGGAATGCCAGCGGCATCAGCATCGACGCCAACCTGTCCGGGGTGAAAGTACGCAGCGAGTCTCTGGCGAGCATCGTCGCCGGCGGCATCGCCTTCGCCACACCAGAGAATCGCAAGGACAGTCCGCCCACCGATCCAAGCCTGCCGTTCCGTCTCTATGAGGACTTCGACGCCGCCGCTGCCGGTATTCGGGTCAAGGTCAAACTCAGTGACTTCGAAGGCTTGCAGGCCGGCCGTACGCCGGTGATGTACAAGGGCATTCAGGTCGGCAACATGAAAGCGTTGAAAATCGATCCGGATCTGAACAGCGCCACGGCCGAGCTGACGCTGGATCCTCTGGCCGAAGACTATCTGGTCGAAGGCACGCAGTTCTGGGTGGTCAAACCGTCGATTTCCCTGGCCGGTATCACCGGACTCGAAGCGTTGGTGAAAGGTAACTACATTGCCGTGCGTCCGGGCGACAAAGGTGCCGCGCCGAAACGCGAATTCGAGGCGCGGCCAAAAGCGCCGCCGCTGGATCTGCGTTCGCCGGGTCTGCATCTGGTGCTGTTCACCGATGTTCTCGGTTCGATCGAAGTCGGCAGTCCGATTCTGTACAAACAGGTCAAGGTCGGTTCGGTACAGAGCTATCAGTTCTCCAAGACCAAAAAGCAAATCGTCATTGGCGTGCATATCGAGAAGGAATACGAAAGCCTGGTCAACGCGTCGACACGCTTCTGGAATGTCAGCGGCATCACCCTCACCGGTGGTCTTACGGGTGGTATTCAAGTGAAGAGCGAGTCGTTGCAGACGTTGATGGCCGGCGGTATCGCTTTCGAAACGCCGCAGGCCAAAGCGCCGCTGCAAAAGCGTATTCCGCGCTTCCGTCTGTTCGCCAACCATGATGAAGCCAACCAGAAAGGCACGCTGGTGACGATCAAGGTCGACCGCGCCGATGGTTTGCGCCCGGGCACACCGATTCGTTTCAAAGGCCTGGATGTCGGCAAGATTGAAGACGTCGATCTGACCGACGATTTGCAAGCCGTGATGATTACCGCGCGGATCACCGAAGTACCGGAGCGCATTGCGCGGGTCGGCAGTCAGTTCTGGGTGGTCAAGCCGGAGTTGGGACTGATCAAGACCCAGAACCTGGAAACCCTGGTCACCGGGCAATATGTGGAAGTGCAGCCGGCGGCGAAAAATCTCGGCCCGCAGAAGAACTTCGTTGCGCTGGCCAGTCCGCCGGAAGTGAGCAAGCAGGAGGCTGGCTTGAGTCTGGTGTTGAGCGCCGCGCGCCGTGGCTCGCTGAAACCGGGCGTACCCGTGACCTACCGCGAAATCACCGTGGGCAAGGTCACCGGTTACGAACTGGGCCAGACGGCTGACCGGGTGTTGGTGCACATTTTGATCGAGCCGAAATACGCGCCGTTGGTGCGCAGCGGCAGCCGATTCTGGAACACCAGCGGCGTTGGTTTCGACATCGGCTTGTTCAATGGTCTGACAGTGCGCACGGAGTCGCTGGAGACGGCGATTCAGGGGGGGATTGCCTTCGCTACGCCGGACGGTGAGCGCATGGGCACCCCGGCACGGGCTGAGCAGACGTTCCCGTTGTTCGACAAGTTCGAGGATGAGTGGCTGACCTGGGCGCCGAAGATTTCGCTCGGTAAATAACCCGCCATTGATGTGGCGTCTGGAAGGACGCCTTCGCGGGCAAGCCCGCTCCCACAGGGTTTGTGTCGTATACAGAATGTGTATTCAACGCAAAAACCTGTGAGAGCTGGCTTGCCAGCGATGAGGTCCTCCTGATCAGCACAAACCCAAAGCCATAAAAAAGGGCCGCGATCCCAACAGATCGCGGCCCTTTTTGGTTTTCAGCTAAAGTCGATCAAACCTCATCCAGCTCCGGCTCATCGGCTTGCACACTGACGGTGGCCTTCACCACATCATGCCGGCGGATGTACTTCCAGTCCGCCTCGTCGATGTAGATCCCCGCCGGGCCGCTGCCGCCCTCCAGGTCGATGGCGACACTGGCGCAGACCTGCGGCTTCACACTCGCCAGAATCGGCACGAAGCCCAGTTGCAGGCTGGTTTCCAGCAGCGCTGCCTGGTTCTTCTCGTCGATGTCCGCCGCCTCGTCAAGGTAGTACGGCAGGCGCACGCGACCGGCCAGATCGCGATCCATCAGGTGCAGCAACAAGTACATGTTGGTCAGCGCCTTGATGGTCATGGTGGTGCCGTTGGATGCCGCGCCGTCGATGTCGGTGTGAATCACCGGTTGACCGTTGACCTTGGTGATCTCGAACGCCAGTTCGAACAAGTCCTTGAGGCCGAGCTGGTTATGGTTCGCCGCCACCAGCCGCGCCAGGTATTCCTTGGCCTCTTCGTTCTTGTTGTCCTGTTCGGCGCTCTGGCTCAGATCGAACACCGACAGGGTTTCGCCTTCTTCGTACTGACCGGCGCTGTGGATGATCTGATCGATGTGCTTGAGCGCTTCCTTGTTCGGCGCCAGGACGATGCGGAAGCTCTGCAGGTTGGACACCTGACGCTTGTTGATCTCGCGGTTGAACAGCGCCAGTTGATGCTCGAGGCTGTCGTAGTCGCTGCGGATGTTGCGCAGGGTCCGGGCGATGTCGGTGACCGCCGCACGCCGGGCCTTGCCCAGCGTCAGGGCTTCGTCGGTACGGTGCGCGTAAGCGTTGATCAGCAGCGACAGACGGCGCTCCATGTCGTCTTCGCTGTCGAACTTGGCCACGCCCTTGAGGCGCACCTGCGCGTACAGCGCTTCGATCTGTCCGTCAGCGCGCAGCAAGCCTTGCCAGCTGTCCTGATAGTCGTTGAGCAGCGGCAGCAGGTTGTCCATCGAATCGTCGACCGGATCCATAAACGGCGTACCGAACGGCAGGTCCGCCGGCAGCAGCTGACGGCGGCGCAGGGCGTCGTCGAGGGTGCGCTGCTTGGCTTCCATGTCGGCGATCTGCCGACCGACCAATTGCAGCTTGGCTGACAGTTGCTGGACGCGCTCGGTGAACGCATCGCTGGAGCGCTTGAGTTCGTCCTGCGCCGCTTCCATCTGCGCCAGTTGCTCGAGCTTGTCGCCTTCTTCGGCGCTCAGGGTCTGGGTGCGACGGAAATCTTCCAGGGCTTTCTGCGCATCCAGCACTTGCTGGTACAGCGCTTCGGTCTGGGTCTTGCTCGCGGCGCGGTCGGCGGCCACGGCTTGCTGAGTCTTGAGCTGCTTGAGTTCTTTTTCCAGACGCTCTTTCTGGTCACGCAGCGCGGCGCGGTCGGCCAGCGCTTGCAGAGCCGGCGGCTCGATGTGCGAGATGTCGATCGACAGCCCCGGCACTTCGAAACGCTCGCCCTTGAAGCCATCGAGGATCAGCTCGACCGATTTGACCCACTCGCCATCCTCGTCGAGGGTGATGCCGTGCTCGCCCAGCGGCAGGCTGAATAGCGCGCTGTTGAACAGACGCATCAGGCGCTCGACGTCCTGCTGCGAGAATTCCTCACGCAGACGCGCGTAGCTGTTGTTGTCGGCGTGATCGAGTTGCTGCTTCACCGACTTCAGGCGTTTTTCCAGATCGCGCAGACGTTCTTCCAGATCCTCGGCGCTGAACTGCCGGGACTGTGCCAGCGCACCGGCCAGTTCGTCGTGCGCGTCCTTGGCGGCGAGCAGTTGCTGCTCCAGCACCTTGACGTCATCGACCAGCGCGAAGCGGTTTTTCAGCACCGACAACTCGCCGAGCCAGCGCTGGATGCCGGAGATTTCCCGCTCCAGACGCATCAGCTCCTGCGTGCCGCCGCGCTGATCGTTTTGCAGATCATCCTGTTCGCGACGGTAGTGCTCGGCCTGGATCGTCAGCTCTTCCTTGCGCGCCGTGGCGTAGTCCGACCACGTGCCGAGCAGCGAGTCGAGCAACGGCGACAGGCGATGCAGTTTGCCGCGCAGCACGTCGCGCTGTTTCACGCCGTTGGCCAAGGCTTCGACCAGCGGGCCGGCAGCGACCAGCGAGTTGTAGTCCTGCTCCATCCGGCGCACATCGCGGAAGGCTTCTTCGCACGCGGCGATGTAGTCGACGCTGCCGGAACGCAGGCTGTGTTCGAAGGCATCGAGGAACAGTTGCTTCAACTTGGCCGCAGTGATTTCACGCATGTGCAGCAGGTTGATGAACAGCGCGCGGAAGGTCTTCAGGCTCTGCTCGCTGGTGGAGCGCAGCGGAATCAGGGTCAGATCCAGCGGGATCGAGGTGTGCCCGCCCACCAGCAAACGACGCAATTCATCAGGCTTGAGTTCGTAGGCTTTCAGGCCTTCTTTCTCAAGGTTGCTGAACAGTTCTTTTTGACGCAGGCAAGTGTCGTTCTTCTGGTAATGCGCCAGATCGAGCTTGCCGGCGTAGGCGAAGAACTGGTGACCGAAACCACCACCCGGGCCGCGACCGACCACGCCGATCACGTGCGGGCCGTGCGGTAGATTGACTTCGACGAGGATGTAGCTGGTGTCGGAAGCAAAGTAGAAGCGCCGCGATTGTTCCAGGCTGTACTTGCCGAAACTCATGTCCGACATGCGCGCCAGAATCGGGAACTGCAAGGCGTTGATCGAGGCGGATTTGCCGAGGTTGTTCGCGCCGTAAACCGATAGCGGTTCTTCCAGCGGGAACAGGCCGAGGCTGTAACCGGCGGTGTTCAAAAGGGCAAAGCGGCGGATGCCGTAGCGTTCCTGGCTCATGCGTCGGACTCCTGTTCTTCGGCAATGGCCCGGGCCAGTGCGTCTTCTTCGCTCTCTTCCTCAAATTCGCTGAGATCAAGCGGATCGTCGGTCTCGAGGAATTTGGCTTCGGCCTCTTCGTCGATCAGCACCGGTGCCGGCAGCGGCAGCACGCTGTGTACGCTAGCCGCCAGATCGCGGTCCTGCTGCACCGACAGGCACACATCGAGGAAACGGTGCATCGGCGGTAGGAAACGGTACACGCCGTTTTCTTCACCGGCGAAACCGAGCTGAGTCATGCGGCGCATGATTTTTTCTTCGAGTTCTTCGACGGTCTGCACTTCGGCCTGGATGAACAGGTCGCGGTATTTGTCCAGCAACGACGGCAGTTCTTCACGGCCGAGGCTGCCACCGTCGAGCACGGCGATCGGATCGCGGCCCTGATCGGCCAGATGCTCGACGAGAATGAAGGTGAACAGCGCCAGACGCTGAGCAGTCTTGTTCACCGCCGCAGCGGCCATGTCCGGCACGAAGTAATAGAACCCACGGGTGTCGCAGACCAGTTCGAACCCCAGCGCCTTGAACAGCGTGCGGTATTGATCCTGGAAGTTCGACAGTTGCGCGTACAGTTCCGGGTCGCGGCGGCTGACGTGATAGCCCTTGAACAGCTCGCGGAAGATCGGCGCCAGTTGGGACAGTTCGGATAGATCAAGATGCATTGGGGATGCTCGCAGAATCCTCGGCGGCGGAGTCGCGGGCCGAGAGCAGGGCGAAGGAGCGCAGGCTGACCTGGTGCTCGTGAGTGTGGTATTCGCGGCGTTCCAGACGCTCGCGCTTGAAGCGTTTTTCCCGCGACAGGCGCGAGAACCAGTAGAGCAATTCGTCGGTGGCGCCGTCCGGTTCCTGCTCCAGCAGCCAGGTCATCAGATCCGGCATTGGCAGGGACTCTTCGCAACGCTCGACCATCTCGCGCACGGTGCGCGGTGCGCGCGGGGCATCGCCGGATTTCTGGGTTTTGTGCGCCTTGGGGAACCGCGCCGGTTTCGGCTCGAAACGCGCCAGAGCGTAGACGTAAGCCTCGACCTGACTGGCGCTGCCGAGGAAGGTGCTTTGCGGCCGGGTGAACAGCGGCATCGCCGCTTGCGGCACGGCATCGATGCCTTTACGGCGAATCGCTGCCAGCGCCAGCGCGGCACCACGGGTCACGGCGTTGTGGCGGCGTGCTTCTTCACGCAGCGGCAACAGCAGTTCGCGGGCGTGACGCAGGGTCAACTGGGCGCTGGTCTGCATTTCGAGGATGCGCGCGTGGGTGCGCAGCAGCATGTCGTCGTCGACCAGATGGCCGAGGCGCTGCTGTTCGCTGAGCATCTTCAACAGCACGGTTTCAACCTTGCGCACGCCTTGTTCGAAGGCGCCGTCGGCGTTCACCAGATCGATCATCGGCTCGACGTATTCGTCCCAGGTCGCCAGGACTTCGGCGTAACGCTGACGCAACGGAATCTGCCGGTCGCTGGTCTTGGCCCGTTCGGCGACGGCCACCAGCGCCTGTTCGTCGTTGTCGAGTTTCTTCAATACGTCGCGCACGCGCATGTCGAGCAAGCGCAACTGACGGGCGAGGTCGTTGCCGTCGCGCACATCGAACGCGTCCTGAATGTAGCCGGCCAGCCGTTCGAGGTGGCGCAGATAGGCTTCGATTTCCAGGCACAGGCCCAGACGGTGCTCACGGCGCAGGTAGGCGAGGAAGTCGTGGATCTGCGCGTTCAGCTCGAAACGGTTCGGGCTTTTCGCCACGGGCACCAGAATGTCCAGGCGAATCCACACGTCGAGCAGGCTGGTGATGTCCTGCGGCGTGCTGTCCAGTTGTTGGGCGGCCAGTTGCGTGCGCAGTTCGTTGAGGCTCAGGGTGCCTTGGTCGAAGTGCTCGCACAGTGGCTCCAGAAGTGCCCAGTGTTCAGCGAGGGCGCGCAAGACGCGCTTGGGTTCGATCATCGGAATGGCCGGCTGGTTGGCGATTAAAAGCCGCGATTGTACTGCATCACGAGGGATGCGATTCACTCTCGGGACGGGCTGTCGCATTTTCTCAGGGAGCGAGCCCAGGTAAAGGCTATCGATCAACAGCAAGCGATCTTGAACGAAGGGCTGTAGAATCAGCCCACTTCAGTTATCCACAAGTGGCCGACCCTTTGCTTATCGAGTCCCGCCGCCGCGCCTATTTGAACGCCATGCAGGTGGTCAACTGGCTGCCGCGCACCGAATTGCCTTTCGCCGCCCCGTCGCGGCCCGAGCTGCTGGACATGCCCGAGCCTGAGCCAGAGGTCGTGGTGATGCCGGTTGTGCAGGCCGAAGCTCCGGTGCAGCCTGCCGCCCGTCCGGTCGAACGGCCGAAGATCGAAGTGCCACGCCCGTCGCTCGCCAGTACCCGCAATGGCGCCAAACCGGTGGAAGAGGTCGAGGAGGCGCCAGTTGTCGCCAGACCCGCGCCCGTGCCGCCACCGCGTTTTGCCCTGCAGTTGCTGCGCGCCGGGGCTTGCCTGCTGCTGGTCGAGTTACCCACAGGCGAAGCGTTCCAGAGCCGCGATCCGGCCTATCTACTGCTTAAAGACATGTTGCGCGCCGCCGGTCTGCCGGATGCGCCACAAATCGTCGGCGAGCCGGTGCGCTGGCCGTGGCTGAACCGCGGCACCATGGATCAGGGCCCGGAAGCGGCGCGCGACTTTGTTCAGGGTTTCCTCTCGGTACAGATGGAAGCGGCACCCTGCGCCTGCCTGTGGCTGATCGGCCTTCCGGCAATACGCTTTGCCGGTGAAGCGGACGCCGAAGCGTTCAATAGTGAATTGCAGATCGAAGGCCTGGGCCTGGCATGGGCCATCCCCGGTCTGGAATTGTTAATGGAAGAGCCACAGCGCAAAGCCGCTGTGTGGCAAGCCATGCGTCGGCTGATGGCGCGCTGGAAACCATCGAATGAGTGAAGCTGTATCGTTCCGCCCGATGACCGAGGCGGACCTGGACGCGGTATTGAAGATCGAATACGCGGCGTACAGCCATCCCTGGACGCGCGGGATTTTTCTCGACGGGCTGGGCAAATACCAGATCTGGCTGATGTTCGAAGGCCAGCAGCAGGTCGGCCATGGCGTGGTGCAGATCATTCTCGACGAGGCGCATCTGCTGAATATCACGGTCAAACCGGAGAATCAGGGACGGGGGCTGGGGCTGACGCTGCTCGAGCATCTGATGTCGCGGGCGTATGCGGCCTCGGCGCGGGAGTGTTTCCTGGAAGTGCGCGACAGCAATACTGCAGCCTTCCGGCTATACGAGCGGTATGGTTTCAATGAGATTGGCCGGCGTCGCGATTATTATCCGGCGGTGGGCGGGCGCGAAGACGCCGTAGTGATGGCCTGCACCCTGGTCGACTGATCTTGTTTAAAAGCTTCGCGAGCAAGCCCGCTCCCACATTGGTTTTGAGCCGAGTCTCAATTCTCTGTGGGAGCGGGCTTGCTCGCGAAGGCGTCCTTACAGGCAATACAGATCAGCGATTGCCATCCAGCGGATCACGCCGCGCCAGCTCCGCCTCATCCAGACCATTGCCGCCGCCGATGTCATCCTCATCGACAATGCTCAGATCCCAATCGGCCTGATTGCCCTCGCCAGCCTCTTCGGCATCGCGTGCGCCATCCTCGTGAATCAGTGTTTCCGGGCTCAAGTCATCGTCGGTCGGTTCATGATCAGCCGTCGATGCACCGGTAAGGCCGGCCTCGCGCACCCGTTCAGCGGGCATCAGTTGCTCGCGTTCACGTTCCGGAATCTCGTCACCGATTTTCGCGCTGGGTTCGTCTTCATCGAAATCCAGCTCATGCACCGAGCCCATGCGGTCTTCGTTGTCATCGATGGGTTCCGGTTGCACCGCATCGAACGGACGTCGTGAATCAGTCATGGCAAATCCTCATACTGTGGGCCTTACTGAGGTTGACACACCGGGCACCCGAGAATTCCAAAGAAAAACACCTGCGGTTCTTGCGTGACCCCGACGGGCGGCCGTCTGTCATACCTGCGCATCTTTCTTGAGGCCTTAACCATGCACGACTTACAAGACCTGATTGATAACAACGAGCGTTGGGCTGACGCGATCACCAAGGAAGACCCGGATTTCTTCGCCAAGCTGGCGCGCCAGCAGACCCCGGAATATCTCTGGATCGGCTGCTCCGACGCGCGGGTGCCGGCCAACGAGATCGTTGGCATGCTGCCGGGCGATCTGTTCGTACACCGCAACGTCGCCAACGTGGTGCTGCACACCGACCTCAATTGCCTGTCGGTGATCCAGTACGCGGTTGATGTGCTCAAGGTCAAACACATCCTGGTTACCGGCCACTATGGCTGCGGCGGTGTGCGCGCCTCGATGCAGGATCGCCAGTTCGGTCTGATCGATGGCTGGCTGCGCTCGATCCGCGACCTGTACTACGAAAAACGTGAAGAACTGGCCAAGCTGCCGACCGAGGAAGAGCAGGTCGATCGGCTGTGCGAACTCAACGTCGTCCAGCAAGTGGCCAACGTTGCGCACACCAGCATCATCCAGAACGCCTGGCATCGCGGCCAGAGCCTGTCGATTCACGGCTGCATCTACGGCATCAAGGACGGTCGCTGGAAAAGCCTGAACACCACCATCAGCGGTTTCGAGCAACTGCCGCCGCAATATCGTCTGCGTCCGGTCGGGGCGTTGTAATCCCGATCAGTGTGGATGCCGCCAGCGCTGCAGAAAGTGCTGGCCCTCGATCGTGGGTGGTTCATCGTAGCCGGTGATCCACCCCCGACAGCGCGGCGAGCCGCAAGTGCAGGCGAACTGTTGCAGCAAACGGTCTTCGGTGGCGGCGAAGTCGATGGTCAGGCGTTCACCCGGCTGAATGTCGCGAAGTGCCCACAGCCACAGCTCACTCATGTCCAGAAACACATTCGGATCGCAGGCGTGTTCGAGCAACCCGCAAAAGCGCGGATCGTAGAGATGGATGCCGGCCAGTAACTGACGCGTCTGTCGGCAGCGATAGGGCAACAGTTGTCCGGATACCCGACACATCCGGGTGATGCGCAAGAACGCCCGGCGCGCCACCACTGCCGCGTGACCGTGGTGGTCCTGCACGATTTCGAAATCCTCGGTGGATGGGAAACCCAGACGCACCGGCAATCCGGCAAACGGGTAGATGCCGGGTGCGTCGCGTGGAATGTTGTGTTGATGGGCCTGATTATTCATAACGGTCCCTGTCGGCAAATGCTGCGACTTCCCTGGTCTGACGTCCTGTCAGCGCTGCAACATGTTTGGATCCAATATTCCGGTGTATCCCTCAAACTGTCTACTGTCAGATCTGACAGGCGTGATTGGCTGCTCCCCGCGTCAGCATTGACTGACACGGGAAGCTTTTTCAGCGGATCAGAGGTGTGGTGCAGGAACGGCGGTGGCCGGCAATTCGCCCTGAAGCTGTTGCAACTGGGCCTTGATTGGCGTGGTCGAGCACTTGGCGGCGGCCTGTGCCGGGGTCAGGTTGCGGATCGAGGTGTAGAACAGTTCGCAGGTCTTGCCCTTTTGCGTCACTTGCCAGGTCTGCGTGCAGCTGTTGAGCAGGGCTTTCGCATCGGTGCCCGGTTTACTGCCCATCCCGGCTTGCCAGCAAGCGGCGCTCAAGTCCTGACCCATGACCTTCAAACCGGCGGCATCGGCCTTGGCCTCATCGCCGTCATAGCTGGCCGGGTCGGCGGCGTACCAGATGTAGCTCGGATGGTTCGATCCCAGCACCGGCACGCTCACCCCAGCACTAGGGCTGATGGTCGCCAGACCCAATACGGCCACGGTCGGGCCGTATTGCTGCTTGATCCAGTTACGCACCGGCGCACCGAACGCGACCATCGGCAGGGTGGTGCCGGCGCTGGTCTGGCTGAACTGCTTGACCAGCGTGGTCTGGTAATCCTTGAAGTAGTCGTAGACGCCCTCCAGATCACTACCGGCGTTGGACGGCGCGGCGATTGGCGCGATGTCGATGATGGTCTGATAGGCCGGCGTCTGCTCGGCCGGAATGCCGTTGACGGTCAGCAGCGTGGCCCAGCGGTCGGTGGTGTTCGAGCGCAGGTAATCCTGCGCCTGAGTCAGCGAATAGTCCGGCGGGAAGTGCAGCAGTTCGACGCTCTTGCGGTTTTCCAGGGCCATGCCCAGCGGCAGGAACAGATACCAGCTGTACGCCCATTTGCCATCGGCATTGAGCCTGCTGGCGCCGTTATAGGCCAGATCACCGGCATCGAGCAGCGCCGACAGCGGCTTGTCGTAACCTTTGGGCACGCCGCTGATCTCGGCGAAAATCTGCCCGTTATCGTTCTTCACCAACACCTTGGCATTGCTGTAACCATCGCGCTGCACGCTCTGGCTCAGGTAATGGGCGACGGTCTGCTCCAGGGACCAGTTGCGATAACAGATCACGCTGCAATTGTTGGGGTAGGCGAAGAGGCGGGTGACGCGCTCGGTGCTGCCCAGCTTCAGGTCGACATCGGCGTGGGCAGCCGCGCTCAGGGTGAGCGCGGCGAGGGTAAGAACTGCGGGGGTAAATCCTGCGAGTTTGAACATGCTCAGATCCTTTTCAGCGTGGGTTCCCCGGGTTCGGGGCGCTTCATATTGGATCAGCCGTGTTGCACAGAGAAGCGGTCATTCACGGATTTTTGCGTCAGCCCGCAGAACTCGGTTTCACGCCTGAAAATGCAGGGCGTTGGTCAGATCGCCCATCGGTTTCTGGCCACGGGCGATCATTGCCTCATCGCGCTGCTTGAGGCCGTCGAGGGTTTCCAGTTGGAACACTCGGGTGATCAGGCGCAGGATCGACGCCGTGTCGTAAACCGTGTGATCCACCGTGCCTTTGCGGGCGAATGGCGACACTACCAGCGCCGGCACCCGCGACCCCGGACCCCAGCGATCGCCCTTGGGTGGCGCCACATGATCCCACCAGCCGCCGTTTTCATCGACCGTCACGACCACCACCATGTTTTTCCACTGCGGACTTTCGCGCAGCACTTTCAGGGCGCGGACGATGTGCCGGTCACCGGAGGCGACGTCGGCATAACCGGCGTGCATGTTCAGGTTGCCCTGCGGTTTGTAGAAAGTTACCGCCGGCAGCTTGCCGGCCTCGGCATCGGCGAAGAACTTGTTGCTGCTCGACTCATCGCCCAGACCCGCGTCGCGCAGACGTTTGTTGCGCTCTTGCGGGTTCTCCGGGCCTTGCCGCTTGAAGTAGTTGAACGGCTGGTGGTGGTACTGGAAGTTGGGGATCTTCGGAATCCCGCCCGAGTCCTTGTACTGCTCCAGCGTCGCCTGCCAGGCGCCGGCATACCAGGCCCAGTCGACATTCTTCTTCGACAGTTTGTCGCCGATATGCTCGTGGGTCTGCGGCACCATCACATTGGGCAGATCCGGCTTGGAGTACGCCGGACGCTCCGGATCGCGAATCCACGTCGGCCAGTACGGCGGGGCGAGGGTGTTGACGCCGAAGCCGTCCGGGGTCAGCGCACTTGGGCCGAACTGCGGCGGGCCGGTCATGGCGCTGGCCGGCGATGCCTCCAGCGGCTTGAGGCGCGGGTCAGTCGGATCATCGCTTTGCAGGGCGGCGATCTGGGATTTGGCCACCGAATTGGCCGCGTCCGGATAGAACGGCGCGGTGGCGCTGATCAGGTATTGGTGGTTGAGGAACGAGCCGCCGAAGGCACCCTGGAAGAAGTTGTCGCACAGCACGAATTCCTGCGCCACATCCCACAAGCGTAGCGAGTAGCGGCTCTGGGCGTAGTGCCCCATGGTCAAACCACCGGAGTCGGCCCAGGCGACGAAGCCGTCGTTCTTGCCGCCATTGATCTGCATCTGGTTCTGATAGAACACGTGCCACAAATCGCGGGTCACCAGACCGAACGGCAAGTCTTCGGCATTCGGGCCCTTGAGGGCGAAAGGCGCGTTGGGCAGGTTTTCCTGAAACTGCGTGGCGCTGGGGTAGGTCACGCCATCAAGCGTTTGCGGGCCGATCTGCAACACGCCACCCCAGACGGGCGGCAGCGTCTGCAACAGGCTGCCGTCGCGGTCACGTTGCTGGTAATCGGCATGCTTGAGCGCCGACAGCGGCTTTTCGACACCGGGGAAATCACCGAACAGGTTGTTGAAGCTACGGTTCTCGGCGTAGATCACCACCACGGTTTTCACCTGATCGCGCAGGGCCTTGTCCAGCTCGGTCGGGGTCAGCGGGCGCTCGACTGGTTTACCCGGTTGATCACTGGCGTTGCCGCAGCCGGCCAGGGTCGCGCCCACGCCGAGGACGGCGACACCGCCGAGAAAGCGGCGGCGACTGGTGTCGGTGGGGTTGTCGGATTCAGGTGCGTCAGTGCCGTCTGTCTCGTCTTTCATCTGTCAGCCCGTTCTGCTTAATTGTTTCAGTTTGTTTCGGGCGGACGCTAGCAAGGCAATGTGACAGTTGGGTGACACTTTCAGGTGCAGCAAAACAAATGTGGGAGCGACCAGGTCGGCTCCCACAACGATTCACTCGATTACAACCGGCGCAACGCAAGCCCGCTGCTGTTCTAGCCGGGCATCAGCGAGTGCAAGGAATAGCCGAGCCTGCTGGCCGCCGTTATCGCGGTCATCACCACCAGAAACAGCAGTTGCAGCGGACTGAAGTGCGCCCAGTGCAGCGCGGTCAGCCAGGGGTGGTTATTGCTCAGTTGCGGGTCGAGCGAGCCGATTCGTCGTTTGTGCACCAGTCCGATCAGGATCACGCCCACGTAAGTGAGCGCGCCCAGTGGCCCGAGCAGCAGCGAAAACAGCAGCACCATGACCACCTGCGGTAGCCCGTGGCGTATTACCAGCCAGCGGGTGTCAGGGTTCCATCGGC
Source organism: Pseudomonas sp. MIS38 (assembly GCF_019891575.1). Lineage (NCBI taxonomy): Bacteria > Pseudomonadati > Pseudomonadota > Gammaproteobacteria > Pseudomonadales > Pseudomonadaceae > Pseudomonas > Pseudomonas sp. MIS38. The sequence goes on from NZ_JAFLXF010000018.1 coordinate 15,676, forward strand.
GCGGAATCAGCCATTCGGTGAGCCAAAGATCCGCAACGACCACGTGAGACGTCAGCACCACCCACCAACTCAGCGCAAAACGAAAAAACCACACCGGCACACACGCTAACCCCAGCGGAATGAAGGCCAGGGTTGCCGCATCTTTTTGTGGCGAAGCCAGATAGAACAGGAACAGCGCCAAGGCAATGGCCGTCCAGACCCGCACCCAGGTTTCGTCGGCGATGGGCCGTGGCAAAAACCGCCGCCAGTAAAAAACGTCGGCGTAGGGCAGCCGTGCGAGCAGCTCCGGGAAGCGCCATTTGAGCTTTTCCGACAGATCGTGGCAGGCCTGCCATTCATTCTGACCAAAGCCGTCGATGATCTTCTTCTGCTGCATCGGTTTGAGCGGGTTGATCAACAGATGCGCTGCCTGCACATCCGCTGCCCACGTACGATCGCTTTCAGCCTTGGCCCGCAGGTTGTCGTAGAAACTTTCCTGATCGCAGCGTTCGATCAACCTCTCCCAGAGCCAGTCCGGTTGCGGGTGCAGACCTTTGGTGTGATCCCAGCCGAACAATTGGCCGATACGGTCGAACAGCGGCACGCTCCACTCATGGTCGTTAAGCAGATGCAGCAGATTTTGTTGCCATTGCTCGCGCCGATCGAATACCTGGAGCCACGGCTGGCCGCTGTAGTGTTTGAGCAAGTTGAGGAATTCGCGCTCGCTCTGGCTTTCGAGCAGCGCCTGCAAGGCGTTTCGATAGTCGGACATCAGGCTCTCGGCGAGCATGTCGCGCTGGCGATCATTCATCAGCACTTCTTGCCAGGGGCCCAACCATCCCAACTGCTCGACGGCCCAGTGCAGTACCGGTCCGCGCAGTTGTGGATGCTCAAAACATAATTGCAGCAACAGCCTTTCGAATGCCTTGGCGCAGCCTTGTTGTTGCGCCTGCTCCCAGCGCTCGCCGAGGTTGTCTGGCGACAGATCTTCAAGCAATCGCCATGCGGCCTGCGCTTCAAGACCCTGCGCGTCCGCCGCCAGCGGCTCGACACGCAGGGCGTCGTCCTTCGATGGCGGCACAAACGGCTCCGGGGCTGCCGGACTGACGGGCGAAACCTCCAGAGCGGCGAAATCCCACACTTGGTTTTTCGCCTGGCTGGAGCTGTTGGCCAGGGCATTATCGAGCGCCAGCGCAGCAAAGGCGCTGGACGCCGTGGCGACAGCGACGTCGGCGTCCTGCTCGTCTTCCTGTTCGGCGTTTTCCAGGCGCCATTGGGCAATCGCCAGCGCGCGTTCGTAGGCTTCGCGCAAGCGCTGGAAGCCTTCGGGATCTTCATCGGGCCTGAAGGTTTTCAGCAGGCGTGCATAGCTGCGCTTGATATCGCGGACGTCAGCGTCATCGGGCAAATGCAGGAAGGACCAGCAATCCATGTCAGCGCTCCCTTATTGCCACGGCGTGCGATCAAGTTCGCTCAGGTGCCTGCTCAGCTCGGTGCGCACTTCACGAATCTGGCGCTCGTCCTGCGAGTCGAGCGCGATCTGGAATTGCTTGGCCCAATGGCCAATCTGATCGCGCAGGTCGCCCAGGCTTTCCTGGTAGAGCCGTTCGAGACGAGCACTGAGCAGCGTGTTGACCTGTTGCTCGCGCGGGTGAATCTTGAGCTGAGCGAGGTTCTGCAAGCGTTGCTGAATCTCTTCAGGCGTGAGCACGCCGGGGTTGTTTTCGATGACCAGCGAATGTTGTTGCCCGGTCAGCGGAATATTCACCTGGGCCTCCAGCAGGCCGTTGTTGTCATAGGTGAAACGGACATCGAGGGACACTTCGCCGGCCTTGCGTTTCGGCACCTTGATCGCCAGTTCGCCAAGCGCGACGTTGTCTTTGACCAGACGGCTTTCGCCCTGGAAGATCCGCACGACCACCTGCTCCTGATTGTCCTGCAAGGTGTACACGGTCTTGACCCGGCTGACCGGGACGATGCTGTTGCGCTCGATGATGGGCAGGTAGTGACCGGCCTCATAATTGCGGCCAATCTGAGTCGAAGTTTCGATGCCCAGCGTGTAGGAGCAGACGTCGGTCAGCACCACTTCTTCAAGTGCGGCCGAGCGGGCCTTGAGTGCTGCCTGAATGGCTGCGCCTTGCGCCACCACCTGATCCGGATCGAGGGTGATCGACGGAAAGCGGCCGAACAACCCGGCGGCAAGTTTGCGCACCAACGGCATCCGGGTAGTACCGCCGACCAGCAGAATCTCATCAAGGTCGCTGACCCGGATGCGTGCGTCGCGCAGAGCCCGTTCGATCGGCGCGCGCAGGCGCTCGAGCAGTGGCATGTAAAGCGTCGCCAATTCTTGCTGGGTGATGGTGTGGGTCCAGTGGCGGTCACCCAGTTGCAGCCGGAACTCGGCGCTGCTGTCTTGGCCGAGGGCCTTGCGCACACGCTCAGCCTCGCGGCGCAGGGGCTGGATGACGCTGTTGCGGTCAGGGAAGTCGGCGACCGAGCGGTGCTGGTCGATAAAGTGTTCCAGCAGCACGCTGTCGAAGTCTTCACCACCGAGGAAGTTGTCGCCGGCGCTGGCGCGGACCTCCATGACCCCTTCGAACAACTCCAGAATCGACACGTCGAACGTGCCGCCCCCGAGGTCGAACACCAGGAACGAGGTTTCCTTGTCGCGTTGGTGCAGCCCATAAGCGAGGGCGGCGGCAGTCGGTTCGTTGATCAGCTTCTCGACTTTCAGCCCGGCCAGCTCGCCGGCGATCCGCGTGGCTTTGCGCTGGGCGTCGCTGAAGTAGGCCGGGACGCTGATCACCGCTTCAGTGACGGTTTCGCCATAAGCCCGTTCGACGTCTTCTTTCAGACTTTTGAGCACCAGCGCGGACAGCTCTTCCGGACGAAACGCCTTGTCCGCCAGATAGACTTCCGTGGCGCTGCCCATGTGACGCTTGAACAGCGACGCCGTCAGGCGCGGATGGGTGTGCAGACGCTCGCGCGCAGCCTGGCCGACCAGAATCCGGCCCTGATCATCCAGCCCCACCACGCTCGGTGTCAGGAACTGACCGAGGGCATTGGGCACCAATTCGGAGGATTCGCCACGCCAGACGGCGACGAGGCTGTTGGTGGTTCCCAGGTCAATCCCTACGATCATTGCAACAACTCCCTTGGCGCTTGGCAAAAAAATGAAACATATTTTCGGCGCGCAAGGATATTACCGAGGCGGTAATGCGGTAAAGGACGATGATGGCGCTGAGCCATTATTTGCGACAGAAAGCCATGTCGGCCTCAACACGGCGCTGTCAGGAAGGGAAAGGCGGGGCGTCGGCCGATTGACCGCGCCCCGCACTGACTCAAGGAATGACCGGCGGCGTATACGCCAATGTCGTGCCCAGCACCCACAGCAAGAACAGCACCAGCGGCGTGTGCACCAGCAATTGCACGAACGAGAAGCCGATCAGGTCGCGCGCCTTCAGGCCGAGCACGCCCAGCAGCGGCAACATATAGAACGGGTTGATCAGGTTCGGCAGGGCTTCGGCGGCGTTGTAGATCTGTACCGCCCAGCCGAGGTGGTATTGCAGATCGTTGGCGACTTGCATCACGTACGGCGCTTCGATGATCCACTTGCCGCCGCCGGACGGGATGAAGAAGCCGAGAATCGCCGAGTACACGCCCATCAGCAACGCGTAAGTGTCGTGGGAGGCGATGCTGACGAAGAAGGTCGAGATGTGATGCGCCAGCGTCTGCGCATCGGCGCCTTTGACCGTGGTCAGCAGCGCGGCGATCGAGCCGTACAACGGGAACTGGATCAGCACGCCAGTGGTGGTCGGCACCGCCCGGGCCACTGCATCGAGGAAGCTGCGTGGGCGCCAGTGCAGCAGGGCGCCGAGCATGATGAACAGGAAGTTATAGGTGTTGAGCCCGGAAATCGCGGTGATCGCCGGTTTGCTCGAGAACTCGTGGAACAGCCAACCGGCGGCCAGCAGCACCAGCAAGATGATCAGCAGCGGACTGTGTTCCAGCCATTCGCCGGGTCGGGTGCGTGGTTGCAGCGGTGGCAGGTTGAACGCCGGGTCGATGCCGCAATCCTTGGCATCGCGTGCAGAGTTTGGGCCGGGTGCGGTGGCGTAGGCGACGATGATCGAAATCACGATCAGCGCCAGCAGCATGGCGCCGGACTGCCAGAGGAAGATGGTTTGGGTGAACGGAATCACCCCGGTGATCGACAGGATCGCCGGCGGCAGGCTGGCCGGGTTGGCCTGCAACTGCGCCGCCGATGAGGACAGGCCCAGCGCCCAGACCGCGCCCAAGCCCAGATACGCCGCCGCACCGGCCGCGCGGTAATCCATTTTCAGATCGGTGCGACGGGCGAGGGCGCGCACCAGCAAACCGCCGAACACCAGCGACAGGCCCCAGTTCAGCAGCGAGGCGACCATCGAGATCAGCGCGACCCAGGCCACGGCAGAGCGGCCGTTTTTCGGGATGCGCGCCAGTTTGTCGATCAGTTTGACCGCTGGCGGCGAACTGGCGACGACGTAGCCGCCAATCACCACGAAAGCCATTTGCATGGTGAACGGGATCAGGCTCCAGAACCCGTCGCCAAAGGCCATCGCGGCATCGGTGGGTTTGGCGCCCATGGCCAAAGTGGCCAGCGCGACAATGATCACCGCCAGTGCGGCGAACACCCAGGAGTCGGGGAACCAGCGTTCGGCAAAGCTTGAACAGCGCAAGGCAAAGCGCGCAGAGCGGCTATCTTCGATATCAACGGCCACAGGGAGTACCTCGGATTTTTATGGTTATTGTGGGTCTGCAGCACGCTGAGTGCTTTGGGTGGGAGCGGGCTTGCTCGCGAATGCGGTGTGTCAGTCGACGCTGATTTGGCTGACACAGCGCATTCGCGAGCAAGCCCGCTCCCACAGGTTTTCACCAGGTGCGGCTGGAGACTGGTCTAAACAGTAAATCAAGCCTGGCTGTTTTGTGAGCTGGTTTTGCGAAACCGGGACTATGGTCTAACGGGTTGTCCCCAGGCAGATTTGCGTAGACCATGGGCGCCTTGGTTTTTTGCCTGCCAGAGTTCTTTGCCATGACTGCCCAATCCACAGCGCGACCGGCGCCGTTCAGCCGTTCCGACTACAAGACCCTCGGCCTTGCGGCCCTCGGCGGGGCGCTGGAGATCTACGATTTCATCATTTTCGTGTTCTTCGCCCTGACCCTCAGCCAGTTGTTCTTCCCGCCGGAAATGCCCGAGTGGCTGCGTCTGCTGCAAAGCTTCGGGATCTTTGTCACCGGTTATCTGGCGCGCCCGCTGGGCGGAATTCTGATGGCGCATTTCGCCGATCGTCTGGGCCGGAAAAAGGTTTTCAGTCTGAGCATCCTGATGATGGCGCTGCCGTGCCTGCTGATCGGGATCATGCCGACTTATGCCCAGATCGGCTATTTCGCGCCGCTGCTGTTGCTGGCGCTGCGCATCCTGCAAGGCGCGGCGGTCGGCGGCGAAGTGCCGAGCGCCTGGGTGTTCGTCGCCGAGCACGCGCCTGCCGGGCATCGCGGTTACGCGCTGGGCTTTTTGCAGGCCGGGTTGACCTTTGGTTACTTGATTGGCGCGCTGACCGCGACTTTCCTTGCACAAGTGTTCACCCCGGCGGAAATCCTTGATTACGCTTGGCGTTATCCATTCCTGCTCGGTGGTGTGTTCGGCGTGATCGGTGTCTACCTGCGCCGCTGGTTGAGCGAAACCCCGGTGTTCATGGCCATGGAAGCCCAGCGTGAAGCGCGGGTCGAACTGCCGTTGCGCACGGTGCTGCGCGAACATCGTCTGGCGATGTTGCCGGCGATGCTGCTGACCTGTGTGCTGACGTCGGCGGTGGTGGTGTTCGTGGTCATCACCCCGACCATGATGCAGAAAACCTTCGGCATGACCGCCAGCCACACCTTCGCCCTGAGCGCGTTGGGCATCGTCTTTCTCAACATCGGTTGTGTGATTGCCGGATTGCTGGTCGATCGCATCGGTGCCTGGCGCACGGTCATGCTTTATAGCCTGCTGCTGCCGTTGGGCATTGGTGTGCTTTATAGCTGTCTGATCATGGGCGGCAATTGGGTCGGGCTGGCGTATGCCGTCGCCGGCCTGGGCTGCGGTGTGGTCGGCGCGGTGCCATCGGTGATGGTCGGACTGTTTCCGGCGCGGATTCGCGTGTCGGGCATCTCCTTCACCTACAACATTGCCTACGCCGCGTGGGCGAGCATCACACCGCTGTTGCTGATCGGTCTGATGCCTTGGAGTCCGTGGATCTGCGTAATGTTCTGTGCGGTGATGGGCGCAGTCGGCATTGTCAGCGCGGCGTATTTCGGTTCGCGCATGAGCAGTGTCGGGCGCCAAGCCGTGGCGCCCTGTTCCTGACGAGTGTCAGGTCAACCAGTGCCACCACAATAACGTCCCCACCAGTCCCACCACCGAGACAATGGTTTGCAGAATCGACCAGACCCAGATCGTCTGTTTGAGTTGCAAGCCAAAGTACTCGCGAACCATCCAGAAGCCGGCGTCATTCACGTGGCAGAAGAACACGGAGCCGGCGCCAATCGCCAGCGCCACCAGTGAGCTTTGCGTCGCGGCGAGCCCCGCCATCATCGGCGCCAGAATCCCCGCCGTCGTGGTCGTGGCGACCGTCGCCGAACCCGTAGCCTGACGCAACGCCACGGCAATCAGCCAGGCCAGCAGCAGGTAGGGCATGTGCGCACCCTCGGCGACTTTGCTGATGGTCTGGCTGACGCCGGCGTCCAGCAAGGTCTGCTTCAAGCCGCCGCCGGCACCGATGGTCAGCAGCAACACGGCAATCGGCGCCAGGCTTTTGCGCAGCGTGCCGCCGACTTGATCGCGTGGCATGCCGTTGGCCCAACCGAGGCAGATCACTGCCGCCATCACCGCAATGCCCAGCGCCACCAACGGTTCGCCGAGGAACTTCAGGGTCAGGGCGACGCTGCTTTCCGGACTCATCGCGACTTTCGCCAGGGTGCTGCCGAGCATCAGCAGCACCGGCAACAGAATGATCAGCAGCGACATGCCGAAACTCGGCTGGCGCGGCGCTTTCGGCGGGGCGCTGAACAGTGCGCCGAGCTCTGCCGGCTCATCGACGTGCATGCGTTTCGACAGCCAGTTGCCGTAGATCGGCCCCGCCAGGATCACGGCCGGAATCGCGATGCTGAAACCCAGCAACATGGTCAGCCCAAGGTCGGCATGCAACGCACTGACCGCGATCAGCGGCCCGGGATGCGGCGGCATCAGGGCATGCAGGGTGGTCATCCCGGCCAGCGCCGGAATGGCGATTTTCAACAATGGCTGACCCGAGCGGCGGGCCATGACGAAGATGATCGGCACCATCATCACCAGCCCCACTTCGAAGAACAGCGGCAGGCCGATCACCATCGCCACCAACGCCATGACCCACGGCAGGTACTTGCCTTTGCCCAGCCCGAGCAGCGTCGAGGCGATACGGTCGGCAGCGCCGGACTCGGCCATCAGTGCGCCAAGCATCGAACCCAGGGCAATGATGATCCCCGCTTCTCCGAGAATCGCCCCGGCGCCTTTGCTGAACGCCTTCGCTACATCCTCTGGCGGCAGACCGGCGCCGACACCGGCAATAAAAGTGCCGATCAGGATCGAGAGAAAAGGTGGAAGTTTGGTGGCGCTGATCAACACGATAATCGTCGCAATCGCCAGCAGGCAGCAAAGAATCAGGCGGGTGTCATGCATCATCCAGGCAGCGGTCGATAAATCCAAAACGGCACTCCTTATCGGGCGGTTACCTGCAACATGTTGTTGCAATTTGACCTGAGAATACCTGAAGTGGCCGGGCCAGAGCGGCGGCTTTTGTAACGGCTCAGTGGAGTGATCGATAGGAGTAAAAGCCCGGCGGGATTATTTTTGACTGACCGGTCTCGAACGCTCTTCAGAAAAGTTTTCCAAGGCCGATGGTTAAGCTGCATCCCGCTTTCTACCCTGCCTATCGGTATTTCCCCATGTTCAACAAACGCCTCAAGCAAGAGCTGGCTACGCTTCGTGAAGAACTCTCCAGCCTGCTGCAGGTGAAGGAAAGCCTGGAAAGCGAGATGCTGGTGCTGACTCTGGAACCTGATGGCCGGATTCAGTCGGTCAATCAGAACTTCCTTGGCGAGATGCTCTACAAGAGCCAGGATCTGGTGGGGCGCGCCATTGAAGATATCGTTCCGGCGCACGTGAAGGCCGACGACTTTCATCACCGTTTCAAGGCCGCACTCACCCGTGGCGAGCATTTCGCCGGAGCCGTGCGCCTGTTGCGTGGTAATGGCGAAGAGGCGTGGCTGCGCTCCATCGTGCAGCCGGTGCGCTCTTCGGACGGGCGGATCAAGCATTTCTCGATCTTCTCCAGCGACCTGACCCGCACCATTGAAGCCTCCCGCGAACACGAAAACCTGATCGGCGCGCTTGTGCGTTCGACGGCTGTGATCGAGTTCGACCTCAATGGCAACGTGCTCAATGCCAACGAGCGCTTTCTGCATGGCATGGGTTACAGCCTGGCGCAGATCAAAGGCAAACATCACCGGATGTTCTGTACGCCCGAGGAGTACAACAGCGCCGAGTACCAGAATTTCTGGCGTCGCCTGAACAACGGCGAGTTTGTCGCCAACCGCTTCAAGCGGGTCGACAGCCATGGTCGTACGGTGTGGCTGGAGGCGTCCTACAACCCGGTGGTCGATGCCAACAACAAACTGTACAAAGTGGTGAAATTCGCCACGGTGATCACCGATCAGGTCAATCGCGAACAAGCGGTAGCCGACGCGGCCAGCATTGCCTACAGCACTTCGCAGCAAACCGACAGCACCGCTCAACGTGGCACTACGGTGGTCACCGAGGCAGTGAATGTGATGCGTGATCTGTCGCGCCACATGCAGGCGGCCGGTGAGGGCATCGAGGCACTGAACGAGCAGTCGCAGGTGATCGGTACCATCGTCAAAACCATCAGCGGCATTGCCGAACAGACCAACCTGCTGGCGCTCAACGCCGCCATCGAAGCGGCTCGTGCCGGCGAACAGGGCCGGGGCTTTGCGGTGGTTGCCGACGAAGTGCGGCAACTGGCCTCGCGCACGAGTCAGGCGACCGAAGAGATCGTCACTGTGGTGCGGCAGAACCAGGAAATGGCGCGCAACGCCGTGGCCCTGATGACCGATGGCAAGCTGCAGGCTGAACAAGGGTTGGCGCTAGCGGCGGAGGCGGGCACGGTGATCGTCGAGATCCAGGACGGCGCGCAGAAAGTGGTGGATGCGGTCGGCCAGTTTGCCAATCAACTGTCTAACTGACCTGTACTAAACCCTGTAGGAGTGAGCCTGCTCGCGATCGCAATAGATCAATCAACATGGATGTTGAATGTCAGACAGTTATCGCGAGCAGGCTCACTCCTACAGGTGCAGGTGGCGCTACAATCTGTTCCTTTTTCCCCGGAGCAGATCCCCATGAGTGCTTCCCACCGCCGCCCGGTGCCCTTGAACAAAGCCTATCGTCTGCTCAATCACGGGCCGACCGTGCTGGTCAGCGCTGCCCATGACGGCCAGCGCAACATCATGGCCGCCGCGTGGGCGATGCCGCTGGATTTCGAACCGCCGAAAGTTGCGGTCGTCCTCGACAAGTCCACCTGGACCCGCCAGTTGCTCGAAGCCTCCGGCACTTTTGTGCTCAACGTGCCGTGCGTCAATCAGGCTGACATCGTGCAAACCGTCGGCAATACCTCGGGTCTGGAAATCCAGCAGAATCAGGGGCAGGACAAGTTTCAGGCTTATGGCCTGCAAACCTTCGCCGGTGAAACCGTCGAGGCGCCTCTGTTCGAAGGCTGCGTGGCCTGGCTCGAATGCCGCTTGCTGCCCGAACCGCGCAACCATGAGCAGTACGACCTGTTCCTCGCCGAAGTCATCGCCGCTCAGGCGGATGAACGGGTGTTCAGCGACGGGCGCTGGCATTTCGACGGGCATGATGGCTTGCGCACGCTGCACCACGTGGCCGGCGGGCATTTCCTGACGATTGGCGATGCGGTGGACGGTAAAACCCTGCCGCTGTGACCTGCATCTGATGGAAAACGCGCGCCGGATGTAGCAAGGTGTGGGGCATTGTCGAACCAATCAGGCGCTCGCCCCATGGACCTTTCGCTTTCCAGCTATCTCGCCCCGTTGCTGTCGCTGGCGCTGTTGTGGACGGTCGCGGTGGTCACCCCCGGCCCGAACTTCTTCAACATCGCCCAACTGGCGGTCAGCCGTTCCCGACGCCATGGCGTGGTCGCGGCGCTGGGCGTCGCCAGCGGGACCGTGTTGTGGGGCCTGGCCGGCGGTTTGGGTATTCAGACCTTGTTCAGCGCGGCGCCAACCCTGTACCTGAGCTTCAAGATCGCCGGTGGCTGCTACCTGATCTGCCTCGGCCTCAAGCAGTTCAAACGCAAAGCGCCGATTGCCGCCGGTACGCTGGATGAGTCGCAACAGACCCTGCTGGGAGCCTACGGGCGGGGCTTTCTGGGCAACATGACCAACCCCAAGTCGGCACTGTTCGTCGCCACCATCTTCGCCACCGCGATGCCGGCCCATGTCCCGCCGCTACTGCTGACGCTGGCCGTGCTGACCATGGCCACGCTGTCGTTCAGCTGGTATTGCAGCGTCGCGCTGTTCTTCGCCAGCCGCCGGATCGCGAGCGTTTACGAACGGTCGCGGCAATGGCTGGATCGCTTGGCCGGTGGTTGTTATTTGCTGTTTGGGGCGCATCTGGTGGCTAATCGCTGAGCCGGGTGATATTGCGCGTTAAACCCGTTGCATAAAAAAGGCTTACCTCGCGGTAAGCCTTTTGTTTTTCCTGCGTCGCCTCAATCCCCCAACGCTTCCCCCTCACGCCGTGGATCCGCGCCACCTTCCAGCGAGGCTTTCCCTTGCGCATCCTTGACCCGCACGATCGCCTGCGTGCCGCTGGTCATGTCGATTTCATTCACAACATGTCCCTTGTCTTTCAACGCTTGAATCAGCGCCGGACTGAACTGGCCTTGTTCCAGTTCGGTCGGGCCGTTGCGGCTGCCGAAGTTGGGCAGGCTGATGGCGCTTTGCGGGTCGAGGTTCCAGTCGAGCAGGCCGACGGTGGTCTTGGCCACGTATTCGATGATCTGCGAACCGCCCGGCGAGCCGACGCTGGCGAGGAATTCGCCGCTGTTGCGGTCGAAGATCAGCGTCGGCGCCATCGACGAGCGTGGGCGTTTGCCGGGTTCGACGCGGTTGGCGACTTTCTGCCCGTGCTCTTCGGGGATGAACGAGAAGTCGGTCATCTGGTTGTTCAGCAAAAAGCCCTGCACCATCAGGTGCGAGCCGAATGCCGCTTCGATAGTGGTGGTCATCGACACCGCGCCGCCCAGATCATCCACGGCGACCACTTGCGAGGTGGAGATGCGCAGCGGCGAGCGATCCGGGGCGTAGGCCACTTGCACGCCCGGCGGTGTGCCCGGCTTGGCGCTGCCCATGCTGCGCTCGCCGATCAGGCTGGCGCGGCTGGCGAGGTAACCCGGGTCGACCAGGCCTTTGACCGGCACCGGAACGAAGTCGGTATCGGCCACGTATTGCGCGCGGTCGGCGTAGGCCAGGCGTTCGGCTTCGGCGATCAGGTGCACGGCTTGGGGATCGGGTTCGATACCGGCCGGTTTGTTGGTTTTCACAGGTTTGAGCGGTGTCAGCGACAGACGCGGGTCGCGGCTTTCCAGCGCCTGCAAGGTGCCGAGAATCTGCGCCACGGCGATCCCGCCCGACGACGGCGGCGGCATACCGCAGACCTGCCAGCGTTTGTAGTCGGTGCACAGCGGCGCGCGCTCTTTGGCCTGATAGCGCTGAAGATCATTCAGTGACAGGCTGCCGGGATTGGCGTGGCCCTGCACCTTGGCGACGATCTCTTCGGCGATCGGACCTTTGTACAGCGCGTCCGGACCTTCGGTGGCGATGCGCTTGAGCACGGCGGCCAATGCCGGGTTTTGCAGACGGGTGCCGACGGCTTTGACGCTGCCGTCGCGGTTGAGGAAGTAGGCGGCCATGTCCGGCGATTTACGGATCACCGGGTCGGATTCCAGCAGCGAATGCAGGCGCGGTGAAATCGCAAAGCCCTGCTCGGCGAGTTTGATCGCCGGCTCGAACAGCGTGGCCCACGGCAGGCGACCGTGTTGTTTGTGTGCCATTTCCAGCGCACGCAGCACGCCCGGAGTACCCACCGAGCGCCCGCCGATCTGCGCCTGCGGGAATGGCATCGGTTTGCCGTCGGCCTGCAGGAACAGCTTCTCGGTGGCACCCGCCGGGGCGGTTTCACGTCCGTCGTAGGTGCGCACCTGTTTGCCGTCCCACAACACAATCATCGCACCGCCACCGATCCCGGAGGATTGCGGTTCTACCAGAGTCAGCACCGCTTGCATGGCAATCGCCGCGTCGATGGCCGAACCACCCTTGCGCAGCATCTCGCGACCGGCCTCGGCGGCCAGCGGATTGGCGGCAGCGGCCATGTGTTGACTGGCGTGGCGAGTCTGCAGATCGGTGCGGTAACCGGAAGCGGCTTCCGGCGCCAGCGGCAAGGTCGAGGAGGGCGGGGCGTTGCACGCGGTGAGGGTCAGGGCGCTGATGATCAGCGTCAGGGCAGGCAGGCGAAAGCGGCTCAGGGGCAGGGCTGGAAACACGTGGGGCTCTCCGTCCGTGGGGTGAAAGGTCTGACGGACTTTATCGACCGCTCGGTCGCGACGCAAACCGGCGGGCATTTTTGTCTTTCTTTTCCGGGCGGATATTCGCTAGGGTCAACGTCAAACTCATCGAACTGAAACAAAGCCCCTGTGGGAGCGAGCTTGCTCGCGAATGCGGCGTGTCAGGCAACCAAAATGTTGAATGCACAATCGCTTTCGCGAGCAAGCTCGCTCCCACAAATACAAAACCAACAAGAGGCGACGCATGCACAGCGAGTTCCCCACCGAATCCAGCTACCGCGATCAACGTGAACGGTTTCTTGCCGCCACCAACGCCGCTGGCGCCACGCTCACCTCCTACGCCCATCCGCGCTGTGGCCCTTTCGGCGAACCGCTGAGCACTGATGTCGCGGTGCTCGGTGATCCGCAGGCAAAGCGCCGGCTGGTGGCGCTCAGCGGCACTCACGGAGTTGAGGGCTATTACGGTTCGGATTGCCAGATCGACTGGCTGAAGACTTTCGTGCCGGGCTCGCTGCCCAAGGATGTCGCGGTAGTGATGATCCACCTGATCAACCCGTGGGGCACCGCGTGGCTGCGGCGGGTCAACGAAGACAACATCGACCTCAACCGCAATCACCTGGATTTCACCGGGCCGTTGCCGGACAACCGCGCCTACGCCACGCTGCACGAGATCTACGCCTGCACTGATTTGCACGGCCCCGAGCGTAAGCGCGCCGACGCCTTGCTTGACGGGCAAATTACCGAACACGGCTGGCCGGCGGTGATGTCGATTGTCGAGGGCGGTCAGCACAGTCATCCCGACGGACTGTTCTATGGCGGCCGCGCGCCGAGTTGGTCGAATCGCACGTTGCATCAGATCATCGACGCGCATCTGGCAGGCGCGCAAACCGTGATGTGTTTCGACCTGCACACCGGCGCCGGCGAATACGGTCATCCGATGTTGCTGACCATCACCCAGGCGCCTTACCCGGCGTTGGCGCAAGCACAGTCGATCTACGGCCCATGGTTGTACACCTTGCACACCGGCGCCGAAACGTTGAGCGAAACCGGTGTCGCCGCGACGGCTACCGGCTACACCTCACAGGCATTGCTCAATGCGTTGCCGGGCGTGCAACTGATGCCGTTCGTGATCGAATGCGGAACGTATCCGGGGCCGGAGGTGCATCGTTATTTGCGCGATGATCACTGGTTGCATCTGCATGGCGATCCGCTGGATGCGACGGGGCGGGCGATCAAGTTGAAACTGCTGGAGCAGTTTTATCCGGCAGATCCGGACTGGCGGGCGATGGTCGGGTTGCGCACTCGGCAGATCTGGGCGAAGGGGCTGATGGCCCTGTCGGCAGAGCAGACCTGAATAGGTCAGGATTGGCATTGTGGTGAGGGATTTATCTCCTCACCACAGAGGGCGGTTTTCTCGAGGCATAAAAAAACGGCCTACCTTTCGGTAAGCCGTTTTTAGTACTTGGTGGCTACACAGGGACTTGAACCCCGGACCCCAGCATTATGAATGCTATGCTCTAACCAACTGAGCTATGTAGCCAAGTGGCGCGCATTATTCCCCTGAAATGGAAAAGCGTCAAGCGTAAATTTAAAATATTTCTTCTTATTTTCAACCGCTTATCCTCCGACCCCGGAAATCGGGGGCGGGCAGGGCGTCAACGCAGCTGGAATCTCGCGGTATTGGCGCTCAACGCATGGCTGCCTTGGCTCAGCGTGTCCGCTGCGAGGTTCACCGCCCGCGCACCTTCAAGCAAACGCATCGCCGCCTGATCGACCTGCTGGATATTGCCGCTGACTTCATCGGCGGTGCTCGCCTGTTCCTCAACGGCGGTGGCGATCTGCGCCAAGGTGTCAGTGACACTTTGCACCGCGCTGGCGATTTCACCAAGACGTTCACCAAGACCGGTCACGGCTTCAGCATCCGATTGTGCCTGGCCGCACGCGGCCTCCATCAGGCTCACCGCTTCGTTGACCGTGGCGCGCAAGCTGTCGACGGTGCCGGCAATCTGCGCGGTCGATGACTGGGTGCGCTGCGACAGGCTGCGCACTTCATCGGCGACCACGGCAAAGCCGCGTCCCTGTTCGCCGGCGCGTGCCGCCTCGATCGCAGCATTGAGCGCCAACAGATTGGTCTGCTCGGCGACGCCACGAATGGTGTCGACCACCAGTTGAATCTGCTGGCCCTGTTCGCTGACTCGACCGAGTGCCGCTGCGGTTTCGTTCAGGCGTTGATTGAGCTGCTGAATGCTCGCCGTGGTGCGCTGGCTGTCGCGGCTGCTGTCGGCGGCGATGCGCCGGGTGTGCTGGGCGCTGCCGGAAGCCTGTTCGCAACTCTGCGCCACACCTTGCGAAGTGGCGGCCAGTTGCGTGGCAGCGGCGGCGATCTGGCTGATCTGCAACTGCTGCGCTTCGACTTCGCTCAGCGCGCCGCTGGAATGATCGTTGAGGCTGCGCACCGCGTGGCTCAGTTGCGAGGTTTCGTGATCGACCCCGAGCATGCTCGCGCGCAGTTGCACCACCGCGACGTTGAGCGCGGTGCTGATCGCCGCCAGCTCATCGCGGCCCACCACCGGCACTTGCAGGCTGAGATTGCCGTCACGCAGGGCCTCGGCCAGCAGGGTAATGCCGCTGGCGCTGCGGCGTATCGAAGCCTGCAGGCAGACGAACAGGTACAGCGCCGCCAGCAACAGGCAACCGAACACGGCGGCGACCACGATGAACTGGCGAATCGCCGAGGCGTGGTAGGCGTCCAGACGCTGATCCAGCGACAGCAGCGATTGCTGGCGCAACGACGCGAGATCACCCAGCAGAGCATCGAGGCTGCGTTCGAAGTCTTCAGGCTTGAGGGTAATGCTGCCGCCGAACACGCCGTCATCCAGCACCTTCAGACCAGCGTCCAGACGCTTGAGGCTGTCGTGGTACTGACCAGCCCAGGTTTGCAGATCGCTCGGCAGACGCGCTTCGAGCAGGCCTGCCGTTTTGACAAGCTGCTCGCGGGCGTCGCCGATGCGGCCGCGCAGGTCGCGTAGCTGCAAGCGACTTTGCAGGGTGAATTGTCCTGAGACCACCGAAGCCTGGCCGACGGCGGCGAGGCGACCCACACGCTCGATCAGATCCGGTGCGTGTTGCGTGGAGATCTGCGTCAGCAGATAGGTTTCCAGCCATGGCGCCAACGTCAGGCGGTTGTCCATGACGATCTGCTCGCGCAAGGCTTGCAGGGCGCTGAGGGCGTTGGTGAAACGATCGTAACCGTCCGGCCACCAACCGACGCTGCTCAGGCTTTTCGAATCCAGACCACCGAGCGCGGTTTGCAGGGCTTGATAGCGGGCGAGGGTTTCGCCTTCGGCACCTTCATTTTTCAGCGCGTTGCCCAAATCGCTGGTGGCTTGCTGGACGGCTGGTTGCACCGCGTCAAACGCTGCCATGGCAGCGAGGGTGGCCGGGGTTGGCTGGCGATTGGTTTCGGTGGCGCGCCAACGGGCGGCGCGGTCACGCTGGGCGGCGAGCAGGTTGTCCAGCGCATCAAGGCTGAGCAACTGGCGTACGCCGGCGCGTTCGCCGGAAATCAGATTGAGCTTGTCGCGATAGTCCTGGCCGATCATCAACAGGCTGCCGGCCAACGGCAGAATGAACAGCAGAAACAACAGCTGGAATTTACGCGCGAATCCAAACCGCCCCAGCAATTTGATCCCCGGTGACAAGAAAGCCTGCATGCCTCATGACTCCTCTGGACACCACGCACCATTGGCGTGCATCACGGTCGTGCGACCTCGATGTCGTGCCCTGCTAAAAGGCCCCGAAAGTTCACTCTCGCCCGCTCTGTAGGCCGGCTCTGTAGCGAAACTTCCCATTCTCGGAGGCCTTTGTAAGGCCGCCGCGTTCGAGGGGAGAAGCAAGGCAAGATTCAGACCATGGCGTTGCGCTATCACTTCGCGTGCGACGGTCAGTCAGTTAGTTAGCTGGCTAAGGGGATGGCGCTGGCGCACCGAAAAATGGCACATTGACGCACCTGCCTGCGTGCACCCATCTGCTGTACGGAAACTTTCATGGCTATCAGCAACGCTCAGACCGCCGCTGCCTCGGCGTCCGCTCCTCCCCAAAGCAGCCCGTTGGTGATGCGTATCATCGGCGCGGTGGCGCTGGCGCATTTGATCAACGACCTGATTCAGTCGGTGCTGCCGTCGATCTATCCGATGCTCAAAGCCAACTATGGTTTGAGCTTCACCCAGGTCGGCCTGATCACGCTGACCTTCCAGTTGACCGCTTCGCTGTTGCAGCCGTGGGTCGGCTATCACACTGATCGCCATCCGAAACCGTGGCTGTTGCCGGCGGGTTCGGTTTGCACGCTGATTGGCATCGTGATGATGTCAGTGGTCGGCAGTTTTCCATTGATTCTGCTGGCAGCGGCGCTGATCGGTATCGGTTCCTCGACCTTTCACCCCGAGGCGTCACGGATTGCCCGGCTGGCCTCGGGCGGACGCTTTGGTCTGGCGCAATCGACCTTTCAGGTCGGCGGTAACGCCGGTTCCGCGTTCGGCCCATTACTGGCAGCGGCGATCATTATTCCGTTCGGTCAGGGCAACGTGGCGTGGTTCGGTCTGTTCGCGGTGTTTGCGCTGTTCGTGCTGTATCGCATCAGCCGCTGGTACGCCCATCACCTGAACCTGTTCAAGCTCAAGGCCGGGCAGGCGGCGACTCACGGGTTGTCGAAGGGCAGGGTGATCAGTGCGCTGGTAGTGCTCGGTCTGCTGGTGTTCTCCAAGTATTTCTACATGGCCAGCCTCACCAGCTATTTCACGTTCTACCTGATCGAGAAGTTCGACCTGTCGGTGGCCAGTTCACAGCTGCACCTGTTCCTGTTTCTCGGCGCGGTGGCGGCGGGGACGTTCTTTGGCGGGCCGATCGGCGACAAGATCGGGCGTAAGGCGGTGATCTGGTTTTCGATCCTCGGCGTGGCGCCGTTCACGTTGCTAATGCCGCACGTCGATCTGTTCTGGACCACTGTCCTCAGCGTGGTGATCGGCTTCATTCTCGCCTCGGCGTTCTCGGCGATTGTGGTTTACGCGCAGGAACTGGTGCCGGGCAATGTCGGGATGATCGCCGGGGTGTTCTTCGGCTTGATGTTTGGTTTCGGCGGGATTGGTGCGGCGCTGCTGGGGCATCTGGCGGATGTGCACGGTATCGAGTACGTGTATTTCCTGTGCTCTTTTTTGCCGTTGTTTGGCGTGCTGGCGATCTTCCTGCCGCGCACCAAAAAAACCTGACCCCACACCATTTCCAACTGTGGGAGCGGGCTTGCTCGCGAATGCGGTGTATCAGTCGATATTAATGTGGCTGACACACCGCTTTCGCGAGCAAGCCCGCTCCCACAGGGGGATTGGTGGTGTTGTATAAAAATCTGTAAGGCACAAAAAAGCCGCGTATCAAACGCGGCTTTTTCTTGGGCGTGTCGCTTACACGTTGAAACGGAAGTGCATTACGTCGCCGTCTTTGACGATGTAGTCCTTGCCTTCCAGGCGCCATTTACCGGCTTCCTTGGTACCGGCTTCGCCCTTGTACTGGATGAAGTCGTTGTAGGCGATCACTTCGGCGCGGATGAAGCCTTTCTCGAAGTCGGTGTGGATCACGCCAGCAGCTTGTGGTGCGGTGGCACCGACGCGGACGGTCCAGGCGCGGACTTCTTCAACACCGGCGGTGAAGTAGGTCTGCAGGTGCAGCATTTCGTAGCCGGCGCGGATCACGCGGTTCAGGCCAGGCTCTTCCAGGCCCAGGGCCTCGAGGAACATGTCTTTCTCTTCGCCGTCATCGAGCTCGGCGATTTCCGCTTCGATCTTGTTGCACACCGGAACGACCATGGCGCCTTCTTCTTCGGCGATGGCCTTGACCACGTCCAGGTGCGGGTTGTTCTCGAAACCGTCTTCAGCGACGTTGGCGATGTACATGACCGGTTTGGTGGTCAGCAGGTGGAAGCCCTTGATCACCGACTTTTCGTCAGCGCTCATGTTCTTCATCAGGCTGCGCGCAGGCTTGGCCTCGGTGAAGTGCGCGATCAGTTGCTCAAGCAGAGCTTTCTGAACGACTGCGTCCTTGTCACCGCCCTTGGCGTTGCGCGCGACTTTCTGCAGTTGCTTCTCGCAGCTGTCGAGGTCGGCGAAGATCAGTTCCAGGTCGATGATTTCGATGTCGCGCTTCGGGTCGACGCTGTTGGAAACGTGGATCACGTTGTCGTCTTCGAAGCAGCGCACCACGTGAGCGATGGCGTCGGTTTCGCGGATGTTGGCCAGGAACTTGTTGCCCAGACCTTCACCTTTCGAGGCGCCGGCCACCAGGCCTGCGATGTCGACGAATTCCATGGTGGTCGGCAGGATGCGCTTCGGATTGACAATGGCCGCCAGGGCTTCCAGACGTGGATCCGGCATCGGCACGATGCCGCTGTTCGGCTCGATGGTGCAGAAGGGGAAGTTCTCGGCCGCGATACCGGATTTGGTCAGGGCGTTGAACAGGGTGGACTTGCCGACGTTAGGCAGGCCGACGATGCCGCAATTGAATCCCATGGTGTTTCCCCTCGGATTAGAGTCAGGCCTTCTGGCTGTGCAGGTTTTTCATCGCGCGGTTCCATTCACCGGCGAGGATATCCGGCAGCACGCCGAGGGCAAAGTCGATGCTGGCATCGAGTTTTTCCTGTTCGGCGCGTGGCGCACGACCCAGGACGAAATTTGAAACCATACTGGCGACGCCCGGGTGGCCGATGCCAAGCCGCAGGCGGTAGAAAGTATTCTGATTGCCCAGTTGCGCAATGATGTCGCGCAACCCGTTGTGACCGCCATGGCCGCCGCCCTGTTTGAGCTTGGCGACGCCCGGAGGCAGGTCGAGTTCGTCGTGCGCCACCAGGATTTCTTCAGGCTTGATGCGGAAGAAACCGGCGAGTGCCGCCACGGCCTGGCCGCTGCGGTTCATGTAGGTGGTGGGAATCAGCAGACGAACATCCTGACCCTGATGCGAGTAGCGCCCGGTCAGGCCGAAATATTTGCGATCGGCCACAAGGTTCACACCTTGCGCGGCAGCGATGCGCTCAACAAAAAGGGCCCCTGCGTTATGCCGGGTCTGTTCGTATTCAGCGCCTGGATTTCCCAGGCCAACGATCAGTTTGATGGCAGTCACGATAGGGGCCCTTCCTTGGAGTGGTGGATAACATCGCCGCAAGCAGTGAAGGCGGCGAAAGTGGACGAAAATTGCTCATTTACCATGAATGTAAACTCCGCGTTCTCGCCCGCTTTCTCGCTACGTTCCAGTCCGCGATGTTTCACTCACTCCGACGAACAGAGTGAAATTACTCTGCTGCGCCTTCTTCGGTAGCTTCTGGAGCAACACGTGGAGCGTGGACGTTGGCTACTGCCTTGTCATCGCCGTGTGCCAGAGCAACGAACTCGACACCTTTAGGAGCTTTGAGGTCCGACAGGTGAACGATGGTGCCGATTTCAGCGTCAGCCAGGTCGACTTCGATGAACTCAGGCAGGTCTTTTGGCAGGCAGGAAACTTCGATCTCGGCAACAACGTGCGAGATTTCGCCGCCTTTCTTCACTGGAGCAGCTTCGTTGATGAAGTGCACAGGAACGATAGCGGTCAGTTTCTGGCCAGCTACAACGCGTACGAAGTCAGCGTGCATCACGTGGCCTTTGGCCGGGTGACGTTGCAGGGCTTTGATCACGACGTTTTGTTTCTTGCCACCAACGTTCAGCTCGATGATGTGGCTGTAAGCCGCTTCGTTTTCGAGCAGTTTGGCAACTTCTTTGGCCAGCATGCTGATGGATTCAGGGGCTTTGTCGCCACCGTAAACAACAGCTGGAACCAGAGCGGCGAGACGACGCAGGCGGCGGCTCGCACCTTTCCCCAGGTCGGAACGCACTTCAGCATTCAGAGTAAAATCGTTCATTTTGTATCTCCAAAATAGCCATGACCGAGTGGCGTTTGCGACCAGCGCCAAACACGGTATGGGCAAAAAAGCCCCGCCCCGACAGGAATGCCGGGGCGGGGCGCTTTTCGTCAACGAGACATTTCGAGAAGGGCAGGGCCCTTAACGGAACATCGCGCTGATCGATTCTTCATTGCTGATGCGGCGAACCGCTTCGGCAACAACCGGTGCGATATCCAGTTGACGGATACGTGCACAGGCTTGTGCTGCAGCGGACAGCGGGATGGTGTTAGTCACCACCAGCTCGTCCAGCACGGAATTTTCGATATTCTCGATGGCCCGACCCGACAGCACAGGGTGTGTGCAGTAGGCAAAGACCTTGGCTGCGCCATGCTCTTTCAGGGCCTTGGCCGCGTGGCACAGAGTGCCGGCGGTATCGACCATGTCATCGACCAGAATGCAGGTACGCCCTTCGACATCACCGATGATATGCATCACTTCAGAGTGATTGGCTTTCTCACGGCGTTTGTCGATGATCCCGAGATCCACGCCCAGGGATTTGGCAACAGCCCGTGCACGCACGACGCCACCAATGTCCGGGGACACGATCATCAGGTTTTCGAAGCGCTGATCTTCAATGTCATCCACCAGAACCGGGGAGCCGTAGATGTTATCTACCGGAATATCGAAGAAGCCCTGAATCTGGTCAGCATGCAGATCAACCGTGAGAACACGGTCGATGCCGACTACGGTGAGCATGTCAGCAACGACTTTCGCGCTGATAGCCACACGTGCGGAACGCGGACGGCGATCCTGACGGGCATAACCAAAATAAGGAATAACAGCAGTAATACGAGTAGCCGAGGAGCGGCGGAAGGCATCAGCCATCACTACCAGTTCCATCAGGTTATCGTTGGTCGGAGCGCAAGTCGGCTGAATAATGAAAACGTCTTTACCGCGAACGTTTTCATTGATCTCGGCAGTAATTTCGCCGTCGGAGAATTTACCGACAGAGATGTCACCGAGAGGGATATGCAGCTGACGTACAACACGCCGAGCCAGATCGGGGTTAGCGTTCCCCGTAAAGACCATCATCTTGGACACGCGCAGTACCTAGAGGCTGAGGGTAACCTGGATGAGTATAGAAAATGGCAGGGGCGGCTGGATTCGAACCAACGCATGGCAGGATCAAAACCTGCTGCCTTACCGCTTGGCGACGCCCCTGTATCTGTTGCTTCAAGTGCCTGGCACTTGATTCCTTTTAGAGCAGACTTTGCAGCTTGCGATGCAACATCGAAACGTTGCTTCCTTTCGCTACAAACCCTGTAAGGGTCTCTGTCAGAAGGGCCGAGACTTTATCAGCTTCAGCTTTGCTTGGGAAGCCCCCAAACACACAACTTCCAGTTCCGGTGAGTTTTGCTTCGGTAAATTTACCTAACAAATCCAATGCGTTACGTACTTCTGGATAACGCCTTGCAACCACCGGCAAGCAGTCATTTCGACTGTTTCCCTCGGGAACGGGGCGCACTTTAATGGGCGGCGTGTTACGTGTCAACAAAGGATCGGAAAAAATTTCTGCCGTACTTACAGAGACTTGCGGCACGAGTACCAGATACCACGGTTCTTCGGGGTCGACCGGGGTCAGTTTCTCGCCCACGCCTTCGGCAAAAGCTGCATGGCCACGGACGAAAACCGGCACGTCTGCACCGAGCGAAAGGCCCAGTGCCGCGAGGCGATCTTCATCCCAGCCCAGTTGCCACAAGTGATTGAGGCCTAGCAGGGTGGTCGCGGCATTCGAGCTGCCGCCACCGATGCCGCCGCCCATGGGCAGCACCTTGTCGATCCAGATGTCGATGCCGAGTGTGCAGCCGGACTGTTGCTGAAGCATTTTCGCCGCGCGCACGATCAGGTTGCTGTCGTGGGGCACGCCAGCGAATTCGGTGTGCAGATGAATCACGCCGTCATCGCGCACGGCGAAGGTGATTTCGTCGCCGTAATCGACAAACTGAAACAGCGTCTGCAGTTCGTGGTAGCCATCTGCGCGGCGCCCGAGAATGTGCAGCATCAGGTTGAGCTTGGCCGGCGACGGCAGCGTCAGACGTGGAGCGGTCATGCTTTATTGCCCCAATTTACGCGGTTGCCAGGTCTTGATCACCAGCGTCACGTCCAGATCGGTGCCGTGCAGTTTGATCCGCTCGGGCAGCCAGTAACCGTTTTGCTCGGCGTAGCTGAGGTACTCGACCTTCCAGCCGTCCTGTTCCAGATTGGCCAGGCGACTGTCGTTATCGAGGGTCAGACGGCTTTTGCTGCTGGGGGCCGGCAGGCCACGGACCCACCAGGCCAGATTGGATACCGGCAGCTTCCAGCCGAGTTGCTCTTCGAGCAGCGCTTCCGGTGACTCGGAGTCATAGCGGCCCTGATTGGCGACTTCCAGCGAAACCTTGCCCGGGCGCCCGGTCAGACGTGCCGCGCCACGACCCAGCGGGCCGGACAGGCGAATGTCGTAGTAGTCCTGGCGTTGCAGCCAGAACAGCGTGCCGCTACCGGAATCTTTCGGTGCGCGAATGCCGATCTTGCCGTCGATCTGCCAGCCGTCGAGGCCGGTCAGCTGTTGTTTGTTCGCGGCCCACTGAGCCGGACTGCCGTGGCCCTCGACCGATTCGCGAGCGCCGAAACCCGCGCAACCGGCGAGCAGGGCGATGAAGCTGAAAACAATAACGTGGCGCAAAAACATGAGTTAAAGAGTCTCGGATCCGGTCAGGCGCTTGATGGTGCTGCGCAGGATGGTGCTGTCGGGCTGATCTTTGAGGTACTTGCCCCAGACTTGTTTGGCCTCACGCTGATTGCCCTTTACCCACAGAACTTCGCCCAGGTGCGCGGCGACTTCGTGGTCCGGGAAACGCTCGAGCGCCTGACGCAGATATTTCTCGGCGTCGTCCAGATTGCCCATGCGGAAATTCACCCAGCCGAGGCTGTCGAGTACCGCCGGGTCTTCCGGATTGATCTGGTGCGCCTGTTCGATCAGGGCCTTGGCTTCAGCGTAGCGGGTGGTGCGATCGGACAGGGTATAGCCCAGCGCATTGAGCGCCATGGCGTTGTCCGGGTCGCGCTTGATGATCAGGCGCAGGTCTTTTTCCATCTGTGCCAGATCATTGCGTTTTTCCGCGAGCATGGCCCGGGTGTAGAGCAGATTCAGATCGTCCGGGTATTGCTGCAAGGCTTTATCCAGGGTTTTCCAGGCCTTGTCGTCCTGTTTGTTGGCCGACAGGGTTTCGGATTCGATCAGATACAGCTGGATCGCGTAATCCGGCTGGGCATCGCGTTCGGCGGCGAGTTTGCTCTGGGCTTCGGCGGTCTTGCCGTTGTTCATCAGAATATCGGCCTGACGCAGTTGCGCCGGCAGGTAGTCGTTGCCCGGGCCGACCTGCGCGTATTCGATCAGCGCGCCTTGCGGGTCATTGCGTTCTTCAGCGATGCGCCCCAGGTTGAGGTGCGCCGAATCGACATGACTTTCACGAGCGATCAGGTCTTCCAGGTAACCCTTGGCCTCGTCCCAGGCCTTGGCTTCCAGGCACACCAGTGCCAGCGAATAACGCAGTTCGTCGTCTTCCGGGTATTGCTGAACGAGGGTGGAGAACTCGACCTTGGCGTCATCCATCCGGTCCTGTTCAACCAGCGTGCGCGCATAAGTCAGGCGCAGGCGTTTGTCGTCCGGGTATTTCTTGATGCTTTTGCGCAACAGCGGCAGGGCTTCGTCGCCACGATTCATGGTTTGCAGCAGACGCGCGCGCAGCAGGATCGGCGCAATCTCGCCTTCTTCCGGCGGGTTGTCTTCGAGCAGGGTCAGAGCGGCTTTATTGTCGCCGTCCTGTTGCAGCAGCAGGGCCTTGCCGAAAATCAGCTGGCTGTTCTTCGGGTGGCGCTGTAGCAGACGGTCGAAACTTTTCATCAGGCCGTTGCGGGTTTCCTGATCGGTATCGGCGGCCGACAGCGCGAGGAAGTCGAAATGGGTGTCGCCCTTGCCCTGCAGGACTTTCTCCATATAGACCATGGAGTCGTCATAACGCCCGGCGCGGGCCAGTTGCACGGCGGCGGCGCGTTGCGCTTCGAGGTCGTCCGGAGCGTTTTTTGCCCAGATCAGTGCGGTATCCAGCGCAGGCTGGTCGGCACCGAGATATTCGGCGATGCGGAACGCGCGCTCGGAAACCCCCGGGTCCTGAGTATTGATCGCCTGGGTCACGTAGTTGTCCAGGGCAATGTCGAACCGATTGCGCTGGCCGGCGAGTTCGGCGCTCAGCAGGCTGAAAACGGTTTCCTCGCTGAACGAGCTGTAAACCTTGGGTTTTTCAGGCGGGGACGCGGTGTCTTCGACCGGCGGGGTACCGTCCGGCGAAACGGGTGCCATGGCCTGGCAGCCGCTGAGGAAGACAAAAGCAAGGAGCAACGCGGAAGATCTATTCATATAGGAAGAGGACGACTAACCTGCGGTCGGATCATCATGACACAAGCCTTCGGCCAAACATAACCGAGTCTCGAATGTGGCCTTTATAGTGGCCGACAATTGGGACAATAGTCAGCGGTAGTTGTTCTGAATCTGACGAAGTAGGACAATTGCCGGCTTCACGTCACCATCAGCGACCTTGAATGGCCTTCCTTGCACTCGGTATTAACCACAAGACTGCTTCAGTAGACGTCCGCGAGCGCGTGGCCTTTACCCCTGAGCAGCTGGTGGAGGCCTTGCAGCAGCTCTGCCGACTCACCGACAGCCGCGAAGCTGCGATCCTCTCCACCTGCAATCGCAGTGAGCTGTATATAGAACAGGATCAGGTTTCGGCTGATCTGGTTCTGCGCTGGCTGGCCGATTATCACCATTTAAGCCTCGATGAGCTGCGCGCGAGTGCTTATGTGCATGAAGATGATGCGGCAGTTCGTCACATGATGCGCGTCGCCTCCGGGCTCGACTCGCTGGTGCTGGGCGAACCGCAGATTCTCGGCCAGATGAAATCGGCTTACGCCGTGGCTCGCGAGGCCGGGACCATCGGCCCGCTGCTGGGGCGGCTGTTTCAAGCGACGTTCAATGCCGCCAAGCAAGTGCGTACCGACACCGCCATCGGCGAAAACCCGGTGTCCGTGGCGTTTGCCGCGGTCAGTCTGGCCAAACAGATTTTCAGCGACCTGCAACGCAGTCAGGCCCTGCTGATAGGCGCTGGCGAGACCATCACGCTTGTCGCCCGCCATTTACATGAGCTGGGGGTCAAGCGCATCGTGGTCGCCAACCGCACGCTGGAACGTGCCAGCCTGCTGGCCGAGCAGTTCGGCGCGCACGCGGTGCTGCTGTCGGACATTCCGGCGGAACTGGTGCGCAGCGATATCGTGATCAGTTCGACCGCCAGCCAGTTGCCGATCCTCGGCAAGGGCGCGGTGGAAAGCGCGCTGAAGCAGCGCAAGCACAAACCGATCTTCATGGTCGACATCGCCGTACCCCGCGACATCGAACCGGAAGTCGGCGAACTCGACGACGTTTACCTGTACAGCGTCGACGATCTGCACGAAGTGGTCGCCGAGAACCTCAAGAGTCGTCAGGGCGCAGCCCAGGCGGCGGAAGAGATGGTCTCGGTCGGCGCCGACGATTTCATGGTGCGTCTGCGTGAGCTGGCGGCGGTCGATGTGCTCAAGGCTTATCGGCAACAAAGCGAACGCCTGCGCGACGAGGAGCTGCAAAAAGCCCTGCGTCTGCTGGCCAACGGCGGCAACGCCGAAGAGGTGCTCGGGCAACTGGCCCGTGGCCTGACCAATAAACTGCTGCATGCGCCCAGCGTGCAATTGAAAAAGCTTTCTGCCGAAGGCCGCCTCGATGCGCTGGCCATGGCCCAGGAACTCTTTGCCCTCGAGGGCTCACCGGATAGTTTTTCGGATAAAAAACCGCAATGAAAGCGTCACTGCTCAACAAGCTGGACACCCTCCAGGACCGTTTCGAGGAACTGACCGCGCTGCTCGGCGACGGCGAAGTCATTGCCGATCAGGCCAGATTCCGCGCCTATTCCAAGGAATACGCCGAACTCGAGCCGGTGGTACAAGGCTACAAAAAGCTGCTCGGCGTACAAAGTGATCTTGAAGGCGCCCAGGCGCTGCTCAAGGACAGCGACCCGGACATGCGTGAAATGGCCGTGGAAGAAGTCCGCGAAGCCAAGGAATTGCTGATCAGGCTGGAAGATGATCTGCAGCGCATGTTGCTGCCCAAGGATCCCAATGACGGGCGTAACGTCTTTCTCGAAATTCGCGCCGGTACCGGTGGCGACGAGGCGGCGATCTTCTCCGGCGATCTGTTTCGCATGTACTCGCGTTACGCCGAACGACGTGGCTGGCGCGTGGAGATCCTTTCGGAAAACGAAGGCGAGCACGGTGGCTATAAAGAAGTCATCGCCCGCATTGAAGGCGACAACGTTTACGGCAAGCTGAAGTTCGAATCCGGCGCGCACCGCGTACAGCGTGTACCCGCTACCGAATCCCAGGGCCGTATCCACACCTCGGCCTGCACCGTGGCGGTGTTGCCCGAACCGGACGAGCGCGAAGCCATCGAGATCAACCCGGCGGATCTGCGTGTCGACACTTACCGCTCCTCCGGGGCCGGTGGTCAGCACGTCAACACCACCGACTCGGCGATCCGCATCACGCACATACCGACCGGCACCGTCGTCGAGTGTCAGGAAGAACGTTCCCAGCACAAGAACCGTGCCCGGGCGATGGCCTGGCTGTCGGCCAAACTCAACGATCAGCAAACCGCAGCGGCGGCGAATGCGATTGCCAGCGAGCGTAAGTTGCTGGTGGGTTCCGGTGATCGTTCCGAGCGCATTCGCACGTACAACTTTGCCCAGGGCCGGGTCACTGACCATCGCGTCAACCTGACCCTGTACTCCCTTGATGAAATCCTCGCCGGTGGCGTTGAAGCGGTGATCGAGCCTTTGCTGGCCGAATACCAGGCCGACCAACTTGCAGCGATAGGTGAATAAATGACCATCATCGCCAGTCTGTTGCGCGCTGCCGAATTGCCGGACTCGCCCACCGCGCGCCTGGATGCCGAATTGCTCCTGGCAGCGGCACTGGGCAAATCGCGAAGCTTCCTGCACACCTGGCCCGAGCGCATCGTACCCAGCGAAGCGGTGCTGATTTTTACCGAGTACCTGCAACGGCGTCGAAGTGGCGAGCCGGTGGCCTACATCCTTGGTCAGCAGGGGTTCTGGAAGCTCGATCTGGAAGTCGCGCCGCACACGTTGATCCCGCGCCCGGACACCGAGTTGCTGGTCGAGGCCGCACTGGAACTGCTGGCGGCAACGCCGGCGAAAGTCCTCGATCTGGGCACCGGTAGCGGCGCGATTGCCCTGGCCCTGGCCAGCGAACGCCCGGCGTGGAACGTCACGGCGGTGGATCGCGTGCTGGAAGCCGTGGCCCTTGCCGAACGCAACCGTCAGCGCTTGAACCTGAACAACGCCACGGTGCTGAGCAGTCACTGGTTCAGCGCCCTCGAAGGCCAACGTTTCAACCTGATCATCAGCAATCCGCCGTACATTGCGGCTGCCGATCCGCATCTGGTCGAGGGCGACGTGCGCTTCGAACCGGCCAGTGCGCTGGTGGCCGGTGTCGACGGGCTCGACGATCTGCGCCTGATTGTCGCGCAGGCTCCGGATCATCTGGAAGCCGGCGGCTGGCTGATGCTCGAACACGGCTATGATCAAGCCGAAGCCGTGCGTGATCTGTTGCTCACTCGCGGTTTTGAACAAGTCCACAGCCGCACCGATCTGGGCGGCCATCAACGGATCAGCCTGGGGCGTCTGCCGTGCTGAATGATCAGGAATTGCTGCGCTACAGCCGGCAGATTCTGCTGCAACACATCGACATCGACGGGCAACTGAAGCTGAAAAACAGCCGCGTGCTGATCGTCGGCCTCGGCGGTCTCGGCGCCCCGGTCGCGCTGTATCTCGCGGCGGCCGGTGTCGGTGAATTGCATCTGGCGGATTTCGACACGGTCGACCTGACCAACCTGCAGCGCCAGATCATTCATGACACCGACAGCGTCGGCATGAGCAAGGTCGACTCGGCGCTCAAGCGCCTGAGCGCGATCAATCCCGAGATTAAACTGGTGCCTCATCGTCAGGCGCTGGACGAGGATTCCCTGGCCGCCGCCGTGTCGGCGGTGGATCTGGTGCTCGACTGCTCCGATAACTTCTCCACCCGCGAGGCGGTCAACGCCGCGTGTGTGGCAGCGCGCAAACCGCTGGTCAGCGGCGCGGCGATTCGTCTGGAAGGGCAGTTGTCGGTGTTCGACCCGCGTCGCCCGGAAAGTCCGTGCTACCACTGCCTGTACGGGCATGGCAGCGAAGCCGAACTGACGTGCAGCGAGGCCGGTGTGGTCGGGCCGCTGGTGGGGCTGGTCGGCAGCCTGCAGGCGCTTGAAGCGTTGAAAGTGCTGGTCGGTTTTGGCGAACCGTTGGTGGGTCGTTTGCTGTTGATCGATGCCTTGGGTTCGCGCTTCCGTGAATTGCGGGTCAAGCGTGATCCGGGGTGCAGCGTCTGTGGTTCGCAGCATGCGTGAGGCGCCGATCGCGGTGTTCGATTCCGGTGTCGGCGGCTTGTCGGTACTGGCGGAAATCCAGCGTTTGCTGCCCCATGAGTCATTGCTGTATTTCGCCGATTGCGGGCATATTCCCTACGGCGAGAAATCCCCCGAGTTCATCCGCCAGCGTTGCAACGTGATGGCCGGTTTTTTCCGCGAGCAGGGCGCCAAGGCCCTGGTGATCGCCTGCAATACGGCGACGGTGGCCGCTGTCGCCGATCTGCGCCGGGATTTCCCCGATTGGCCGATTGTCGGCATGGAACCAGCGGTCAAACCCGCAGCTGCCGCCACCCGCAGCGGTGTGGTGGGCGTACTCGCCACCACCGGCACGTTGCAGAGTGCCAAGTTCGCCGCGTTGCTCGACCGCTTCGCCGCTGACGTTCGCGTCATCACCCAGCCATGCCCCGGTCTGGTGGAACTGATTGAAAGCGGTGATCTGCACAGCGCCGAGTTGCGCACGTTGCTGCAGCACTACGTCGATCCGCTGCTCGCCAACGGTTGCGACACGATCATTCTCGGTTGCACTCACTATCCGTTTCTCAAGCCGATGCTCAAGACGATGATTCCCGACAGCATCAGCCTGATTGACACTGGCGCAGCCGTAGCGCGGCAACTGCAACGGTTGCTGGCCGAACGTGATCTGCTCGCCGAAGGGCCGAACCGATCGGTCAGATTCTGGACCAGTGCCAACCCCGCGTTCTTCCGCAAGACCCTGCCCCTGTTGGGTCAGGTTGCCGGCGACGTCGAAAAATTCAGCTTGTAAAAAAAATGTGAAATAACTAGAAAAACAGCTGAACTTCTAATCAGGCGCTAGCTTCTATAGCGATGAGTTATCTAGAAAACCAAACGATCGTTCCGGAAAAGGAAGTTTCAAAGTGAAGCGACTATTCTGCTTGGCCGCGATTGCGGCCGCACTGATGGGGCAAAGTATTACCGCGCAAGCTGCAGGTGTTGAATTTGCAGTGGGTGCGACCAGCGATTCGACCATGACTTATCGCCTGGGCATGAATTTCGATTGGGACAAGAGCTGGCTTCAAAGTGATGTCGGTCGCCTGACCGGTTACTGGAGCGGCGCTTACACTTACTGGGAAGGTGACAAGACTTCGAGCAACAACAGCCTGTCGTTCTCGCCGGTATTTGTTTACGAGTTTGCCGGTCAGTCGGTCAAGCCGTATGTTGAAGCGGGCATTGGTGTCGCAGCGTTCTCCAACACCAAATATGAAAGCAACAACATCGGCGGCTCTTTCCAGTTCGAAGACCGCATCGGTTTTGGTCTGCGCTTCAATGGCGGGCATGAAGTGGGGATTCGTGCAACGCACTATTCCAACGCCGGCCTGGCCAGCAGCAACGACGGTGTAGAAAGCTACGCGCTGCATTACACGATGCCGCTGTAACTGCAGCTTGCACAAATCTTTGTGGGAGCGGGCTTGCTCGCGAATGCGGTGTGTCAGTCGACAACACAATTGACTGACACACCGCATTCGCGAGCAAGCCCGCTCCCACATTGGTTTTGAGCTGCTGTTGAAATCAACGGTAAGCAGTGGCAATGCCTTTGCGTTCTTCAATGCACTCCGGTGCACCCATCTCGAATTCGCGACAGATCAGCGGGCGTTTCTCATAGATCGTGCACATCATGCTGTCGCGATCCAGCGCCGCGCACCAGCCGTCGTCCAGACGCAGCATCACTTCACCACCCCACTCATCAGTATCGATAAAGCGTTCGGGCACGCCGGTGTCGGTGATCAGCATCACTTCGAGCTGGCAACAGCACGCTGCGCAGGTCGAACAGGTGACCGCTGGCTCGGTGATTTGCTGGTGGGGAATGGTTTTCATGCTGCGCAGTGTAAGGCAGCCGCCGGTTGCTGTGTGAAAGGCCTGACAGACGCTCAGTGGGCCAGCCGCCGAGCCATGGCATGCAGCAGCGGAAACAGCAGCGCCCACAGCAGGCCGATGCCGATCAGGGTCGGCAGTTCACCGTAGGGAAACTGCACCCCGGCCAAACGTCCACCGCCGTAATAGGACACCGCGCCACCCACCGCACCGAGCACACTGGCCAGCCACCACGGGCGGGCGCTCCATTGCAGACAGTGACGCAACGTGGTCGCGAGCAAGGCCCAGAGCAGCATCAGCCACAGCGGAATCAGTGGCGACAAATCCTGAAATTCGAACACGCCGGCAGCGCGCAACAGACTGTCTACGGCTGTACCGACAAGCACCACGCTGAGGATCAGGCGACCTTCCTCCGCCCAACTGCTGATCCAACCAAAATGGACCACCAGCACCGCCAGCGCCAGCAGCAGCCACAGACTGTCGCCGCCGATGACACAGGCCAGCCAGCCGACCTGGAACAGCACGGCATTGGTCAGCCGCTCAAGCATCGAAGCGTCCGAGCAACGGCGCCGGCATCGCGGCCGGTTTGGCCAGCAGCAGTTGCGCGGTGCCGATGGTGCGCTCCAGAAACCCGCCCTCGCAGTAGCACAGGTAAAACTCCCACAGCCGCAGGAAGTAATCGTCGTAACCCAACTCGCTCAAACGGCCATGGGCGCGGCGAAAGTTTTCGTGCCACAGGCGCAGGGTGCGGGCGTAGTGCAGGCCGAAGTCTTCCATGTGCAGCAGGTTCATGTCGGTCTCGCGGCTGACCACTTCGAGCATCTTCTGCACGCAGGGCAGGGCGCCGCCGGGGAAGATGTAGCGCTGGATGAAGTCGACGCCGCGCTTGGCCTGCTCGTAGCGCTGCTCGCGGATGGTGATCGCCTGCAACAGCATCAGGCCGTTGCTCTTGAGCAGGTGCGCGCATTGCTTGAAATAGGTGGGCAGGAAGCGGTGACCGACCGCTTCGATCATCTCGATCGACACCAGTTTGTCGTATTCGCCGGTGAGGTCGCGGTAGTCGGTGAGCAGCAGCGTTACCCGATCCTGCAACCCCAGTGCTTCAATGCGCCTGGCGGTAAACGCGTACTGCTCTTTCGACAGCGTCGTGGTGGTGACACGGCAGCCGTATTGCTGCGCGGCGTACAGCGCCATGCTGCCCCAACCGGTGCCGATCTCCAGCAGGTGATCTTCGGGTTTGAGCGCGAGCTTCTGGCAGATCCGTTCCAGCTTGTTCAACTGAGCCTGTTCCAGGCTGTCGTCGGGGCTGAGGAACTGCGCCGCCGAATACATCATGGTCGGGTCGAGAAACTGTTCGAACAGGTCGTTGCCGAGGTCATAGTGCGCCGCGATGTTTTTCTGCGACCCCTTGCGCGTGTTGCGGTTGAGCCAGTGCAGGCCTTGCACCAGCGGCCGGCTGAGGCGGGCCAGACCGCGCTCCATGGCGTCGAGCACGTCGAGGTTGCTGACGAACACGCGCACGACCGCCGTCAGGTCCGGTGAACTCCAGTAACCGTGGATAAACGCTTCGCCGGCACCAATCGATCCGTTGCCGGCGACCATGCCCCACACCGCTGCATCCTGCACATGGATTTCGCCGAGCAGGTGGCTGCCCGGTGTGCCGAACATCAGGCGTTCGCCATCCTCGACCACCAGCAATTGCCCGTGTTTGAGCTGACTGAGTTGCCGCAAAACGCCGCGACGCAGCAGCGAACCGGTCAAACCGTTGGTGCTGAAGCGACTGACCGACAGGCTAGAGGATTTCATGGTGGTGCTCCTTGGGAGGCACAGTGGCGATCTGAAAGCTGCCGTCGGCAGCCTGATGAGCAAAAATCGGAGCACGCTTGAGCAACAGGCGCACGGCTTGCCAGTAAATCGCCAGACAGGTTTTCGCGGTCATCCACGGAAAACGTCGCAAGTAGCGGTGCAGGCTGTGGCGGTCGAGGGGTTCGCGCTGCAGATTGAGCGTGGCGTCGAACAGCTTGTGCTCACCCTGCCAGTCGGCCATGTGCACGCCGAGCTTTTGCGCCGCCGGGCTGAAGCTCATGCGGTACTCGAGGTCACGCGGCAAAAACGGCGAGACATGAAAGGCCTTGGCCACGGCGAAGTGCTGGTGAAAGTCTTGCAGGTTGGTCGGCGTCCGGGCCGGCAGCACGTAGTGATAACGTTCGCGCCACGGTGTGTTGGTGACTTCGCAGAGAATCGCCGCCAGTTGCCCGTCGGCCTCGTGGCAATAAAAGAAACTCACCGGATTGAACGCCAGACCCCAACTGCGCGGTTGGGTCAGCAGGCAGATCGAACCCTGCGGTTGATGGCCGATGGCGACGCCGACTTGCTGGCGTACCGCATCGATCAGGCGCATGCCGCTGCCGGTAAAGGTTTTCAGGTAGTCGGTTTCGCGAAACGAAAACGGTGCAAAGCGGCTGCGACTGGCAAACGGTGACATTTCGAACACGGCGTCCTGTTCCGCCAGATCGAGGTACAACAGACCGATCCGGTAACGGAATTCGTGGCGTCTGGGCGAAAAGCGCCGATGGCCGATCCAGCCGCTGTACAGGGCGCTGTTCATAAGCTTTCCCCGAACGCGGCGGCCACGCGCAACGCGCTGACCACGCCGTCCTCATGAAAGCCGTTGGCCCAGTAGGCGCCGCAATAATGGGTGTGCTGCTGACCGTCGAGTTCGGCCCAGCGGTTTTGCGCCGCTACCGCCGCGAGGCTGAATTGCGGGTGGGCGTAGGTGTATTTGGCGAGCACCTTGAACGGGCTGATCCCGGCGCTCTGATTGAGGCTGACGCAGAACGTGGTGTCGCTCTGAATACCCTGCAGGATGTTCATGTCGTAAGTGACGGCCGCGTGGGTATGGCCGGCGCCGCTCAAGCGATAATTCCAGCTGGCCCACGCCAGTTTGCGGGTCGGCAGCAGACGGGTATCGGTATGCAGCACAACTTCGTTATCGGCATAGGGCAGGGCGCCGAGGATCGAGCGTTCCGCCTGGCTTGGCGTGCCAAGCAATTGCAGAGCCTGGTCGCTGTGGCAGGCAAGCACGACTTTGTCGAAACGCTCGATGCCGGCCGGGCTGTGGATAACCACGCCGTGTTCATCGCGATCGATGCGCGTCACCGGGCAACTGAGGCGGATCTTGTCCTGGAACGCTGCGGTCAGTGGCGCGACATAGGCACTGGAGCCGCCCTCGATCACCTGCCATTGCGGGCGATCACTGACTGACAGCAGGCCATGATTCTTGAAGAAGCGCACAAAGAATTGCAGCGGGAAATTGAGCATCTCGGCCATCGGCATCGACCAGATCGCCGAGCCCATCGGCACGATGTAATGCAGGATGAAACGTTCGCCATAACCGCCAGCCTTGAGGTAATCGTCGAGCGTGGTATCGGCGGCAATGCGCTGTTCGGCGAGGTCGCGCTGAGCTTCTTTATTGAAGCGCAGAATGTCGCGCAACATGCCCCAGAACCCCGGGGACAGCAGGTTGCTGCGCTGGGCGAAGAGGCTGTTGAGGTTGTTGCCGTTGTATTCCAGACCGGTGTCCGGGTCGGTGACCGAGAAGCTCATTTCCGTCGGTTTGAACGACACGCCGAGCTGGCCGAGCAATCGAATGAAGTTCGGATAGGTCCAGTCGTTGAACACGATGAACCCAGTGTCCACGGCGTATTCGCGGCCATCGACGGTCACCTGCACGGTATGCGTGTGACCGCCGACCCAGTCGCTGGCCTCGAACACCGTGATGTCGTGTCGGCGATTGAGCAGGTGGGCGCAGGTCAGGCCGGCGATTCCGCTGCCGACAATGGCAATCTTCATATCGGGTCTCGCAGCGGTGGGTTGCTGCGCACCATGCGCTTGCCGATCGCCAGTTGCAGGCGCGCCGGCAGCTTCGACAGTGGCCACAGCGCCGCCATGAACAGTGCCGGAAAGGCGATCTCCAGCGGACGATCCTTGAGCTTGGCGAAGATGTGCCGCGCCGCTTTATCCACAGGCCAGCTCAACGGCATCGGGAAGTCATTCTTGGCGGTCAGCGGGGTTTCGACAAAACCCGGGCTGATGATGGTGACATCGATGCCCTCGACGGCCAGGTCGATCCGCAGCGATTCGAACAGATAGCGCAGCCCGGCTTTCGACGCGCCGTAGGCTTCGGCTCGGGGCAGCGGCAGGTAGGTCACGGAACTGGCCATGCCGATCAGATGCGGCGCGGTGCCTTTGCGCAGCAACGGCAGGGCTGCTTCGATGCAGTAACTGCTGGCGAGCAGGTTGGTGCGCACCACGTGTTCGATGATCGAGGCATCGAACTGGCGGGCGTCGACGTACTCGCAGGTGCCTGCATTGAGAATCACGCTGTCGAGCGAGCCCCAGGCCTGTTCGATCTGCTGGCCGATTTCGCGCACGGTCTGACTGTTGGTCAGGTCGCCGGCCACCACCAGCACTTGCCCCGGGTAGCGTTGCGACAGCACTTTGAGCGGTGCCACCTGACGCGAACTGACAGCCAGATGCGCGCCGCTTTTCAGAATGTCTTCAGCCAGTGCTGCGCCGATGCCACTGCTGGCACCGGTCAGCCAATAACGCCGTGGAGGTGTACGACTCATCCCATTCTCCTTTTCAACCAGGCGATCACCCGGCCCAATACGGGTAAATGTTCATACAGCATGGCCCCGGCATCGAAATAATCCCGGTGGCGATAAACCTTGTCCCGCCACAGCAGGTGCGAACACCCGGCGACGCGAATCAATTGACCACCGGCCAGACGCGGGTGGCGGTAACTCATGACCCAGCGCAAGTAGCCTTCGCCGTCAGCGATCTGGTCGAAGCCGTGGAAATCGAAGCGCAGCTCGCTGACGTTGGCGTACAACTCGCTGAAGTAATGTCGCAGTTGCACCAGCCCCTGCACTTCATGCAGCGGGTCGGTGAAGTGAATGTCATCGCTGTACAGCTCGCCCAGACGTTGCAAGTTGTCTTTGTTCAACTCGGCGAACTGGCGGGCGAAGCGGCGCAGGAATTCACTCATGAACTTCTTCCATAGACGAGCGCGACGGCAGGTTCTTGAACGCCGCCAGCGCGCGTTCGCGCGAAGCCCCGAGATTGACGATCGGCGCGGGATAATCCGCCACGCCGAACAGTCCGCCGGCGCTGGCCGGGTTGTGTACTTCCTTCTTGTTCAGGCCGGCCAGTTCAGGCAGCCAGTGCTTGATGAACAGGCCTTCGCTGTCGAATTTTTCCGATTGACTCAGCGGATTGAAGATGCGGAAGTACGGCGCCGAATCGGTGCCGGTCGAAGAACTCCATTGCCAGCCACCGTTGTTCGCCGCCAGATCGCCGTCGATCAGGTGGCGCATGAAAAAGCGCTCGCCTTCACGCCAGTCGATCAGCAGATTCTTGGTCAGGAACATCGCCACAATCATCCGCAAGCGGTTATGCATCCAGCCGGTTTCCAGCAGTTGGCGCATGGCCGCATCGATGATCGGCAAACCGGTGCGCGCCTCTTGCCAGGCCGCCAGATCGTCCGGCGCATCACGCCAGGCCAGGGCTTCGGTTTCCGGGCGAAATGCGCGGTGGCGCGAAACCCGTGGGTAGCCCACCAGAATGTGTTTGTAGAACTCGCGCCACAGCAGCTCGTTGATCCAGGTCACCGCGCCGACCTTGCCGCTGTCGAATTCGCCCTGATTGCTTTGCAAGGCCGCATGCAGGCATTGGCGCGGCGAAATCACCCCGGCGGCGAGGTACGCGGAAAGTTGACTGGTGCCGGGTTTGGCCGGGAAGTCGCGTTCGCTCTGGTAGTAGTCGATCTGCGCGTCGGCGAAGGTGTCGAGACGGCGCCGGGCTTCCTGTTCGCCGGCCGGCCACAGTGTGCGCAAAGACTCGCTCGGCGTTGCAAAACCGGCGACGGATGCCGGCACCGGATCGCTGTCGATGTTCAGCTTTGCCTGTTTGCCGGGCGTCTTGACCAGCGCCGGCATCGAGCGGTGCAGGCGTTCATAGCAGACCTTGCGGAACTGGCTGAACACCTGAAAGTAGGTTTCGGTTTTGGTCAGTACCGTGCCGGGCTTGAACAGCAGTTGGTCAAGGTAGCTGTGGAAAGCGATGCCTTTGGTCTTCAGGGCCACCGCCACCGCGGCGTCGCGCTGGCTTTCGTGGATGCCATATTCTTCGTTGACGTGCACAGCTTGAATATTCAATTGCACACAAAGTTCGAGCAGCACCGCCGGGGCCTGATCCCAATGATTGGCGGTGCGCAGCAGCAACGGGATGTTCAGCTCGCCGAGGCGACTGCTCAGCTCACGCAGGTTGCGCAGCCAGAAGTCGACCTTGCACGCGGCGTCGTCATGTTCCAGCCATTGCTGCGGGCTCAACAGATACACGGCAACCGTCGGACCGCGCGCTGCGGCGGCCGCGAGGGCGGTGTTGTCATGTTGGCGCAAGTCGCTGCGCAGCCAGATCAATTGCATGGCGGTTTCCATTAAATCAGCCCACGCTGAACCAGTTCCTGATGTGCCGAGAGCGGGTCTTCGGCCAGGATCAGATCAGCGATCTCAGGGGTTCTTACGGACAACTCGGTCTGGTGGATGCATACCGTTGGTCCGACGAGCATTTTTGCAGTGCCGATGCCATTCAGCAGTTTTGGCAGCTGCGCCAGATTCATCGCCTTGCTGGAATACAGCAGCACTCCCCGCGCTTGCAGATGATCGACCGCGAGCGCCAGTTCTCCGGCCGGTAGCGGCCAGTCGAACACTTGCACCGGGCAGTCGGCACTGCTGATCAGCCACGCGCATAGCCACAGGTGAGGTTCCAGTGCCAGGTCCGAGTGATTGATCAGCAGCAACGGCGCAGCGTGTAATTGCCGATTGTTATGGTAGATGCGCGCGCCGAATTTGCTGCGTAACCAGGAATAAAAGAACACCCGTTCCATCTGTGCGCCGAACTGGCCTTGCCAGCGCTGCTCGAGTTCGGCCAGCAGCGGCAGGAGCAATTGCTCGCACAGGGTGCGTGGCGGGTACAGGGCCATGGCCTGGTTGATGCTGTCGTCGAGGTTGCGCTCATTGAGCTGGATGACGGCGCCGAGCAAGGACTGGCGCTGCCGTTGCCAGTCGTTTTCCACCGTCTCGGTAAAGGCTTGCGGAGCATCGAGCAACGGTTTGACCTGACTGACAGCCACGCCTCGATTAAGCCAGGTCAGGATGGTCAGGATTCGTTGCACATGTTCGCTGGAATACAGGCGATGGCCCTTGGGCGTGCGCTGCGGCACGATCAACCCGTAACGGCGCTCCCAGGCGCGCAGGGTGATGGCGTTGACCCCGGTCTGCCGCGCCACTTCGCGGATCGGCAGCCAGCCCTCGTCGAGGGCTTTCTTGAAGTCGGCGCCGAGGTCTTCCTGGGCGCTGGTGTCGAGTTTATCGTTCATCAAATGGCGTTTCGCAGGCTGAGGTTTTCCGGATGCGGCTGCAAGTAAACCTGCCGCGCAATGTACGGATCCGGGTGTTGGCGAAAGTGGTGTTTGAGCAGAGTCAATGGCACCACCAGCGGCACGATGCCGTGGCGGTACTGGCCGATGACATGCTGCATTTCCTGTTTGTCTTCCGGGCTGATCGCCTGTTTCAGGTAGCCGCTGATGTGTTGCAGCACGTTGCTGTGGGTGCGGCGGGTAGCGCATTTCTTCAACGCGCTCATCAACTCGCTGAAATAGCGCGGGCCGAGTTCGACCGGATCGGTCTTGGCCATGTTGCCCAGCAGTTTGCCCAAGGCTTTGTATTGCTCAGGGTTGTGTGCCATCAGCAGGTATTTGTAGCGTGAGTGGAATTCGGTCAGGGCGCGGCGGCTCAAGCCTTGTTCGAGCACCTGCTGCCAGGCGCTGTAGGCGAGCACGCGGGTGATGAAGTTTTCCCGCAACACCGGATCGTTCAGGCGTCCGGCTTCTTCCACCGGCAGGTCAGGGTGCTGCGCACAGAACGCCTGAGCGTAGATGCCACGGCCGCCGCCGTTCACCGGCGCGCCGTTGGCGTGATAGACCTTGACCCGCTCCAGACCGCACGAAGGCGACTGCTGCATGAAGATATAGCCGCAGATGTCATTGAGCTCGCCGGCCATTTTCTGCCCGTAGGCTGCCAGTGGTTCGGTGACATTGATTTGCGGATTGACCGTACCGATAGCTTCAGGAGCATCGGGATCGCCAACCAGGCGGATCGGTTCGCGCGGGATGCCCAGGCCAATCGCGACTTCCGGACATACCGGCACGAATTCGAAATACTCGGCAAGGGTGCGGCTGCACAACCGCGATTCCTTGTGCCCGCCGTTGTAGCGCACTTCGGCGCCCATCAGGCAGGCGCTGATGGCGATTTTGGGCCGGGAAGCAGAAAGATCGGACATGCACACCTCGAATCTATTCCTGTACAGATATTTATCTCTGTACAACTTTTCCTCAGCATAGATTCATGCGTGTACAAGTCAACTCATTTGTATAAGTTTTTCCAGGTTTACCACGATCGACTGTGGGAGGCAGCATTGATGTTGAATGATGCGACGCCATCGCGAGCAGGCTCACTCCTACAGGATCTTTATTGCCAGCCCAGTAACCAGTGATCGTTGTTCTTCAACGTCTGCCAATCGAGGCGTTCGGCGCGCTTGGTCAGCACCGCCTGCAACTCAATCTCCAGCACCGTGCCTTCCTCATCCCGGAACAGTTCGGTGACCAGAAAATGTTTTTCGCGGTTTTGCGGGTGGGCTGCTGTCCACTTCGACAGCAGCAATTTTTGCGGATTGATGCGATTCATTGCAGGTGTTCGTGCAAGCGGCGTGCAGCTTCCTGGCCACTGAGCCAGGCCCCTTCGACACGCCCCGACAGGCACCAGTCGCCGCAGGCGTACAAGCCCAGATCGGCGTCGGCCAGCGTGCCCCATTCGTGGCCGGTCGCAGGGCGTGCGTAGAGCCAGCGGTGGGCGAGGCTGAAAGTCGGAGCGGGCATCGCGCTGTGCAGCAGTTCGGCGAATGCACCGTGCAGTTGCTCGATGACCGCTTCCTTGGACAGGTCGATGTGTTGCCGACTCCAGGCGCTGCTGGCGTGCAGCACCCAGGTGTCGCACATGGTATCGCGCCCCGGTTTACTGCGGTTGCGTGCCAGCCAGTCGATGGGGCTGTCCTGCACGAAGCAACCTTCGATCGGCGTATCCAGTGGCGTATCGAAGGCGAGGGCGACGGCCCAGGTCGGGTCCATTTTTACCCCGGTGGCCGCACCGGCCAGTTTCGGTGCCGCAGCCAGCAACGCCGTGGCTTGCGGCGCTGGCGTTGCAATCACCACGTGACTGAAGGGACCGTGGGTGAAGCCTTCGGCGTCCTGCAGGTGCCAGTGTTCTTCACCGCGAAAGACTTCGGTGATGCGGCAGGCGAAGTGCACTTCCAGACCGTCGAGCAAACCCCGGGTGATCGCGCTCATGCGTGGCGTGCCGACCCAGCGCGTCTG
Source organism: Pseudomonas sp. MIS38 (assembly GCF_019891575.1). Taxonomy (NCBI): domain Bacteria; kingdom Pseudomonadati; phylum Pseudomonadota; class Gammaproteobacteria; order Pseudomonadales; family Pseudomonadaceae; genus Pseudomonas; species Pseudomonas sp. MIS38. The sequence continues at coordinate 56,214 of NZ_JAFLXF010000018.1, forward strand.
TTCGTCCGGCGACAGATTCAGTTGCCCGCCCTGAAAGGTGTAGAGCTGCGGCGTCCACTCGGCGACCCAGCCCAAGCTCTGCCAGCGTTGCACCTCGGTGACGAAACGCCGGTCGCGGGCGGTGAAGTATTGCGCGCCCATGTCCAGCGAACCGGCGTCGCTGCGTTTGCTCGACATGCGTCCGCCACTGCCGCGGCTTTTGTCGAAGAGCTGGACGGTGTGTCCGGCCTCTGTCAGCGCCTGCGCGGCGGAGAGTCCGGCGATGCCGGTGCCGATGATTGCGATAGGTACAGTCATAGGGGCCTCGTTTACCTTTCTGTACAGACTACGCCGTCAATGAAACCTGTACAATTTTGTTTTTTGGTATAACTTCTAGCGTTCTCGTTCTGACAGCTTGGCCTATGGTTAAACAATAGAGCCTGCCCGATAGAAAAGATCCCTGCTTATAAAAATAGACTAGTGATCCGGGTAAAACGCCACGCGAGGAAGAAGTCATGCGCATATTGCTGACCGGCGGTACTGGTTTGATAGGCCGTCAGCTCTGCCGACACTGGTCGGGGCAGGGCCATCAATTGACGGTGTGGAGTCGACGCCCGGAAAAGGTCGCGAGAATCTGTGGCGCGCAGGTGCGTGCAATTGCGCGTCTCGAAGACTTCGGCAACGAGCCGCTGGACGCGGTGGTCAACCTGGCCGGTGCACCGATCGCGGATCGGCCATGGACCCACCGGCGCAAGGCGTTGTTGTGGAGCAGCCGCATCACCCTCACCGAAACCCTGCTGGCCTGGCTGGAAACACGGCAGCAGAAACCGCCGTTGTTGATCTCCGGTTCGGCTGTCGGCTGGTACGGCGACGGCGGTGAACGCGAGCTGACCGAAGAGTCGCCGCCAGTGATCGACGATTTTGCCAGTCAGTTGTGCATTGCCTGGGAGGAAACCGCCCAGCGTGCCGAAGGTCAGGGCATCCGCGTGGTGCTGGTGCGCACCGGGCTGGTGCTGTCGGCCGAGGGCGGCTTTTTGTCGCGGCTGTTGTTGCCGTTCAAACTCGGGTTGGGTGGGCCGCTGGGCAATGGTCGGCAGTGGATGCCGTGGATTCACATCGATGATCAAATCGCCCTGATTGATTTTCTTCTGCACCGCGATCAGGCGAGCGGTCCTTATAATGCGTGCGCACCGAAACCGGTGCGCAATCGCGAGTTTGCCAAGACGCTGGGCAGCGTACTGCACCGCCCTGCGTTCATGCCGATGCCGGCCCTGGCGCTGAAGGTCGGGCTTGGCGAAATGTCATTGCTGTTGCTGGGTGGCCAACGGGCCGTGCCGGCACGCTTGCTGGAAGCGGGTTTCACTTTCCAGTTCACGGATTTGCGCGCGGCTTTGGATGATCTCTCCGGCCGCCTTTGAAATAGGACGATGCATGACCGATCACGCCTTGCTTCTGGTCAACCTGGGTTCCCCGGCCTCCACCTCGGTGGCCGATGTACGCAGCTACCTCAATCAATTTCTGATGGACCCGTATGTGATCGACCTGCCGTGGCCGGTGCGGCGGCTGTTGGTGTCGCTGATCCTGATCAAGCGCCCTGAGCAATCGGCCCATGCCTACGCTTCGATCTGGTGGGAGGAGGGCTCGCCGCTGGTGGTGCTCAGCCGTCGTCTGCAACAGCAGATGACCACCCAGTGGAGCCACGGTCCGGTAGAGCTGGCCATGCGTTACGGCGAGCCGTCGATTGAAACCAGGTTGCTGCAACTGGTGGCGGCGGGGCACAAGCGCATCACGCTGGCACCGCTTTATCCACAGTTCGCTGACAGCACCACGACCACGGTGATCGAAGAAGCCAAGCGGGTGATTCGCGAGAAGAAGCTCGATGTAAAACTCTCGGTGCTGCAACCGTTTTACGATCAGCCTGAGTACATCGACGCGCTGGTCGCCAGCGCTACCCCGCATTTGCAGCAGGACTACGATCACTTGCTGTTGAGCTTCCATGGCTTGCCGGAGCGGCACCTGACCAAGCTCGATCCGACTGGCAATCACTGCTTGAAAAACGCGGATTGCTGCAAGAACGCTTCGCCGGCCGTGCTGGCCACCTGTTACCGCGCCCAGTGCATGCGCACCGCCGCAGAGTTCGCCAAGCGCGCGGGCATTGCCGATGGCAAATGGTCGGTGTCGTTTCAGTCGCGTCTGGGGCGGGCGAAGTGGATCGAACCCTACACTGAAGCGCGGCTGGACGAGCTGGCGCAAAGCGGGGTGAAGAAGATTCTGGTGATGTGCCCGGCGTTTGTCGCCGATTGCATCGAGACGCTGGAAGAGATCGGTGATCGCGGCAAGGAACAGTTCCGCGAAGCGGGGGGCGAGGAGTTGGTGCTGGTGCCGTGCCTGAATGATGACCCGCAATGGGCGAAGGCGTTGGCAACCCTGTGTGAACGAGCGCCGCTGGCGCTTTAAAGCCAAAAGCTTCGCGAGCAAGCCCGCTCCCACATTTGATCTACGGTGCGCTGAAGATCAAATGTGGGAGCGGGCTTGCTCGCGAAAGCTATCTGTCAGACAACAAGGATCTAGACCCTTAAATCAGCGGCTCATCGGCCTTCTTGTTCTTCCAGCCATCATTGCCCGGCAGAATCAGGTTCAGCGCAATCGCCACCACCGCGCACAGCGCGATGCCTTTGAGGCCGAAGTCGTCCGGGCCAGTGCCGGTGCCGACCAGCACACCGCCGATACCGAACACCAGGGTCACCGACACGATCACCAGATTGCGCGCCTCACCGAGGTCGATCTTGTGACGGATCAGGGTGTTCATCCCCACCGCCGCGATCGAGCCGAACAGCAGGCACAGAATCCCGCCCATCACCGGCACCGGAATGCTTTGCAGCAGCGCGCCGAACTTGCCGATGAACGCCAGGGTGATGGCGAAGATCGCCGCCCAGGTCATGATTTTCGGGTTGTAGTTCTTGGTCAACATCACCGCGCCGGTCACTTCGGCGTAGGTGGTGTTCGGCGGGCCGCCAAACAGACCGGCCGCCGTGGTGGCGATGCCGTCGCCGAGCAGGGTGCGATGCAGGCCCGGTTTCTTCAGATAGTCACGACCAGTCACGCTACCCACCGCGATCACTCCGCCGATGTGCTCGATGGCCGGAGCCAGCGCCACCGGAACGATGAACAGGATCGCCTGCCAGTTGAACTCCGGAGCGGTGAAGTGCGGCAGGGCGAACCATGGCGCCGCCGCAATCTTCGCGGTATCGACCACGCCGAAATAGAACGACATGGCAAAACCGACCAGCACGCCGGAAATGATCGGCACTAGACGGAAGATGCCTTTACCGAACACCGCCACGATCAACGTGGTCAGCAGGGCCGGCATCGAGATCATCATCGCGGTCTGGTAGTGGATCAGCTCGGAACCGTCACCCGCCTTGCCCATCGCCATGTTCGCGGCAATCGGCGCCATGGCCAGACCGATGGAGATGATCACCGGGCCAATCACCACTGGCGGCAGCAGACGGTCAATGAAACCGGTGCCTTTGATTTTCACGGCGAGGCCGAGGAAGGTGTAGACGAAACCGGCTGCCATCACGCCGCCCATGGTCGCGGCGAGGCCGAACTGGCCCTTGGCGAGAATGATCGGGGTGATGAAGGCAAAGCTCGACGCGAGGAACACCGGCACCTGACGCCCGGTGACGATCTGGAACAGAATCGTCCCCAGACCCGCGGTGAACAGTGCCACGTTCGGGTCAAGGCCGGTGATCAGCGGCATCAGCACCAGGGCGCCGAACGCTACGAACAGCATCTGGGCGCCGGACAGCACCGTGCGCCAGAGCGGATCGTTGAACTCTTGCTGCATGCTCACGCGTCCTTCTGCTTGGTACCGAAGATCTTGTCACCGGCATCGCCAAGCCCTGGGATGATGTAACCGTGTTCGTTCAGACGCTCATCGATGGAAGCGGTGTAGATGGTCACGTCCGGGTGAGCCTGTTCCACAGCGGCAATGCCTTCCGGCGCGGCCACCAGCACCATTGCGCGGATGTCCTTGCAACCGGCTTTTTTCAGCAGATCGATGGTCGCGACCATGGAGCTGCCGGTGGCGAGCATCGGGTCGATGATCATCGCCAGCCGTTCGTCGATTTCCGGAACCAGTTTTTCCAGATAAGTGTGCGCTTGCAGGGTTTCTTCATTGCGGGCAACGCCCACAGCGGAAACCTTGGCACCCGGGATCAGGCTCAGCACGCCTTCGAGCATGCCGATGCCGGCGCGCAGGATCGGCACGACGGTGATCTTCTTGCCGGCGATTTTCTCCACCGACACAGTGCCGCACCAACCTGCGATATCGTAGGATTCGAGCGGCAGATCTTTTGTAGCTTCATAGGTCAACAGGGCGCCGACTTCCTGAGCAAGCTCACGGAAATTCTTGGTGCTGATATCGGCGCGGCGCATCAGGCCGAGTTTATGGCGGATCAGCGGGTGGCGGATCTCGAGGATGGGCATGGAAAAACTCCGGCGGCGGGCAAAAAAACCGGCCTAGATTAATCTATCCGAGGGTGATGTCCTATAGGACATTGAGTACGTTAGTCCATTAAGGCTTGATTCGACCTCACGGGATGCGTACCTTTGCCCGCTTTTCCGAAAACATCCCCCTGGAGAGCGCCATGTCCGCTGATCTCGAGCATATCCGTCAAATCATGCGAGAGGCTGACTGCCTGTACACCGAATCTGAAGTCGAGGCCGCCATCGCCCGCGTCGGTGCACAAATCAACGAACAACTGGCCGACAGCAACCCGGTGGTGTTCTGCGTGATGAACGGCGGCCTGATCTTCTCCGGAAAACTGCTGACTCACCTGCAATTCCCGCTGGAAGCGTCCTACCTGCACGCGACCCGTTATCGCAACGAAACCAGCGGCGGCGACCTGTTCTGGAAAGCCAAGCCGGAAGTCTCGTTCATCGACCGCGACGTGCTGATCATCGACGACATCCTCGACGAAGGTCACACCCTGGGCGCGATCATCGACTTCTGCAAACACGCCGGCGCGCGCAAAGTGCACACCGCCGTGCTGATCGACAAGGATCACGACCGCAAGGCGCGTCCTGATCTGAAGGCAGACTTCGTCGGCCTGCCGTGCATTGACCGCTACATCTTCGGTTACGGCATGGACTACAAAGGTTACTGGCGCAACGCCAACGGGATCTTTGCCGTTAAAGGCATGTAAGAACCCTGCACTATCCCCTGTAGGAGTGAGCCTGCTCGCGATAGCGATCTGTCAGCAATGTTGATGTTGACTGATACGACGCTATCGCGAGCAGGCTCACTCCTACAGTTGTTTTGTGTGTGCTGATCCATCTGCTACACCCATGCTAGAGTGCTCCGCCCCGCCCCCGGAGCCTGTCATGAGCCTTCTGATCCGCAGTCTTGCCGCCCTGTTGCTGACCCTCAGCCTGCCTCTGGCCGCCGCCCCGGCACCGATGCACAGTCAATTCCTGCCGCCGGACGACCTGACCCTGCGCGATGCCGAACCCGAGCAGCAACAATTGCTGCAGGTCACCGATTATTCGGTGGTGGTCGGCGCACAACGCCAGTCCAATCAGCAGCCGATTCCGGTCACGTCGCCGCTGATGATCCGCCTCAAGGGCAAGTCGCTGAACAAGGGCGCAACCATCGCCCAGGTGCTGGTCAATTTCGATGGCGAAAGCAAAAGCCTGAAAAAACCGGCTTATGACGACAAGAGCAAAACCCTGACCCTGTTTTACCCGCTGGCCCAGTACCGGGTGGTGATCGATCTGCTGCGCAACGACACGGTGTATGTACAGTTCCTCAGTTACGCCAACGGCCACATCTGGGCCGATCTGCACACCGGAGCGGTTCGTGCGCGTTGAGCCGGGTGGCAGGGCAGGGGTAAACTGCCCGCCCCGTGTAATGTCTGCGAGCTGGAGTCGGCAATGCGTAAAGATAAGAAACAGGTGATTGGTGACGAGATCGGCGATGAGCAGATCAAGCTGTTCCTCGATTTTGAACCGGTCGACGCCACTTCGCCGTCGCTGCACAAACTGATCAAGGCCTATCGTGGCTTGCGCATCGACGATTTCGAGCGCTTCCTGACGTTCTTCGTGGCTGCCGGTTATGACGTGGATGGCAAGGACGAGCACGGTCAGACCTTCGTTGAGCTGATCAAGGATCAGCGTAACGCGGCCGAGTACATCGAGCTGATCGACAAGGCTCGCGGTTGAGATCACCCGATATCTGTGGCGAGGGGATTTATCCCCGATGGGCTGCGTAGCGGCCCCGAAGCCTGAGTGCAAGGGTGTCAGGTAAATCGCATCAATGGTTTTGCGACTGCTGCGCAGCCGATCGGGGATAAATCCCCTCACCACAAGTGTTGGTGAGCCAGCAGTATTGGTTTTTATCCCAGCAAAAAAAACGCCCCGCACTCACTGAGTACGGGGCGTTTTTTATGCCGCAAGATCAAGCGAAGCTTGGGGTCTCGCTGCTTTCTTCAACCAGTTCCAAAGCGATGTTGTTCTGCGTGTTGATCTTGCGATACAGCGCAGCATCGGTTTCCAGAACCTTCTCGCGGGCCGGGAAGATTTCCGCCAGTTTGGCCGCCCACTCACCCTTGGCCTTGGCCGGGAAGCATTTCTCGATCAGCTCGAGCATGATCGAAACGGTTACCGAAGCACCTGGCGAAGCGCCGAGCAGGGCGGCGAGGGAGCCGTCTTTCGCCGCAACCAGTTCGGTACCGAATTGCAGGATGCCGCCCTTTTTCGGGTCTTTCTTGATGATCTGTACCCGTTGGCCGGCCACTTCCAGGCGCCAGTCCTCGGCTTTCGCCTCAGGGTAGAAGCGGCGCAGGGATTCCAGACGCTGCTCCATCGATTGCATCACTTCGCTGACCAGATATTTGGTCAGGTCCATGTTGTTCTTCGCCACTGCCAGCATCGGGCCGATGTTGCCGGCGCGAACCGACAGCGGCAGGTCCATGAAGGAACCGTGCTTGAGGAACTTGGTGGTGAAACCGGCGTATGGCCCGAACAGCAGGGATTTCTTGCCATCGACCACACGGGTGTCCAGGTGCGGCACCGACATCGGTGGCGAACCGACTGCCGCCTGGCTGTAGACCTTGGCCTGGTGGTGCTTGACCACTTCCGGGTTGTCGCAACGCAGCCACTGGCCGCTGATCGGGAAGCCGCCGAAGCCTTTGCTTTCTTCGATGCCCGAAGCCTGCAGCAATGGCAGAGCCGCGCCGCCAGCGCCGAGGAAGACGAACTTGGCGTCGACTTCACGGCTGGCGCCGCTGTTGACGTCCTTGATGCTGACGGTCCAGCCGGCGCCGTTACGCTTGAGGCCGGTGACGCGCTTGCAGTATTTGACCTGGGTGTCCGGTGCGCTGGTCAGGTGCTTGAGCAACTGATTGGTCAGAGCGCCGAAGTTGACGTCGGTGCCATTCATCACGCGGGTGGCGGCCAGGACTTCATCCGGCGAGCGGCCCGGCATCATCAGCGGCATCCACTCGGCCATCTTGGCCTTGTCTTCGGTGTATTCCATGTCGGAGAAGGCGTGGTGCTTGTGCAGCACGTTGAAGCGTTCCTTGAGGAACGACACGCCTTTGTCACCCTGAACGAAGCTCAGGTGCGGCACCGGGCTGATGAAGGATTTGCACGAGCCGAAGGTGCCTTTCTTGGTCAGGTACGACCAGAACTGTTTGGACACTTCGAACTGGGTGTTGATGTGCACGGCTTTCTTGATATCGACGCTGCCGTCGGCTGCCTGCGGCGTGTAGTTCAGCTCGCACAGGCCGGCGTGGCCGGTACCGGCGTTGTTCCACGGGTTGGAACTCTCCGCAGCACCGGAATCCATCAACTCGACGACTTCCAGCTTGATCGCCGGGTCGAGCTCTTTGAGCAGTACTGCCAGGGTGGCACTCATGATGCCCGCCCCAACCAGAACTACGTCGACTGCTTCGTTATGCGCCATTTAACGCGTCTCCAAAATCTGCAGCACCAAATTGTCGGCATGGCTGCCAGGGAGTGACGGGGCAGGTCAGTTGCGCCCCGGGTACCCATGGTCAGGTTCGTCATGTCCGAATCTTCGCAATTTTTCGCAACTTCGACGGATGCATGCGGCCTGGCTTCAAGAGCTCCATGAACTCATTTCAGCACGCGGCTGGCAATTCGACTTATGGTCGAGACATCCGTTTTTGTGCAACCAAATCCGTAGCGGACAGGCTTCAGGCTCCGATGTTCGAGGTATACCCGGTCCTGTGTCGTTGGGCTGTTTCAGACGCTAATGGTGCATGTTCAGACGCAAAACTTTTCATTTGCTCGCCACACTCTTGTGAAGTTGTGAAAACCCGTTTTTTTCACGCTCTTTTGAAGACGTGAACCTCAAAAAAGGGCTGTCCAGGCCTGGCACCCCGCCCGCAAGGGCAAAACAACGCGGTGGCCGAGCGTCATGACAGCTCTGCAGATTCGCGAAAAGCGGGGTTTTTGCCGGAAGAACAGGCAAGCGCGCCAACTTCACTCGATCTGTGTGGGCGGCTCTCTGTGGGCGATTTGGGTGTCGATGCATGCGCATTGACGGTGTTGCGGGGCCCGATCAGGAGACGTCCTTATAATCGGGGGGAGATTGTATCGAAGAAATGCGGGCAGTTGCTCGTGTTTAATGACTTTTATTAGGCATCCGGTCAGATGCTCAACATCGCTTGCACGCGTGCGCGGGGCTGCGACGGTATGACGCGGGCGCTGGCGGGCAGTGGCTGGTGCAACCAGTTGAGGCGGATTTCTTCGATTTCCACCCAACCATCGCCCATCGGTTGCAGGCTGCACTGTTTGAATGCCTGGCAATGACCGTTGCGATCGAGCAGGGCAAAGCTGCGGTGCAGTGGGCGTGGGGCGAACAACGAGATCAGATAGCGCATGGCCGAGTACCTTGTTGGAGGACTGGTTTGAAGCTTGCCGGGCGGCCGTGACGCCAACGTGTATGGGCGGTGAATAATCTGTGACAGGAACCGCATTCCCACGGCTGGGTCAGACATTTGAGTATTCACTGTCGGGTGCTGGTGACCCGCAGTGGCCCACCGCTATACTGCCGGCCTGTTTGTGCCTGATTCTGGAGAAAAGAGCATGTTGCAACGCCTGTTGTTCGGTTTGATCACTGTGACCAGTTTGACCCTGGTTGGCTGCGCCCACAGCCCGCAACAACTGAGCCCGGAACCGAAGCTGACCACGCAGTTGGCCCCGGTCGGCCATGGCCAGCAAGTGGTGGTGCGTGTGGTTGACGGTCGTCCGTCGCCAACCCTCGGCACCCGCGGCGGCCTGTACCCGGAAACCAGCGCGATCACCGTGCAGCGTGAGCAGATCCTGCCCAAGTTGCAGGCGCAGGCTGAAGCCGCCGTGCGTCTGCTCGGCTTCACCCCGACCAGCAACGGGATGAACGCGCCGCAACTGACCGTGACCCTGACCGAGCTGAAGTACCAGTCGCCGAAAGAAGGCATGTACGTGACCGAAGCCACCATCGGCGCGACCTTCCGCTCCGACGTGCAGAGCGGCAACCGTCGCTACAGCGGCCGCTACGGCGCTTCGCTGGACCAGCGTTTCGGCATGGCGCCTAACCAGGAAACCAACACCAAGCTGGTCAGCGACGTGTTGAGCGATGCCTTGACCCGTCTGTTCAAGGACCCGACCGTGGGTCAGATCCTCGCCGAGTAAGCTGTTCGGCTGATGTGAAAAAGCCCGGCGCCAGTGATGGCTCCGGGCTTTTTTGTGGGGCATGGAATCGTACCCCCTCACCCCAGCCCTCTCCCCCAGGGGAGCGAGGGGGAAGGGAGCCGATCGGGGGCTTTTCAGAACCGGCGTTCACCTCGAGTTTTCAGGTCGATGCACCTCGAATAAACAACTCGGTCAGTCCCCTCTCCCTCCGGGAGAGGGTTAGGGTGAGGGAGCTTTTACTTTTCAGGCAGCTTGGGAATAAAAATCAAGCACGCTGACACCCGTCAGCAAATCCGTCTCCGGCAAATCCGCATGCTGATGCCCGCCGAGGGCGCAATACACCAGCCAGTGGCGATCCTGAACATTGAAGGCGAGGCTGCCGACGAGGCTTTGTTGTTCGTCGGTCGGGGTGATGAGGTACAGGCGATCCTGGTTTTCGGCGTGCAGCATGTCGCGTTCCATGTGTGTTTCGAGGCGCGCATGGTGGCCGATGTAAATGACGATGCCGTGACACAGGACAGCCATCGGTCGATTGTCAGGTTATTTGTCGCAAAGGGTAGGGTAGTGGAGGCGTGTTTCGGTAGAATCCGCGCCGCGGTCGTCGATCGGGCGCCTGCCACACCGATTCAGTTCCGAGGTCTGTGATGTCGCTGCACTTGATGACGCTGTTTACCGCCCATCCCGCCAAATTGATCAACCTGCTGGCGTTGGCACTGGCCTTCCCCGGCAGTTGGCTGCTGCACGCGACCCGCCGTCGTGAACAACGCGCCATGGCCAGCATCGCCGCGCAACGCCAGGCTCAACCGAATGCCGAGCCGATTCTGGATTGGGCGACGTTGCGCATGAACCGCTTTTTCTACCGCTTCGGTTTTGCCTGCCTCGGCCTGGCCCTGATCGTCTCCTGGATCAGCACGCGCTTCTGAAGCGAATGCAAAACCTTGTGGCGAGGGGATTTATCCCCGATGGCCTGCGCAGCAGGCCCATGATTATTCAGGCAGAATCCTGGGGCCGCTTCGCGACCCATCGGGGATAAATCCCCTCGCCACAGGGGCTCCGCTATGCCTGTTTACAACGGCAACCCAGCCTTCACCCGGTACTGATTGCGCACCGGCGTCGCATATTGCAGCACCAGATAAGGACGGTGCTCCTCAGGGCAGGCGTCCAGGCGGCGCTGCCATTCTTCCTGCGCCTTGGCCAGTTCATCAGCCGGGAACAGCTCGGCAGCCTTCGGCACGTTCAATTGCGGATCGGCATCGGCCCACATCGCATACGCCAGGTAATGCACCGGGAACAGGCGATATCCGCCGAGAATCTGCTTGTCCATCTCGACCGCCAATTGCTTGGTGTCTTCGAACAGCTCGGTGATCGGCGCGGCGAAGTTCACGTGCACCCGGCCCTTATAACCGGTGATGCCCTTGGCAATGCTCACGTCATCCTCGCCCGGCGCCTTGGCGTAGGTGCCGGTGGTGGCGCGGATGTACAACTCGCGGGCCTTGGCCTGATCGCACGGGTCGTATTCGTAGCTGATCGACACCGGGGTCAGGTTCAGCGACTGAATCACTTCACCGAACGGCTCGTCCTTGCGGCTCATGTGGAACATCTTGAGGATCGCCGACTCGGTACGGTCGTCGCCGTCCTTTGCCCGGCCTTCAGCCTGCGCGATCCAGATCGAGGCGCAATCGTTGCGGATCGAGTGGTTGATGTACGCCGACAGCAATTGATACGCCGCCATCTTCTCGCGACGTCCGGTGATCGAGCGGTGCACGATAAAGCTCTTGTTCAGGCGCATCAGGTCGCTGACGAAGGGCTTCTGCAGCAGGTTGTCGCCGATCGCGATGCGCGGGGTCGGCAGGCCGGCGTGGTACACCGCGTAGTTGACGAAGGCCGGGTCCATCACGATGTCGCGGTGGTTGGCGATGAACAGGTAGGCGCTGCCGGACTTGAATTGCTCGACACCGGTGTAGGTCACGCCATCAGTGGCGCGCTCGATGGTGTGGTCGACGTAGAACTCGACTTTGTCCTGCAAAGTGGCCACGGAGGTCACGTCGGCAAACTCACGACGCAACCGATGGGCTATAAGTGGTTTGAGCATCCAGCCGAAGGCACCGGCAAAACGCGGGAAGCGGAAGTGGGTGAGGATATCTAGAAACGCCTTGTCGCCGAGCAGTCTTGCCAGTACCGCAGGTACTTCGCTGTCGTCGTAAGGTCGGATGGCATCGAATTCGCCCATCATGCTCTCTTGTTGGAAACGGCTAGGGTAAGTAAAGGTTTTGATCGAAAACCAACGGGGCACGGTCTGAAAAAGTAGCCAGACAAAAATAGCCCTGCAAATAGACCGGCGATTATACGCACAAGTCACCTGGGAGACCGCGATGCTGGAAAGCGCACTGTATGAATGTCCGTATTGTGGTGAAGAGGTCGAGACGACGGTGGACCTGTCCGCAGGCGATCAGACCTACATCGAGGACTGTCAGGTGTGTTGCCGACCGATTACGTTTGTCTTGCAGGTGCATGGCGAGGATTGGTTTCTGGAAGTCTTCAGCGAAAACGAGTGAGGGGCGCCCATGCAGCGAATCTACGAGCCGGAAAACCTGATGGAGGGCGAGATGCTCAAGGGCATGCTCGCCAGTGAAGGCATCGAAGCGCACCTGGTGGGCCGCGATCTGCTCGGCGGCACGGGGGAATTGCCGATTTTTGGCCTGCTGGGGCTGTCGGTCGAAAACGATCAGGCCGAATACGCCCGCGAACTGATCACCGCGTACAATGCCGCGCTGCCGCTGCCCGGCGATGAACCGGAGAGCTTCCCCGGGACGCTGGTCTGTTAGGCTGGCGTTCGTTTTTTTTCTGAGTCGTGTTGCCCCATGTGTGGACGTTATGCCCTGTTTCGCTGGAACCGCGATTTCGCGGCCCTGCCCGGATTTCCCGCCGATCAGCAGGCGCAGTGGAACATTTCCCCCAATGATTCGGTGTTGATGCTGCGTGCCGAGGCCGACGGCCAACGCACCCTGGCCCGCGCCCGTTGGGGGCTGACGCCACCGTGGCTGACCGATCTGTCGCGTACCCCGGCGCATGCCCGGGCCGAAACCGTCGCCGAGCAACCGATGTTCCGCGAGGCGCTGCGCCTGCGTCGTTGTCTGTTGCCGGCCAACGGTTTCTACGAATGGCGCGGCAATCTGCGCAAGCGCCCGTACTGGCTGACGCCGGGGGAGGGCTCGTCGCTGTTTTTCGCGGCGATCTGGGAGGCGTATCCGGTGCAGGAGCAGGTGTGGCTGAGCACCGCCGTCATCACGCAGCCGGCGGCCAGTCAGCGCCGACCGTTGATTCTTGATGAGGCAGGGCAGGCGGCATGGCTCGATCCCGCGACGCCGTTGCATGTGCTGCAGGGCTTGCTCGCCAGTGAGCCGGCGGCATTGCGCGAGCGGGTGCTGGCGAATCTGGTGAATGATCCGAAGCTCAATGGGCCGGAGTGTCTGACTCCGGGTTGATTTGATGCTGTGCCGCCCTCTTCGCGAGCAAGCCCGCTCCCACAGGTTTTGTGAACGCCGCAAAATTACTGTGGGAGCGGGCTTGCTCGCGAAGGGGCCTTTGGATCAGACCTTGAACTGATTGATCAACCGCCGCTGCTGCTCCGCCAATTTAGTCAGGCCGGCACTGGCCGAACTCGACTCATCCGCACCGCCCGCCACTTCATTCGCCACCTGACCGATATTGATCACGTTACGGTTGATGTCATCCGCCACTGCGCTCTGCTCTTCAGCGGCACTGGCAATCTGCGTGTTCATGTCATTGATCACCGACACCGCCTGAGTAATCGTCTCCAGCGCCTCGGCCGCTTTCGCCGCGTGCTGCACGCTTTCGTCGGTGCGGTTCTGGCTGTCTTCCATGACCCGCACCACATCGCGGGTGCCCTGTTGCAGTTGCTGGATCATGCTCTGGATTTCTTCGGTGGCCTTCTGGGTCTTCTGCGCCAGATTGCGCACCTCGTCCGCCACCACGGCAAAACCGCGACCCTGCTCGCCGGCCCGCGCCGCTTCGATCGCCGCGTTCAGCGCCAGCAGGTTGGTCTGCTCGGCGATCCCGCGAATCGCGGTGAGGATCGCGTTGATGTTCTCGCTGTCCTTGGCCAGCGTCTGCACCACGTCCACCGCTTTACCGATTTCCAGCGCCAGCGCACCAATCGAGTTCGACGTATCACGGACGATCTGCATGCCCTGACCGGCGGCCTGATCCGCATGGCTCGCTGCCTGAGCCGCTTGGGTAGCGTTGCGCGCCACGTCTTGCGCGGTGGCGGTCATCTCCTGCACCGCCGTGGCGACCTGATCGATCTCGGCCATCTGTTTCTGAATGCCGATGTTGGTGCGAATCGCGATGTCGGCAGTGTGCTCGGAGGAATCGCTGACGCTCTGCACTGACGTCACCACCTGCGTGATCATCGCCTGCAACTTGGCGAGGAAGGTGTTGAAACCTTTGGCAATCGAGCCGAGTTCATCGCTGCGATCACTGCTCAAGCGACGGGTCAGGTCGCCTTCACCTTTGGCGATGTCATCGAGCATGGCGACCATCTGCTTCAGTGGCCGGGCGATGCCGTGCCCCACCAGCCAGATCACCAACAAACCGATGGCGGCGATGATCAGGCCGACCATGGCCATGCCGAAGGTGTCGGACTTGCGTTGTGCATCAAGGTCGGCCTGGAGTTTTTGCAGATCCGCCATCACTGCGTTCAGCGGCAGTTGCAGCATCAGGGTCCAGCGCGCGTCGGTCTGGCCGATGCCGAACGGCAGGTACAGCTCGATGCGGCCCTTGTCCTTGTTGACCGAGTAGGTGACTTCGCCGCGTTTGAGATTGGCCATGTTGGCGATCTGCTCGGCGTCGAGAATGTCGCTGACCTTTTCACCGAATTTGCTCGGATCCTTGGTGTAAGCCACGATCCGGCCGTTGCCGCCGATCAGAGCCATTTGCCCGGCGCCGCTGTACAACTTCTGGTTGGCGCCGAGGAGCATGTCCTGGATGAAGTTCACCGACAGGTCGGCGCCGACGATGCCCTGGAATGCGCCGTTGAGCATGATCGGTTCAATAAAGGAGGCGAGCATCACGACCTTGTCACCGACCTTGTACGGCGCCGGATCGATCACGCAGGGCTTTTTCGTTTCCTTGGAGCAGAGGTAGTACTCACTGGCGCGCACCCCGGTGGACAGGGTTTTCTGATCGTCGACATCGGCCAGTTTGTCCACGCCCAGACTGCCGTCGGTATTGCGGAACCACCACGGCAGGAAGCGTCCGTTGGCGGGATCGATACCGGTCACGGCGCTGCCGACGTAGGCCGCGTCATTGTGATCCAGGGCGTTTTTTTCCCAGCCGATGTAGGTGCCGAGAATCTTCGGGTTCTGCTCGACGTTCTCCTTGATCAGGCTGATCAGTTGCTCGCGGCTGATGGTCAGTCGCGGCTGACCGTCGGCGCCCGGTGTGCCGAGCAGCGCGTTGACCCGCACCAGTCCGCCGGCAATCAGCAACGGCGCTTCGAGTTCGCGCTGGATCTGGCTGACCTGAGTCTGCGCCAGCGAGGTCAGGCGCTGTTCGATGACTTGTTCGAACTGCGCCTGGGTGCGCTGTTGCACCATGTCTTGAGTGCGGGCACCGGAAAACAGCGCGTACAGCACCAGCGCGGCGACCACGCTGAGGACGATGGCGCCGGCCAGGGCGGCCACGGAAAACTGGATCGACTTGAACTTCATGGGAGCTCCGCACGCAAGAGGACGTCTGCGCTGTTGTATCGGCAGCAGGCATGGCGCCATGAGCGTTGAGCGGAACAAAGGGCGGAGGATGTCGCAAATGGATCGGTGCGCGACGCAGCGGCAGCAGACTTGCCGGGTGCTGTGAATTTTTTACGACAACAGCGGTGGGAAACTTCCGAAAGACGCTGCAACACGTCTGTTGTATCTGGCGCCGATACAATTCACCCCCTACGATACGCGGCAGGTTTTCAGGGAGCTTTTGAATGAACAAGACATTGGTTGTAAGTGCACTGAGCGCAGCGCTGTTGCTGGCCGGTTGTCAGTCGGTCAACACCACCAGCGGCGGAGCCGTCGGTGTGGAGCGCAAGCAGTACATGTTCAGCATGCTGTCCTCGCAAGAGGTCGACCAGATGTATGCCCAGTCCTATCAGAAGACCGTCGGCGAGGCGTCGAGCAAAGGCGTGCTGGACAAGACCAGCCCGGAGGCCAAGCGGGTTCAGGCGATTGCCAACCGGCTGATCGCCCAGGCACCGAACTTCCGCCCGGATGCGGCGCAGTGGCAGTGGGAAGTCAATCTGATCAAGAGCGACGAGCTCAACGCAAACTGCGGGCCTGGCGGCAAGATCATTTTCTACACCGGGCTGATCGACAGCCTGAAGCTGACCGACGATGAAATCGCGGCGGTCATGGGCCATGAAATCGCCCACGCCCTGCGCGAGCACGGTCGTGAGGCGATGTCCAAAGCCTATGGCATTGAAATGGCCAAACAGGGTGCCGGTGCGTTGCTCGGTCTGGGTCAGGACAGCCTGGCGCTGGCCGACGCCGTGGCCAATTACGGCATGACCTTGCCCAACAGCCGTGCCAACGAAAACGAAGCCGACCTGATCGGCCTGGAACTGGCCGCCCGCGCCGGGTACAACCCGAATGCGGCGATCACCTTGTGGAACAAGATGAGCAAGGCTTCGGAAGGCGCACCGCCGGAGTTCATGAGCACCCACCCGGCCTCGTCCAGCCGGATCGCCTCGCTGCAGGCAGCGATTCCGAAGGTGATGCCGTTGTACGAGAAAGCCCCTAAATCCTGAGTCCGTCGGGGCTTGAAGGGAACTGGCTTTATTGTGGTGAGGGGATTTATCCCCGATGGGCTGCGAAGCAGCCCCAAAACCTGCAAATGCGTTATGTCTGACACTCTGAGGAGGCAGGTTTGGGGGCGCTTCGCGCCCCATCGGGGATAAATCCCCTCGCCACAGTTAATTGTCAGATCACGGCTCAGGGGTTAAATCCAGCCACTGCTCTGCATCGCCTTGTACACCGCCACGATCGCCAGAATCAGGAACGCCGAAGCCGCCAGGCGACGGATCAAGGTCAGTGGCAATTTCTCCGCGGCAAAGTTACCCGCCAATACCACCGGCACGTTGGCAATCAACATGCCCAAGGTGGTGCCGATAATCACCAGCCACAGCTCAGGGTATTGCGCCGCCAGCATCACGGTGGCGATCTGCGTCTTGTCGCCGATTTCCGCGAGGAAAAACGCGATCAGCGTGGTCAGGAAGGGGCCGAACTTGCGTGCGGTGCTGGCTTCATCGTCGTCCATCTTGTCCGGGACCAGCGTCCACAGCGCAGTGGCGGTGAAGCTCGCGGCGAGAATCCAGTGCAGGACCGAGTCTGAGAAGAAGCTGCCGAACCAGGCGCCTACCGCACCGGCTGCCGCGTGGTTGGCCAGGGTCGCAGCGACGATACCGGCAATGATCGGCCAGGGTTTGCGAAAGCGAGCGGCGAGAATCAGCGCGAGCAGTTGCGTCTTGTCGCCGATTTCGGCCAAGGCAACGATTGCGGTGGGAACGAGTAACGAGTCCAGCATCAGGATTTTCCTAAGGGGCGGGTCGACACGGCTATGACACGTACAGCCTTCCCGCCCCGGGTAAGGTGTGCGTGTCATAGGTCTTGTCAAACCCTGCGATCCGTCTGGTGCGGACGCTTGGGTCGCATACGCCATGATCTGAGGATCAAGTATGTTGACGTATGCCGGACGAGCTTGGCGCTCGTGGGAGACTACTCCCCTAGGACGGAGCGGATTCTGCCTTCGCAAAACCGATAGAGCAAGAACAAATTTTCAGCCGCGCTTGGCCCGGTAAATCCGGAAACCATTGCCTTCGGCCTTGATCGCACACACGCCCAGATGCTCTTCGATCAGCGGCTGATACTTCAGGAAGCTGTTCGCAACCAGGCGCAGTTCGCCGCCGTTTTTCAGATGTTTGGCCGCTTTTCGCAGCAAGTTTTCGGTAGCGAAATAATCGGTGTGCACGCCGACATGGAACGGCGGGTTGCTCAGAATCGCGTTCAAACCCATCGGTGCAGCGTCGATACCGTCGCCGGTCAGCACTTCGGCGTCCAGACCGTTGGCCGCCAACGTCAGGCGACTGCTGGCGGCGGCGAAGGCATCGACGTCGAGCAAAGTCACCTCATTGTGCGGATAACGCCGTTTGACCGCCGCGCCCAAAACCCCGGCGCCACAACCGAAATCCAGCAGATGACCGCTCGGCAGTTTGTCCAGATGCTCAAGCAGCAGGGCGCTGCCGCGGTCCAGTCGACCATGGCTGAACACGCCCGGCAGGCTGATGACTTTAAGCGGGCCTTCGGCCAGCGGCAGCTCATAAGTCTGCGCCAGGCTTTCCAGCGATTTTGCTTCAGGCGCGTTGGCCACGGTGACCTGCCACAGTTGGCAGTGACGGGCGCTGTCGAGTTTGCGCGGCTTGCCGAACGGGTTGAGTTGCTTGGACGCACCCTCGATACCGCTGCGTTTTTCCCCGACCAGAAACACCTCGCGCCCGGGCAGACGTGCGGCCACGGCATTGAGGATGTAATCGGTCAGATCCTTGGACTTGGGCAAAAACACCACGGCGCTGTCGAACTCGCGCTCCGGCACGTTTACGCCGAAATGGCTGCGACCTTCGAAGCGCGCATCGAGAGCGGCCTGATCGCCGGCATGCCAGCACCAGCCGAACGCATTGGGCAGGCGCCCGAGCAGATCGTCGGCAGGCAAACCGGCCAACAACAGCGAACCCTGGAATAACTCGGCCTGACGAAGCAGTACTTCACTGCGCGGATCCATAACTGCTCCTTGGAAAAAAAGTGCCGCAGTTTATCAACTGACGACCCGCAGCGCTTTACCGCTGAAGAATGCCTGGGCGTTTTCGGTCAATTGGCCGACGATGCGTTGCCGCGCTTCGCGACTGCCCCAGGCGTTGTGCGGAGTGACGATCAGCCGTGGAATGTCGGCGGCCAGCAGCGGATTGCCGTTGACCGGCGGTTCGACGCTGAGCACGTCGGTGGCGGCGCCGCCAAGGTGACCGTTGCGCAACGCGGCGGCCAAGGCTTGCTCGTCGATCAAACCACCGCGAGCGGTGTTGACCACAAAGGCGCCGGGTTTCATCGCCGCCAGCTCGCGGGCGCCGATGAAGTGCCGGGTGTGTTCGTTGAGCGGACAGTGCAGGGTCAGGGCGTCGATCTGCGGCAGCAATTCGTTCAGCGGCAGACGGTCCGGCCGCGCCGGGCGGCCCGGAATCTGTCCGAGCAATACACGCATGCCAAATGCTTCGGCCAGTCGCGCGACCGCACCGCCGAGTTCGCCATGACCAAGCAGGCCGAGGGTTTTGCCCTCCAGTTCGACGATCGGATAGTCGAGCAGGCAGAACTGTCTGGCCTGCTGCCAGCGACCTTCGCCGACGGCTTTTTGATAATCCGCGAGGCGGGTGGCGAGGTTGAGCAGCAGCATGATCGTGTGTTGCGCCACCGACGGCGTGCCGTAACCCTGACAGTTGCACACGGTGATGCCGTGGGCGCGAGCCGCGTCCAGATCGACGTTGTTGGTGCCGGTGGCGGTGATCAGGATCAGTTGCAGATCCGGGTTGGCGGCCATCGTGGCGGCATCGATGCGGATCTTGTTGGTGATCGCCACGCTGGCCCCGTGCAGGCGTTCGGCGACTTGATCAGGCGCAGTCTGGGCGAACAGTTGCAGGTCGCTGAAGCAGGCGCGCAACGGGCTGAGGTCGAGATCGCCGAGATCCAGTGACGGGTGATCGAGGAATACGGCGCGGCGCGGGTTCGTCATCAACTGTACCTTTTGTGCTTGGAACGGAAGGCGTAATCTGCCGAGCCTACCAGATGAAACAAAACGTTACGCAGTGCCCGAGGTGCTCACAAAACCTGTGGGAGCGGGCTTGCTCGCGAAGAGGGCGTGTCAGACCCATAAAGGTTGCCTGACACAACGCCATTCGCGAGCAAGCCCGCTCCCACAGGGGAAAAGCATTCAGGCGATGTGTTCAAGTTGATGATCACCCCCAGAGGAGCCCCCATGTACTGGACCGAGTTCTTGACCGTTGCACTGATCCATCTGCTGGCCGTGGCCAGCCCCGGCCCGGACTTTGCCGTGGTGGTGCGCGAGAGCGTGACCCATGGGCGTCGCGCCGGCACCTGGACCGCACTGGGCGTGGGCACGGCGATTTTCCTGCATGTGGGTTATTCGCTGCTGGGCATCGGCCTGATCGTGTCGCAGTCGATCGTGCTGTTCAACGCCTTGAAATGGGCCGCGGCCGCTTACCTGCTGTATATCGGCTTCAAGGCCTTGCGCGCGCAGCCGGCGAAAACCGTTACCGATGATCTGCACAAGGAAGCCGGCGTGCGCACGGCGCGCGGCGCGTTCACCTCGGGCTTCGTGACCAATGGTCTGAATCCGAAAGCCACGCTGTTCTTCCTGTCGCTGTTCACCGTGGTGATCAACCCGCACACGCCACTGGCGGTGCAGGCGGGTTACGGGGTTTACCTGGCCGTTGCGACCGCTTTCTGGTTCTGCCTGGTGGCGATGCTGTTCAGTCAGCAACGTGTACGTGCCGGTTTTGCCCGCATGGGCCATTGGTTCGACCGCACCATGGGCGCGGTGCTGATCGCTCTCGGCGTGAAAATCGCGTTTACCGAGATGCACTAAGAGCTGAAACCCGATCAAAACTGTGGGAGCGAGCTTGCTCGCGAAGGCGTCGGATCAGTCGATATCACAGGTGACTGGAAGATTGCTTTCGCGAGCAAGCTCGCTCCCACAGGGAGATGGGGAATTCCTACACGAGTTGGCTGAGTTTGCTCAGATTATTCAGGTACTCCCGGGGATTGTCCCCAAGCAAACGGCGAAACATCGCGCTGAACGCCCGCGCGCTGCCGTAACCCAGATCCCGCGCCACGCGCTGCACGCTGTGCCCGGCGAGCAGGCGCGGTAGCGCTTCCATTAGGCGCAGTTGCTGGCGCCAGGCGTTGAAACTCATCTTCAGTTGTCGCTGGAATAGCCGCGCCAGAGTGCGTGAGCTGGCGCCGACCTGCTGCGCCCAGTCTTCCAGGGTGTTGGGGTGATCCGGTGTGTGCAGCAACGCCAGACAGATGTTCTGCAGGCGTCGGTCAGTAGGCATTGGAATGTGCAGCGGCAGGTTTTCCAGGCTGGCGAGCTCTTCCAGCATCAACTGCTGGATCAGCGGATTATCCGCGTGCGGCGGGCCTTGAACGGCGCGCAGGATCAACTCGCGCAGTAGCGGCGTCACCGCCAGCACGCAGCACTGTTGCAGGCCGGCCGGTGACAGCTCGGGGGCAATGAACAGCGAGCGCATCTGCACATCGCCGGACATGAATATCTCGTGCGCGACTTGCGGCGGAATCCACACTGCGCGGCTTGGCGGAATCACCCAGGCACCGAGGTCGGTGACCACCCGCATGATCCCTCGGACGGCGTACAGCAACTGCGCCTCGCGGTGCAGATGCAGCGGCTGGTGCGCGCCGTCCAGATAATCCCGGGGATAGGCGCTCACCGGACCGTGTTCGAAGTGGCTGATCAACATGTCGGATTCGATGACCTGGTTGGCAGGTATGCGCTTTTTCGCCAACTTAGCATAAAGCCGCTGACAACAATCCGCCCATAACAAACACAAGCGTGCCGCCATGAATCAATCTCGAAACGTCATTCGCTACGTCAACGCCGCCCATGTGATCGATCACATGTTCATGCTGATTTTCCCCGCCGCCGTGCTCGGCATGACCCAGGCCTTCGGCCTCGACTACGCCGCGCTGATCGGCCTTTCGCTGGGTGGGTTCATTGCCTTTGGCGCCTGTTCGTTACCGGCCGGCTGGCTGGGCGATCACTGGAGTCGGCGGCAGATGATGCTGGTGTTTTTCTTCGGCATCGGCGCCTCGGCGATCTTCACCGGGCTGAGCACCAGCCCGACGATGCTGGTGATCGGGTTGACCCTGATCGGCATTTTCGCCGCGATCTACCACCCGGTGGGCACCGCGATGCTGGTGGCCTACGCGCAGAATCGCGGGCGGGAGATCGGCATCAATGGCATGTGGGGCAACCTCGGCGTAGCGTTCTCGGCGCTGATCACCGGGTTGCTGGTGGCGCAGTTCGGCTGGCGGTCGGCCTTTGTGTTACCGGGGGTGGTGGCGATCATGCTGGGAATCGGCTTTGCCTTGCAGGTGCGTGAAGAGCCGATCCCGCAGCGTCCACACACCGCACTGAAGGGCGCTGCCGGGCAGCGGATTTCGATGCTCATGGTATTCGGCGTGCTGGCGCTGGCGACGGCCACCGGTGGCGTGGTGTTCAACGCCACCACCATGACCTATCCGAAGCTGTTTCAGGAACGTCTGCATGACCTGTTCGCCTCGCCGCAAACCCTCGGCGTGGTGGTCAGCCTCGCGTATGCCTTTGGTGCAGTCGCGCAGTTGAGCATTGGCCAGGTGCTGCACCGAGTCAGCCTGAAATGGCCGTTTATTGTGTTGACGCTGTTTCAGGCGCCGCTGTTGTACGCCATGGCGTATGTCGATGGCTGGGCAGTGATCGTGCTCGGTGCGGCGTTCATGTTCGTGGTGTTCGGTCAGGTGACGGTGAACGACTCGATGGTCGCCAATTTCGTCGCGCCGCAGTGGCAATCGCGGGTCTTCGCCCTGCGTTACTGCCTGTCGTTCGGCGCCAGTGCGACGGCGATTCCGCTCATTGCCTACATCGAGCCGCGCCATGGGTTTGTCGGGCTTTACTTGATTCTGGCGGGTTTCGGCGCATTGACCTTCCTTGCTGCGCTGGTTTTCCCACGGACGCCTTCAGAAGCGGCTGTAGGGCAAACGGCCTGAACGGCGCTGAAATACCGACAAATGCTGGCGCAAAGCTAGCATTTGTACGGCTGTGCAAATCATTCCTTCGGCTGATTTGACTGGGGTATAACGGCTCTAGAGTAACGCTCTCTACGCCAACACCGTGCAGCCAGAAAAGGGATTCATATGTTGCAGACTCGCGTCATTCCCCCGGCCGATGGGGCCTACCAGTATCCATTGCTGATCAAACGGCTGCTGATGTCCGGCGCCCGTTACGAGAAAACCCGCGAGATCATCTACCGAGACCAGTTGCGCTACAGCTATCCGACCCTGATCGAGCGGGTGGCGCGGCTGGCCAACGTATTGACGGCGGCCGGGGTGAAGGCGGGTGACACCGTGGCGGTGATGGACTGGGACAGCCATCGCTACCTCGAATGCATGTTTGCCATTCCGATGATCGGCGCGGTGATCCACACCATCAACGTGCGTCTGTCGCCGGAGCAGATCCTCTACACCATGAACCACGCCGAGGACCGCTTCGTGCTGGTCAACAGCGAGTTCGTCGGGCTGTACCAGGCCATCGCGCCGCACCTGATCACCGTCGAGAAAACCCTGCTGCTGACCGATCTGCCGGAAAAGACCGCCGAGCTGCCGAACCTGGTCGGCGAGTATGAGCAACTGCTGGCCGCTGCGAGTGCGCAATACGACTTTGAGGATTTCGACGAGAACTCGGTCGCTACCACCTTCTACACCACCGGCACCACCGGCAACCCGAAAGGCGTGTACTTCACCCATCGGCAACTGGTGCTGCACACCATGGGCGTGTCGACCATCATGGGCGCGATCGACAGCGTGCGCCTGCTCGGCACCAACGACGTGTACATGCCGATCACCCCAATGTTTCATGTGCATGCCTGGGGTTTGCCGTACGTGGCAACCATGCTCGGGCTCAAGCAGGTTTACCCGGGGCGTTACGACCCGGAATTCCTCGTCGAGCTGTGGCGCAAGGAGAAGGTCACGTTCTCCCACTGCGTGCCGACCATCCTGCAGATGCTGCTCAACGCCAAAGGCGCACAGGGCACCGATTTCGGCGGCTGGAAGATCGTCATCGGTGGCAGTGCGCTGAACCGTTCGCTGTATGAAACCGCCAAGGCCCGGGGCATTCAGCTGACGGCGGCGTACGGCATGTCGGAGACCGGGCCACTGGTTTCCTGCGCGCATTTGAACGACGAGTTGATGGCCGGCACCGAAGATGAGCGCACCACTTACCGGATCAAGGCCGGTGTGCCGGGGCCGTTGGTGGAAGCGGCGATCGTCGACGCCGAGGGCAACTTCCTCCCCGCCGACGGCGAAACCCAGGGCGAACTGGTCCTGCGCGCGCCGTGGCTCACCGAAGGCTATTTCAACGAACCGCAGAAGGGCGCCGAGCTCTGGGCCGGCGGCTGGCTGCACACCGGCGATGTGGCAACGCTCGACAGCATGGGCGTGATCGACATCCGCGACCGCATCAAGGATGTGATCAAGACTGGCGGCGAGTGGATTTCCTCGCTGGACCTCGAAGACCTGATCAGCCGTCATGTGGCGGTACGTGAAGTAGCAGTGGTGGGCATCGCCGATCCGCAATGGGGCGAGCGGCCGTTTGCACTGCTGGTGATCCGCGAAGGGCACGAGATCGGGGCGCGCGAGCTCAAGGAACACCTCAAGCCGTTCGTGGAGCTGGGGCACTTGAGCAAGTGGGCGATTCCAAGCCAGATCGCCCTTGTTACGGAAATTCCCAAGACCAGTGTCGGCAAGCTCGACAAGAAGCGCATCCGCCTCGACATCACCGAATGGCAGGCCAACAACAGCACCTTCCTCTCGACACTTTGAGTGTCTGCTGGCGCGCCGAAACCGGCGCGCCAGACCCACCAAGCAAGCGCTTGGCTTGTTAAATCGAAAAATTCAGCCATCCTTGCCGTGCCGACATGTGTCGGACTGGCGAAAGGACTGTTCCAGAGTGGCCGGCAGCTGCAAATCACACTTTAGAGGGATCAAGCAGTACCCCCTGCTGGCTATAGTCCGCTCAAGGATTTTTAAGAACGGGGCACACGCACGAACAGGGGCGATGCAACTTTGGAGTGACGTCGGGTGGCTACTGGCTCCCGGTCTTCCAGGCGTTTTTAAAAGTACTCACTGCCATAACAATAATGCACATGGAGTAGCGTCGATGACATCAGTAAACCAGTTCTGGCGCCGGGCTAAACTGCCTCTGGCCGTCAGTCTTGCCTCTACGCTCGCCGGGCCCGCATTCGGCGTCAGTTTCAACGTCGGTGAAATCGAAGGTCAGTTCGACTCCTCGCTCTCCCTGGGCATGAGTATCTCGACCCAGCAGCCGAACAAGGACCTTATTGGTGTCAACAACGGCGGCAAGGGCCTGTCCCAGACCTCCGACAACGGCCACCTGAACTTCAAGAGCGGGCAAGCCTTCTCGAAGATCTTCAAGGGCATCCATGATCTGGAACTGAAATACGGCGACACCGGGGTCTTCGTCCGGGGCAAATACTGGTACGACTTCGCGCTGCAGAATCAGGACCTGGAATACAAGGACGTCAGCAACCACAACCGCGACGTCGCGGCGCGCTCTTCCGGCGGGCAGATCCTAGACGCCTTCGTTTACCACAACTACTCGATTGCCGATGAGCCGGGTTCGGTGCGTCTGGGCAAGCAGGTGGTGAACTGGGGCGAAAGTACCTTCATCGGTGGCGGCATCAACTCGATCAACCCGATCGACGTGTCCGCGTTCCGCCGTCCGGGTGCCGAGATCAAGGAAGGTCTGATCCCGGTCAACATGTTCTACGTATCCCAGAGCCTCACCGAAAACCTCTCGGCTGAAGGTTTCTACCAGATCGACTGGCAGAAGACCGTGACCGACAACTGCGGCACCTTTTTCTCGCAGCCGGATATCGTCACCACCGGTTGCGACGATAACCTGCGGGTACTGAACAAGCGTTCGACCATTCCGGGTATTGCGCTCGGGCCGTTGGCCAACGCTGGTGTCGACGTCAACGAAGAGGGCGTGCTGGTGCGCCGTTCGCCCAACCGCAACGCGCGTGACAGCGGGCAGTGGGGCGTTTCCGCCAAGTACATGTTCGACCCGCTGGCCACCGAGTTCGGCGCCTACTTCATGAACTACCACAGCCGTGCGCCGATCTTCAGCGCCACCGGCGCGCCCCAGTCGATCTATAACGGCGTCAAGGCATTGCCAGGGCCGTTCCAGGCACTGGGCCCGCTGGTCGTGGCAGGCAACTCGGAATACTTCATCGAATACCCTGAAGACATTCGCCTGTACGGTCTGAGCTTCTCCACTACCCTGCCTACCGGTACGGCGTGGAGCGGTGAAGTCAGCTACCGGCCGAATGCTCCGGTGCAGTTGAACTCCACCGACATCCTGTTCGCCGGCGTACGTCCGCTGGGAGGCGCGTTGACCAACGCGTCGGTCCTCAACGGCGTGCCGGGCCAGGATCTGCACGGTTACAACCGTAAAGAAATCACCCAACTGCAAACCACCCTGACGCACTTCTTCGATCAGGTGATGGGCGCCAACCGGCTGACCCTGGTGGGTGAAGTCGGCGTGACCCACGTCGGTGGTCTGGAAAGCAAATCCGAAGCCCGTTACGGTCGCGATCCGGTGTTCGGCCCGGGCGAACTGCCTGCCACGGGAGGTCTCAACACCTGCTCGCAGATCCTCAACACCTCCACCATCAACGGTGCCGGGCCGGGGGCTTCGCGCGACAACGTTTCCAGCAACTGCAACAACGATGGTTTCACCACGGCCACTTCGTGGGGCTATCGCGCTCGTGCCATCTGGGATTACAGCGACGTGTTTGCCGGTGTGAACCTCAAGCCGAACGTGGCCTGGTCGCACGACGTGAAAGGTTACTCGCCAGGCCCTGGCGGCAACTTCGAGGAAGGTCGCAAGGCCATCAGCCTCGGTCTCGATGCCGAATACCAGAACACCTACACGGCGAGCCTGGCCTACACCAACTTCTTTGGCGGCGACTACACGACCGTGGACGATCGTGACTTCGTGGCCTTGAGCGTCGGCGTGAACTTCTAAGCACAGTTTTTTCAGGACGAACACACATATGAAAATAACAAAGAGTCTGTTCCACGCGAGTGTTCTGGGTTTGTCGCTGCTGGCGACCAGCGTCATGGCGGCCGTTCCCGCCGCCGAAGCCGACAAGCTGGGCAAGAGCCTGACCCCGATGGGCGCCGAAATGGCCGGCAACGCCGACGGTTCGATCCCTGCCTGGAAACCGTTGGCGAAAAATGCCGGCACGGTCGACAGCAAGGGCTTCCTGTCCGATCCGTTCGGCAGTGAAAAACCGCTGTTCACCATCACCGCGCAGAACGTCGAGCAGTACAAGGACAAGCTTGCTCCGGGCCAGTACGCGATGTTCAAGCGCTACCCGGACACCTTCAAGATTCCGGTTTATCCGTCCCATCGCGGCTCGACCGTGCCGGATGATGTGTTCGCCGCGATCAAGAAAAACGCCACCACCACCAATCTGGTCGCAGGCGGTAACGGTCTGGAAAACTTCGATACCGCCGTGCCGTTCCCGATTCCCAAAAGCGGTCTGGAAGTGATCTGGAACCACATCACCCGCTATCGCGGTGGCAGCGTGACCCGTCTGGTGACCCAGGCGACTCCGCAAACCAACGGCTCGTTCAGCCTGGTGTACTTCCAGGACCAGTTCGTGTTCCGCGACAAGATGAAGGATTACGATCCGGCCAACCCGGGCAACATCCTGTTCTACTTCAAGCAGAAAGTGACCGCGCCGGCACGTCTGGCCGGTACCGTACTGCTGGTGCACGAAACCCTCGACCAGGTGAAGGAGCCGCGCAAGGCGTGGGTCTACGCCACTGGTCAGCGTCGTGTGCGTCAGGCACCGCAAGTGTCCTATGACGGCCCGGGCACTGCGGCGGACGGTCTGCGTACCTCCGACAACCTCGACATGTACAACGGTGCGCCGGATCGCTACGACTGGAAGCTCGAAGGCAAGAAAGAGATGTACATTGCCTCCAACAGTTACAAGATCGACTCGCCGACCCTCAAGTACGCCGACATCATCAAGGCCGGCCATATCAACCAGGACCTGACCCGTTACGAGTTGCGTCGTGTCTGGCACGTGGTCGCCACCCTGAAACCGGGTCAGCGCCATATCTATGCCAAACGTGACTTCTACATCGACGAAGACACCTGGCAGGCAGCAGTCATCGACCACTACGACGGTCGCGGTCAGCTGTGGCGTGTCGCCGAAGCGCATGCCGAGGACTACTACGACAAGCAAGTGCCGTGGTACGCGCTGGAAGCCCTGTACGACCTGCAATCGGGTCGCTACCTGGCGCTGGGCATGAAGAACGAAGAAAAATCAGCGTATGACTTCGGTTTCTCTGCCACCAAGAGCGAATTCCAGCCGGGCAACCTGGGCCAGGATGGTATCCGCTAAGCTTTGACCCGAGGCCGCATCCTCGAAAAAACGCCCCGACTGGTTCGGGGCGTTTTTTTTGGCGTTGATTTTGTAGGAGCTGCCGGCTCGCGACAGTCTTTTTGTAGCCATTTGTAGCAGCAACCTTCATAACCGCTACGTTTAAGGCTAGGCTGCGGACATCTGCTACGCCGCCAACCGCCATTCGAACAAGAGCCGGCCATGACTGATCTGTCCCCACTTCCGGGTCCCGCAAGCGTTGCCGTCGCGGCACTGGACGGACGTTTTTTCCGTCCTCCGCTGCCGGACGGATACGTCTTGCGGCCACGTCTCTGCGAGCGCCTGCAAACCGGGCTCGGTGGACGTCTGTTACTGGTCTGCGCTCCGGCCGGGTTCGGCAAGAGTTCGCTGGCGGTAGAGTTCTGTCAGAGCCTGCCGGGGCACTGGCAAAGCCTTTGGCTGGGATTGAGCCCACGGGATAACGATCCGGGGAGGTTTCTCGAGCGATTGCTGGAGGGACTGCAGGACTACTTTCCGGATCTGGGCAGTCGTGCACTCGGCCTGTTGAAGATGCGCCAGCGCCATCAGCCGTTCGCCTTCGAAGAATGGCTCGATGGCTTGCTCGATGAACTGGCCCTGCAACTGCAACCGACGGCGCCGCTGTTGCTGGTGCTCGACGACTACCATCTCGCCCAAGGCCCGGTACTCGACCGTTGCCTGCAGTTTTTCCTCAATCATCTTCCTGATGGCTTGCTGGTCATGGTCACCAGTCGGCAGCGCCCGGACTGGCATCTGGCGCGTCTGCGCCTGTCGCGCCAGTTGCTTGAACTGCATGAGCAGGACTTGCGCCTGACCCACGATGAAGCCCTGACGCTGCTCGATCGACACAGCAGTTCATTGCGCGGCGAAGCGCTGGAAAACCTGATCCAGCGCAGCGAAGGCTGGGTGGCCGGACTGCGTTTCTGGTTGCTTGCGGTCTCCGAGGCTGGCAGCGGGGCTCCGTTGCCACCCGCGCTGAACGGCGGGGAAGGGCTGATCCGCGATTACCTGCTGGAAGAAGTGATCGATTGCCTGCCGGCCGAGGTGCAGGCGTTCCTCTACGACACCGCCCCTCAAGAGCGCTTTTGCAGCGAGCTGTGCGACGCGGTGCGCGAAGCCCACGACAGCGCCGAAATCCTGCGGTTTCTGTTGGCGCATCAGGTATTTCTGGTGCCGCTGGACGAACACGGTCACTGGTATCGCTATCACCATTTGTTTTCCGATCTGCTGCGCAGCCGTCCCGTGACCCAGACGCTGGTGCCGGCGGCGACCCTGCACCTGCGCGCCTGTCGCTGGTTCAATGCTCAAGGGCTGCTCGACGAAGCGGTGGAGCAGGCCTTGCGCGCCGGCCATCTGGATGTCGCAGCGAATCTGGTGCAGAACCTGTCCGAGGAACAACTGCTCGCCGAGCAGAACGTGGGCATGCTGCTGCGCTGGAAAATGGACTTGCCCGACAGTCTGCTGATCAGCACGCCACGCTTGATCGTGCTCTACAGCTGGGCGCTCGGGCTGGCCTGTCAGCTGGATGCCGCTGAAGAGCTGGCCAGTCATTTAAGTCGTTTCCTGCCGGCGCCTTCGGCCTCTGCGCAGAAGTCGATGCTCGCGCAATGGCTGGCGCTCAGCGGCATCATCGCCCGCGGGCGCGGGCATCGTGAGCTGACCCAGCGCTATTGCAGCGAAGCGTTGGAAAGCCTGCCGGTGAAACGTTACGGGCAACGCCTGATGTGCCTGTCGACCTTGTCCAATCTGGCGATTGCCGACGGTGACCTGTGGCGTGCGCGGGGCTTGAATCGAGAATCCCTCGAGCTGGCGCAGCGGGTCGGCAATCCGTTGTTCGAAGCCTTGGCGCATTACGACCGGGCGCGGGTCCTGCAATCGCGCGGGGAAATTCTGCGGGCACTGGATGAGGTGCATCAGGGTCTTGATCGTCTGCGCGGGTTGTCGGCGCAACGTCTGTACGCGGTGCGTGCGCGATTGACGCTGTATGAAGGTTTTCTGCTGTCGATGCGCTTGCAACCGCAGCAGGCCCGGGCCCGATTGCTGAGCGGTCTGGCCGAAGCGCGGGTCTGTCGCGATATCAGCGTATTGATCGGTCACTGCGTGATCGCCCGTCTCGACGGCAGCGTCGGCGAGTTCGCCAAGGCCTTCGCCGAACTCGCTGAAGCCGAGCGTCTGATGCATATCTGGGATGTGCCGCCGATCTACTATCTGGCAATGATCACCCTGGTCAAATGCGAACTGTGGCTGGCGCAAGGCCGCACTGATCTGGCCGAAGCCTGGCTGGCGCGACTGGGCCAGACCTACACCGGCGAACGTGCAGCCGCACCACCGGAATTTCATCCACAGCTGCCGCTGCATGTGGAATTGCAACAAGCGTTGCTCGACGTGATCAAGGGCCAGCCGATGCTCGCCGAAGGGCGGTTGAATGTGTTGCTGGAAAACGGTCAGCAAACCGGGCGCCAGTTGCTGTGTGTGATGGCGCTGGCGCAGAAAGTGAATTTGCTGCTGAGCAGTGGTCGCGAATCCGAGGCACGCAAAGCATTGAACCAGGCGCTGGAAGCGGCGACGGGCGGCGTGATACAGCCATTTGACGCCTTGATCAACGCGCATCCGGACTGGCTGCGCAGCCAGCTGCAAAACTCGCCAGCACTGGCAGGACAGCAGTTGCTGACGCATTTTCCGCTGGTGGTTGCCCGTCCTGTCATTGAATGTGGATCTGCCGAACAACTCAGCAGTCGCGAGCTGGCGGTGCTGCGTTTGATTGCCCAGGGCTGTTCCAATCAGGAAATCAGCGAGCAACTGTTCATTTCGCTGCATACGGTGAAAACCCATGCCAGCCATATCAACAGCAAGTTGGGGGTTGAGCGGCGTACCCAGGCGGTGGCCCGCGCCAAGGCGCTGGGGTTAATGATCTAGTCCCGCTAAAATCTTCGGCATCAGCGGTTTTCGCCGCCGTCGAATATTGATCAGGATTGCCCCATGACTGTTCCAGCGCCTGCGCTCATCCGCGAAACCTTCCCCGTCGGCCCGCTGCAGTGCAACTGCACGATCATCGGCGACCCGATCACTAAAAAAGCCATCGTCGTCGATCCGGGCGGCAACCCTGACCTGATCATGGCGCGCCTGGATGCCCATGGCCTGAGAGTGGTCAGCATCATCCACACCCACGCGCATCTCGATCACTTCCTCGCTTCCGGGCAGATGAAAGAGAAAACCGGCGCAACCTTGCATCTGCACAAGGAAGACCAGTTCCTGTGGGACAACCTTGAAATGCAATGCCAGATGTTCGGTGTGCCCTACACGCCGGTGCCGTCGCCGGATCGCTGGTTGAGCGACGATGAAGAACTGGCCTGCGGCTGCGGCGTGGCGCTGCATACGCCGGGACATACGCCCGGTTCCATGAGCTTTTGGTTTTCCGAGGCTAAGCTGTTGATTGCCGGCGACACGCTGTTTCGTCGCGGGGTAGGGCGCACGGATTTGTGGGGCGGCGATCAGGCGACCATCGTGCGATCGATCAAGCAGCGGCTGTACACCCTCGACGAAGACGCAATCGTGGTTGCCGGACATGGCCCGGACACGCGTCTCGGGGATGAAATGCGCGAAAACCCGTTCGTGCGCGCCTAAACATTTTGTCATGAGTGTGCGGCGGAATTTTTCGGCATTGTCATGATCCAACGCCCGCACAGGTCTATTGCCTAGGGCCGCTGCCACACAGAATGCGAAAAAAACCAGGAGCTTTTCATGTTCACCACGCCTCGTTTGATTATTGTTGCTACCGCTGTGGCCATGTTGGCCGGCTGCGCCTCGCCCAACCCGTATGACAATCAGGGGCAGGCCGACGGTGGCTCGCAAGGCATGAGCAAAACCGCCAAGTACGGCGGTCTCGGTGCGCTGGCCGGCGCCTTGGCGGGTGCCGCCATCGACCACAACAACCGTGGCAAGGGTGCCTTGATCGGCGCGGCGGTGGTGGGTGCCTCGGCGGCCGGTTACGGTTACTACGCCGACCAGCAAGAGAAAAAGCTGCGCGCCAGCATGGCCAACACCGGGGTTGAAGTGCAGCGCCAGGGCGATCAGATCAAGCTGATCATGCCAGGCAACATCACCTTCGCCACCGACTCGGCGAACATCGCGCCAAGCTTCTATCAGCCGCTGAACAACCTGGCGAACTCGCTGAAAGAGTTCAACCAGAACCAGATCGAAATCGTCGGCTACACCGACAGCACCGGCAGCCGCCAGCACAACATGGACCTGTCTCAGCGTCGTGCGCAGAGCGTGGCCACCTACCTGACCTCGCAAGGTGTCAGCGGTGCCAACCTGTCGGCCCGTGGCGCCGGTCCGGATAACCCGATTGCCAGCAACGGTGACGTCAATGGCCGCGCGCAGAACCGCCGCGTCGAGGTCAACCTGAAAGCGATTCCGGGCCAGCAGTATGGTGGTCAGCAGCAACAGCCGGGGACGGTTCAGCAGTATCCGTAAGTGAATGCTTGAGTGAAGAAATGCCCGGTCTTGTGACCGGGCATTTTTTTGGGTTGCCCGTGCTGGCCCTTTCGCGAGCAAGCCCGCTCCCACAGGGATGGGTGTTGTTCACAGAATCTGCGTTCACCACATGACCCTGTGGGAGCGGGCTTGCTCGCGAAGGGGCCGGGTCAACACCCTCAAATCATCAGATACAAAAAAAGCCCCCGGACAACCGAATTGTCCGGGGGCTTTTTGCTTGCAGCGAAGACTGATTACTTCTTCAAGCCATAATGCTCATCGAGCATGCCAGGCGAGTTCGGGGCTTTCGGTGCGTAGTCGCGTGGCGGCTCCTGATCGCGCGGCGGCGTCAGGCGTTCGCGCGGTGCCTGGGCGGCATCGGCGTGCAAAGCGGCGATCAGGCGTTGACGGGTCTGCTCGTCCAGGGCCAGGCGGTTGGCACCCTCGGCGAGATGATCCTGCACTTCCTGATAGCTCTGGGTCAGCTTCTTGACCAGCGTCGCGGTGCTGTTGAAGTGAGTGACCACCTCGTTTTGATAGCTGTCGAAACGCTCCTGGATATCATCCAGTTGACGCTGCGTGCGGCTCGGCGCGGCATTCGGTGCGACGCGAGCGATCAGGAATCCAATGGCGACACCCACAACCAGGGCAAGAGTCGGTAACAACCAAACTAAGAGCGAGTGTTCCACGAGTCCTTCCTCTATAAACGGCTTTGCTTTACGTTAACGGCTCGAACCTGCGCTGTATACCGCGATTCACTCGCAATAGATTGGCACAGACAATTTGCTAGACGAGTCGACCCGATTCGAGGTCACGGAGTTCCTTCCTTGCTGATGCGTGAAACCCCTGTAGTGATTGCCGGCCCAGTCGGCCAAATCGAAGCGCTGTACCTCGATAACGAGCAGCCAGTCGGCATCGCGCTGATCTGCCATCCAAACCCGGTGCAGGGCGGCACCATGCTCAACAAGGTCGTCTCGACCCTGCAGCGCACTGCGCGCGACGCAGGTTTGATCACCTTGCGCTTCAACTATCGCGGCGTCGGTGCCAGCGAAGGCTCCCACGACATGGGCAGCGGTGAAGTCGACGACGCTCAGGCTGCCGCAGCATGGCTACTGGAAAAGCATCCGGAGCTGCCGCTGACCCTGTTCGGTTTCTCCTTCGGCGGATTTGTTGCAGCAAGTCTCGGCGGTCGTCTCGAAGCCCAAGGCGTGCAGCTCAAGCGGTTGTTCATGGTCGCGCCGGCGGTGATGCGTCTGGGCGATCAGGATCAACTGCCACAGCACGGCGAGCTGACCGTGATCCAGCCGGAAACCGACGAAGTGATCGATCCGCAGTTGGTCTACGACTGGTCGGAAAAACTCCAGCGCCCCCATGAGCTGCTGAAAGTGGCAGAATGCGGACACTTTTTTCATGGCAAGCTGACCGATCTCAAGGATCTGATCCTGCCGCGTCTCTCGAATTGATTGCAGTCTGACAAGCGATTACCCATGACGAACCGTACCCGTATCCTCACCGGCATCACCACCACCGGCACGCCGCACCTGGGCAACTACGCCGGCGCCATCCGCCCGGCGATCCTCGCCAGCCGCGACAGCAATGCCGATTCGTTCTACTTCCTGGCCGACTACCACGCCCTGATCAAATGCGATGACCCGCTGCGCATCCAGCGCTCGCGTCTGGAAATCGCCGCGACCTGGCTGGCCGGTGGCCTGGATGTCGACCGTGTGACCTTCTATCGCCAGTCCGACATCCCGGAAATCCCTGAGCTGACCTGGCTGCTGACCTGCGTCGCCGCCAAAGGCTTGCTCAACCGGGCGCACGCCTACAAGGCCTCGGTGGACAAGAACGTCGAGAGCGGTGAAGACCCGGATGCCGGGATCACCATGGGTCTCTACAGCTACCCGGTGCTGATGGCGGCGGACATCCTGATGTTCAACGCGCACAAGGTCCCGGTCGGTCGTGACCAGATCCAGCACGTGGAAATGGCCCGCGACATCGGCCAGCGCTTCAACCACCTGTTCGGCCAAGGCAGAGAGTTCTTCACCATGCCTGAAGCGCTGATCGAGGAGAGCGTGGCGACCTTGCCCGGCCTCGACGGGCGCAAGATGTCGAAGAGCTACGACAACACCATCCCGCTGTTCTCCAGCGCCAAAGAGATGAAGGACGCGATCTCGCGGATCGTCACCGACTCCAAAGCGCCGGGCGAAGCCAAAGATCCGGACAACTCGCACCTGTTCACTCTGTTTCAGGCGTTCGCCACACCGGCGCAGGCGGACGAATTCCGCAGCGAACTGCTCGGCGGTCTGGGTTGGGGCGAGGCGAAGAATCGTCTGTTCCAGTTGCTCGACAATGAACTGGGCGAGTCCCGCGAGCGCTATCACCAGTTGATCGAGCGCCCGGCGGATCTGGAAGACATCCTGCAACACGGCGCGAAAAAGGCTCGTGCGGTGGCGACGCCGTTCCTCAACGAACTGCGTGAAGCGGTCGGCCTGCGTTCGTTCGTCAATCAGGTGCAAGTCGCGGCGACCACCAAAAAGAAAGCCGTGAAAGCTGCACGTTTCGTGAGCTTCCGTGAAGACGACGGCAGCTTCCGCTTCCGTCTGCTGGCGGCTGATGGCGAGCAACTATTGCTGTCGCGCAACTTTGCCGACGGCAAAACCGCCGGCCAAGTGACCAAGCAACTGCAGGCCGGTCAGGCGCTGGACATTCGCAATCAAGACCTGAGCTTCAGCGTGTGGCTGGAAGGCGAGTGCGTTGGCGACAGCCCGGCGTTCGCCGATACTGCTGCGCGGGACGCGGCTGTCGAAGCTCTGTGCGTTGCACTGACCCCGGTTCAGGACTAATCCGCGGCGCGGCCCGACCAAGGGCTGATTGCCATTCCTACGGGCCGTCGCTACAGTGACGGCCCGTTTTTGTTGCCTTGCTAACGAATTATGACGCCCCTAGAACGATATCAAGCTGATCTGAAACGCCCGGACTTCTTCCATGACGCCGCGCAGGAAACTGCCGTGCGTCATCTGCAGCGCCTGTACGACGATCTGATCGCGGCCGAGCAGAACAAGCCGGGTTTGCTGGGCAAGCTGTTTGGCAAGAAGGATCAGACGCCGGTCAAGGGCCTGTACTTCTGGGGCGGCGTGGGTCGCGGCAAGACTTACCTGGTCGACACCTTCTTCGAAGCGCTGCCGTTCAAGGAAAAGACCCGCACCCACTTCCACCGCTTCATGAAGCGTGTGCACGAAGAGATGAAAACCCTCGGCGGCGAGAAAAACCCGCTGACCATCATCGCCAAGCGCTTCGCGACCGAGTCGCGAGTGATCTGCTTCGATGAATTCTTCGTCTCTGACATCACCGACGCGATGATCCTCGGCACGCTGATGGAAGAGCTGTTCAAGAACGGCGTGACCCTGGTCGCGACCTCGAACATCGTTCCGGACGGCCTGTACAAGGACGGTCTGCAGCGCGCGCGCTTCCTGCCGGCTATTGCGCTGATCAAGCAGAACACCGAGATCGTCAACGTCGACAGCGGTGTCGACTATCGTCTGCGGCACCTCGAACAAGCGGAGCTGTTCCACTATCCGCTGGATGAAGCCGCGCACGAAAGCCTGCGCAAGAGCTTCAAGGCACTGACGCCGGAATGCACCGCGGCAGTCGAGAACGATGTGCTGATCATCGAGAACCGCGAAATCCGTGCCCTGCGCACCTGCGACGACGTGGCCTGGTTCGACTTCCGCGAACTGTGCGACGGTCCGCGCAGCCAGAACGACTACATCGAGCTGGGCAAGATCTTCCACGCGGTGCTACTCAGCGGCGTCGAGCAGATGAGCGTCACCACCGACGACATCGCCCGGCGTTTCATCAACATGGTCGACGAGTTCTACGACCGTAACGTCAAGCTGATCATTTCTGCCGAAGTCGAGTTGAAAGACCTGTACACCGGCGGACGCCTGACGTTCGAATTCCAGCGTACGCTCAGCCGTCTGCTGGAGATGCAATCGCACGAATTCCTGTCGCGGGCGCACAAGCCTTAAACAGCTTCGTCAAAGAAAAAGGGCCTGCAATTGCAGGCCTTTTTTTATGCGACGCAGTACCCCTGTGGGAGCGGGCTTGCTCGCGAATGCGGTGTGTCAGCTAAATAGATGCCAACTGAAAGTACGCTTTCGCGAGCAAGCCCGCTCCCACAGTGGTTTTGTGCGTGGGCAGGGAGTTATGCTGCCTGCTGAAACTGCTGCCGATACTGGTTCGGCGACAGCTCCGTATGCTGGCGGAACAGCCGCGCAAAGAAGCTCGCATCGTCGTAACCGACCTCATAACTGATGGTCTTGATGCTCTTGCGGCTGCCGGACAGCAGACCTTTGGCGGTCTCAATACGCAGCCGTTGCAGGTAGTGCAGCGGCTTGTCGCCGGTGGCGGTCTGGAAGCGGCGCATGAAGTTGCGGATGCTCATGCCGTGCTCGCGGGCCACGTCTTCGAAGCGGAACTTGTCGGCGAAATGCTCTTCGAGCCAGTGCTGGATCTGCAGGATGATCACGTCCTGGTGCAGCTTCTGGCCGCCGAAACCGATACGTCCCGGCGAGTAACTGCGCTGCACTTCATACAGAATGTCGCGGGCCACGGCTTGGGCGACGTTGGCGCCACAGAAGCGTTCGATCAGGTAAATATAGAGGTCGCAGGCCGAGGTGGTGCCGCCGGCGCAATACAGGTTGTCGGCGTCGGTCAGGTGCTTGTCCTGATTGAGGTACACCTTGGGGAAGCGCTCGGCGAAGGCATTGAAGAAACGCCAGTAGGTGGTCGCTTCCTTGCCATTGAGCAGTCCGGCCTCGGCCAGCCAGAATACCCCGGTGGCTTCGCCGCAGAGCACGGCGCCGCGGGCATGCTGCTCGCGCAGCCACGGCAGGATTTGTGGATAACGGCCGCACAGGGTTTCAAAGTCGTCCCAGAACGCCGGGAGGATGATGACGTCGGCGTTTTCCAGGCCGCCGTCCACCGGCATCATCACGTCACTGAAGCTATTCACCGGTTTGCCGTCGGGGCTGACCAGGCGGGTTTCAAACGCCGGTGTCAGGCCGTGGCCCAGTTGTTTGCCGTAACGCAGGCTGGCCAGATGGAAGAAATCCTTGGCCTGCATGAGAGTGGATGCGAAAACCCGGTCGATTGCCAGGATGCTGACGCGCCGCAAGGGCGTGGAGACTTGCTTGGACATAATTCAACTTTTGTTTTGTTTTTATAAGGGAAAGTGGTCACCAGACGGCTGGATCGTCTTATTTTTTGTCGGATGTGTCCAGTGTCCTGTGTCGGAGGTGAGGCTTAGTCTCTGAAGGTCATATCCCTCCAACAAGAATGAAAGGTGCCGCATGATCCCCAGAACCTTGTTCAGCTCCGAGCACGAATTGTTCCGCGACAGCGTACGAACTTTCCTCGAAAAAGAGGCCGTGCCATTCCATGCGCAATGGGAGAAACAAGGCCACATCGACCGCAAGCTGTGGAACAAGGCCGGGGAGGCGGGGATGCTCTGCTCACACCTGCCGGAAGAATACGGCGGCCTGGGCGCGGACTTTCTGTACAGCGCGGTGGTGATCGAAGAAGTCGGTCGCTTGGGTCTGACCGGTATCGGCTTTTCGCTGCATTCGGACATCGTCGCACCGTACATCCTGCATTACGGCAGCGAAGCGCTGAAGCAAAAATACCTGCCGAAACTGGTCTCTGGCGAGATGGTCAGTGCCATCGCGATGACCGAGCCGGGCGCCGGCTCCGACCTGCAAGGGGTCAAGACCACCGCAGTGCTGGACGGCGACGAGTACGTGATCAACGGCTCGAAGACCTTCATCACCAACGGCTTCCTCGCTGATTTGGTGATCGTGGTCGCCAAGACTGATCCGAAGGCCGGCGCCAAGGGCACCAGCCTGTTTGTGGTAGAAGCGAATACGCCGGGCTTCGAGAAGGGCAAACGCCTGGAGAAAGTCGGAATGAAGGCTCAGGACACGTCGGAATTGTTCTTCCAGGACGTGCGTGTTCCCAAGGAAAACCTGTTGGGTCAGGCCGGGGCAGGGTTCGCTTATTTGATGCAGGAATTGCCACAGGAGCGACTGACGGTAGCGATCGGTGGTCTGGCCTCAGCCGAAGCTGCGCTGAAATGGACGCTGGATTACACCCGTGATCGCAAGGCGTTCGGCAAGGCGATTGCCGACTTCCAGAACACCCGCTTCAAACTGGCGGAAATGGCTACCGAGATTCAGATCGGCCGGGTCTTTGTCGACAAGTGCCTGGAACTGCACCTGCAAGGCAAGCTCGATGTTCCAACAGCGGCGATGGCCAAATACTGGGGCACCGACCTGCAATGCAAGGTGCTCGACGAGTGCGTGCAGTTGCATGGCGGCTACGGCTTCATGTGGGAATACCCGGTGGCCCGGGCGTGGGCGGATGCGCGCGTGCAGCGCATCTATGCCGGCACCAATGAAATCATGAAGGAGATCATTGCGCGGTCGCTTTGAAATTTGCAGTGAGTTGACTGGCCTCTTCGCGAGCAAGCTCGCTCCCACAGGTGCGGTGAGCCTCTGTGGGAGCGGGCTTGCTCGCGAAGCTTTTAGCGGTCGATCAAGGTGCCGGATTCGGGTGATCCTTGTGAATCGCCTCGATCCCCGCCAGCACTTCATCGGAAAGTTTCAGATCAAAACTGGCAATGTTGCTGTCCAGTTGCTCCAGCGTCGTCGCGCCAATGATGTTGCTGGTGACGAACGGTTGCTGGGTGACGAACGCCAAGGCCATTTGCGCCGGGTCCAGACCATGTTCCCGGGCCAGTGCCACGTAACGGCTGCAAGCAGCTTCCGACTGCGGGTTGAAGTAGCGGCTGAAGCGGCTGTAGAGGCTCAGGCGGCCTTTCGGCGGGCGAGCGCCACCTTCGTACTTGCCGGACAGGAAGCCGAACGCCAGCGGCGAGTACGCGAGCAGGCCGCACTGTTCGCGAATGGCGATTTCCGCCAGGCCGATTTCGAAGCTGCGGTTGAGCAGGTTGTACGGGTTCTGGATCGACACCGCGCGCGGCCAGCCACGGGCTTCGGCCAGGGCAAGGAAACGCATGGTGCCCCACGGGGTCTCGTTGGACAGCCCGATGTGGCGGATCTTGCCGGCCTTCACTTGTTCGTCGAGCGCTTCGAGGGTGTCTTCGAGCGGTGTCAGGTTGGCTTCGATCTTGTGCTTGTAGCCCAGCTGTCCGAAAAAATTGGTGCTGCGCTCCGGCCAGTGCAATTGATACAGGTCGATGTAATCGGTCTGCAGGCGCTCGAGGCTGGCATCCACCGCGGCGGTGATGTGCTGGCGGTTATGGCGCAGGTTTTTGTCGCGGATGTAGTCGATGGTGTTGCCGGGGCCGGCGATCTTGCTGGCGAGGATCCAGTCGGCACGATCACCACGGCTTTTGAAATAATTGCCGATGTAGCGCTCGGTGGTGGCGTAGGTGTCGGCTTTCGGCGGCACCGGGTACATCTCGGCGGTGTCGATGAAATTGATCCCGGCTTCCTTGGCCCGTTCGATCTGGGCGAAGGCTTCAGCTTCGGTGTTTTGCTCGCCCCAGGTCATGGTGCCGAGGCAGATTGCACTCACGTTCAGGTCGGTACGGCCTAGCTGGCGATAGTCCATCGGGTGCTCCTTGGGCAAAACAATCATAAAAGCAGGTTGAAAATTTTTTCGCAATCTGCATAATTGCCGACCTCTTTCTGCAGTGGAAGTGATGCGCCGCCGCCGAAGAATCTTGCCGTTGAACGGACGCGCCGACCCGAGCCCCCGAAAGCGTCTGTATCCGGCTGCCTTTGACTTGTCAAAGTACGCACTATTCAGTAAGATCCGCCGTCTTATTTACAGGCGGCCCCTGAGGCTATAAAGAATGAAAACTTTTACTGCTAAACCGGAAACAGTAAAGCGCGACTGGTTTGTCGTCGACGCTGCTGGTCAGACCCTGGGTCGTCTGGCCACCGAAATCGCGAGCCGTCTGCGTGGCAAGCACAAGCCTGAGTACACTCCTCACGTTGACACCGGCGACTACATCGTCGTAATCAACGCCGAGCAGATCCGTGTAACCGGCGCTAAAACCACTGACAAAATGTACTACTCCCACTCCGGTTTCCCGGGCGGCATCAAGTCGATCAACTTTGAAAAGCTGATCGCCAAAGCCCCTGAGCGCGTGATCGAGACCGCGGTTAAAGGCATGCTGCCTAAGAACCCGCTGGGTCGTGACATGTACCGTAAGCTGAAAGTCTATGCGGGCGCTGCACACCCTCATACTGCTCAGCAGCCCCAAGAACTGAAGATTTAACGGAATAGTTCATTATGTCGGCGACTCAAAATTACGGCACTGGCCGTCGCAAGACCGCAACCGCACGCGTTTTCCTGCGTCCGGGTACTGGTAACATCTCCATCAACAACCGCTCCCTGGACTCGTTCTTCGGCCGCGAAACTGCCCGCATGGTAGTTCGTCAGCCGCTGGAACTGACCGAGACTGTCGAGAAGTTCGACATCTACGTCACTGTCATCGGTGGTGGTGTAAGTGGTCAGGCTGGCGCAATCCGCCACGGCATCACTCGCGCTCTGATGGACTACGACGAAACCCTGCGTAGCGCTCTGCGCAAAGCTGGCTTCGTTACTCGCGACGCCCGTGAAGTTGAACGTAAGAAAGTTGGTCTGCGTAAAGCGCGTAAGCGTCCGCAGTACTCGAAGCGTTAATTCGCTTCCACGTTCAAAAAAGAACGCCCGATTCCTCACGGAAGCGGGCGTTTTTTTATGCCTGCGATTTATCAAAAGAATTGCGCTGTG
The DNA here is from genome assembly GCF_019891575.1 of Pseudomonas sp. MIS38. NCBI lineage: Bacteria > Pseudomonadati > Pseudomonadota > Gammaproteobacteria > Pseudomonadales > Pseudomonadaceae > Pseudomonas > Pseudomonas sp. MIS38. Next base: position 97,531 of record NZ_JAFLXF010000018.1, read on the forward strand.
ACAACTTGCCACATTCGTAGACCCCCTATACTGCAAGGCTTGAGGGTATGAGCTCCGGGTAATTCCCTTGTCAGAATTGGGGCTTTTCATTACCATCTCGGCAAAATTTTTATAAGTAACATTGATTTATTTAGTAGATGCCTGATTTAACAGGCCACAAAGCTGATGGGAGAGGACTGAATGAGCAATGACGGCGTGAATGCAGGCCGGCGTCGCTTCTTGGTAGCAGCCACATCCGTGGTGGGTGCTGCAGGAGCGGTGGGGGCTGCGGTCCCGTTCGTGGGGTCATGGTTTCCCAGTGCCAAGGCGAAAGCCGCCGGTGCACCGGTGAAAGTGAATGTCAGCAAGATCGAGCCAGGACAGCAGATGATTGCCGAGTGGCGCGGCCAGCCGGTGTTCATTGTCCGCCGTACTGCGGAAATCCTGGGGAATCTCAAGAAGATCGAGGGCCAGCTCTCCGATCCGACTTCCAAAAACTCCACGCAACCCACCTATGTCGACCCTGAAGTGCGCTCGATCAAGCCGGAAATTCTCCTGCTGATCGGGATCTGCACTCACTTGGGTTGCTCACCAACCTTCCGTCCCGAAGTGGCGCCTGCAGATCTGGGTAAAGACTGGGTCGGTGGCTATTTCTGCCCTTGCCACGGCTCCCACTACGATCTGGCTGGCCGCGTCTACAAGTCGCAACCTGCGCCTTTGAACCTGCCAGTTCCCCCGCATTCCTATGAGACCGATGACCTGATTGTCATTGGCGTCGATACGGAGAAAGCGTGATGAGCAAGTTCATGGATTGGGTGGATGCGCGCTTCCCTGCGACCAAAATGTGGGAAGACCATCTCAGCAAGTATTACGCGCCAAAAAACTTCAACTTCTTCTATTTCTTCGGCTCGCTGGCGCTGCTGGTGCTGGTCAATCAGATCGTCACCGGTGTCTGGCTGACGATGAGCTACACGCCGTCGGCAGAAGAGGCGTTCGCTTCCGTCGAATACATCATGCGCGATGTCGAGTACGGCTCGATCCTGCGTCTGCTGCACTCCACCGGCGCGTCGGCGTTCTTCATCGTGGTCTATCTGCACATGTTCCGTGGCCTGCTCTACGGTTCGTACCAGAAACCACGTGAACTGGTCTGGGTATTCGGCATGCTGATCTACCTGGCGCTGATGGCCGAGGCCTTCATGGGTTATCTGCTGCCTTGGGGTCAGATGTCCTACTGGGGTGCCCAGGTGATCATCTCGCTATTCGGTGCGATTCCGGTGATCGGTAACGACCTGACCCAGTGGATTCGGGGTGACTACCTGATCTCCGGAATCACCCTGAACCGCTTCTTCGCCCTGCACGTGGTGGCGCTGCCGATCGTGATTCTTGGTCTGGTGGTGCTGCACATTCTGGCGCTGCACGAAGTCGGCTCGAACAACCCTGATGGCGTCGACATCAAGAAGCACAAAGACGAAAACGGTGTCCCGCTGGATGGCATTGCTTTCCACCCGTACTACACCGTGAAAGACATCGTCGGCGTAGTGGTGTTCCTGTTCATCTTCTGCTTTATCGTGTTCTTCTTCCCGGAAATGGGCGGCTACTTCCTCGAAAAACCAAACTTCGAGCAAGCCAACCCGTTCAAGACGCCTGAGCACATTGCACCGGTCTGGTACTTCACACCGTTCTACGCGATCTTGCGTGCGATCCCGGACAAACTCATGGGTGTTATCGCCATGGGCGCCTCGATTGCCATGCTGTTCGTGCTGCCGTGGCTGGATCGCAGCCCGGTCAAATCGATGCGTTACAAGGGCTGGATGAGCAAAATCTGGCTGGTGGTGTTCTGCATTTCCTTCGTGATCCTCGGCATTCTGGGCGTACTGGCCCCGACGCCGGAGCGCACGCTGGTGTCGCAGATCTGCACCTTCCTGTACTTCGCCTACTTCATTCTGATGCCGTTCTACACCAGGCTCGAGAAGACCAAACCGGTTCCGGAAAGGGTGACTGGCTGATGAAAAAGTTATTTTTTGCTCTGATTTTTGCTGCTCTGCCTGTGCTGTCTTTCGCCGCTGAACACGGTGGTCCGGAGCTGGAAAAAGTCGATATCGACGTGTCCGACAAGGCTGCCCTGCAAGATGGTGCGCGGACCTTCGCCAACTATTGCATGGGCTGCCACAGTGCCAAGTTTCAGCGTTACGAGCGGGTGGCCGATGACCTCGGCATTCCCCACGAAATGATGCTCGAGAAGCTGGTGTTCACTGGCGCCAAGATCGGCGATCACATGAACATCGGCATGCAGCCGGCGGACGCCAAGACCTGGTTCGGTGCTGCTCCGCCGGACCTGACTTTGGTGGCTCGCGTGCGTGGTACTGACTGGCTCTACGGTTACCTGCGCTCGTTCTACGAAGATCCGGCACGTCCTTGGGGCGTGAACAACAAGGTCTTCCCGAACGTCGGCATGCCTAACGTGCTGGTCGGCCTGCAAGGTCGCCAGGTGGTTGGCTGCAAGCAAGTGCAGATCGTCGAGGACGGCAAGAAGCAATACGATCCGCTGACCGGTACGCCGCTGACCCATGAAGCGTGCGATCAGTTGACCATCGTGCCGAAATCCGGTGCTCTGAACGAAGAGCAGTTCGATGAGAAGGTCAAGAATCTGGTAACCTTCCTGGCTTACTCGGCTAACCCGGTTAAGCTGCAACATCAGCGCATCGGTACTTACGTCTTGCTGTACCTGGCGTTCTTCTTTGTGTTCGCCTACCTGCTCAAGCGTGAATACTGGAAAGACGTGCACTGATACGCTTCAAGCATTGCTGTTAATCGCGCGCGCCCAAGGGTTCCTCCGATAACGCAAGGTCTGGTTCGCCAGACATTGCGGGAGGCGCCCTCTGGGCGCGCGCGTTTTTCCGGTTCCGATAATTTCAACAAGCGAGGAGGATCGCCATGGGCGTGACCAATCGGTTGGCCTGTTACTCCGACCCCGCCGACCACTATTCCCACCGAGTGCGCATCGTGCTTGCAGAGAAGGGTGTCAGCGCCGAAATCATTTACGTGGAAGCTGGTCGCCAGCCGCCTAAACTGATTGAGGTGAACCCTTACGGCAGTCTCCCGACACTGGTCGATCGCGACCTGGCGTTGTGGGAGTCGACCGTGGTGATGGAATATCTGGATGAGCGTTACCCGCATCCGCCACTGATGCCGGTTTATCCGGTGGCGCGTGCCAACAGTCGTCTGCTGATTCACCGTATTCAGCGCGACTGGTGTGGTCTGGTGGATCTGATTCTTGATCCCAAGTCCAAGGAGGCCGCGCGTGTCGTGGCGCGTAAGGAATTGCGTGAAAGCCTGACGGGCGTGTCGCCGCTGTTTGCCGACAAGCCGTTTTTCCTCAGTGAGGAACAAAGTCTGGTGGATTGCTGCCTATTGCCAATACTCTGGCGTTTGCCGATTCTGGGTATTGAACTGCCGCGGCCGGCCAAGCCGCTGCTTGATTATATGGAGCGCCAGTTTGCGCGTGAGGCTTTCCAGGCGAGTCTGTCTGGCGTCGAACGCGATATGCGCTAAGGCTTAAGGAGCCGCTATGAACTCCAGTCGACCTTATCTGGTCCGCGCGCTCTACGAGTGGATTGTGGATAACGATTGCACCCCGCACATGCTGGTCAATTCCGAATACCCGGCAGTGCAGGTGCCGCAGGGCTTCGCCAGTGACGGGCAAATTGTCCTGAACATTTCGCCCAGCGCCGTGCGTCACTTGCACATGGACAACGACGTGGTGACCTTTGAGGGTCGCTTTGGTGGCGTTCCGCACAGTCTGTATGTGCCGATCAGCGCGATTCTGGGCATCTACGCCCGGGAGAACGGGCAGGGCATGGTGTTCGATCTCGAGTCGCCGATGGATGACGAAGACGATGTCGAACCCGATGACGACTTGCCGCCACCGGGCGGCGAGCCGCCGCGACCAAGCGGCCGGCCAAGCCTGAAAGTGGTGAAGTAATAAAAAAGGCGATCCGGATGGATCGCCTTTTTTGTGTCTGCTCGTCGCGTATCAGTCGATGTATTCGAACAGCTTCACGATTTTCTGCACACCGGAAACGCTCTGCACCAGGTTGGTCGCTTGTTGGGCTTCCTGCTTGGTCAGCAGGCCCAGCAGGTAGACGATGCCGTTCTCGGTCACGACCTTGATGCGCGAGCCGGGAATGCTGGCATCGGTCAGCATCTGGGTCTTGATCTTGGTGGTCAGCCAGGCGTCGTTCTGGCGGGCGAGGAAGCTCGACGGCGCAATCACTTGCAGCTCGTTGTGCACCTTCTTCACGCGCTGGACGTTGGCGGCGGCCTGTTCAGCCTTGGCCTTGAGGTCTTCGCGCGGCGTCTGGCCGGCGAGCAGCACCACGCCGTTGAAGCTGGTGACGACGATATGCGAGTCCTTGTCCAGGCCGGGGTCGGCCTTGGCCACGTTGACGCCGACTTTGGTCTCGATCAGCGAGTCGTCGATTTTGCTGCCGAAGGTTCGGGTGCCGCGGTCGTCTTCAATCGGCGCTTCACGGCTGGCATTCACCACCGAGGTGCAGCCGCTGATGCCGAGGCACAGGGTCAAGGCCAGAAGGCCAAGGCGATTAGGGGTCATTCTTCACTCCCGAACAGTTGGCTGTCGATCAGATCGCAGAGGCAATGGATCGCCAGCAGATGGACTTCCTGAATACGTGCAGTGACATGGGCCGGTACGCGAATCTCGACATCTTCAGGCAGCAGCAGCGAAGCCATGCCGCCGCCATCGCGGCCAGTCAATGCTACGACAATCATTTCGCGATCATGTGCGGCCTGGATCGCCTGAATAATGTTGGCCGAGTTACCGCTGGTCGAAATCGCCAGCAATACGTCGCCTGGTTGACCCAGTGCGCGGATCTGCTTGGAGAACACTTCGTTGTAGCTGTAGTCGTTGGCGATCGAGGTGATCGTCGAGCTGTCGGTGGTCAGGGCGATGGCCGGCAGACTTGGACGTTCGCGCTCGAAGCGGTTGAGCAGCTCCGAGGAGAAGTGCTGGGCGTCGCCGGCAGAGCCGCCGTTGCCGCACGAAAGCATTTTGCCTTCGTTGAGCAGGGCGTTGACCATGATCTGGCTGGCTTGCTCGATGTGCGGTGCAAGTACGTCCATCGCCTGTTGCTTGGTGTCGATACTGGCCTGGAAAAGCTGGCGAATTCGGGATTGCATGTCCATCTGTGTGACCTTAAGTAGCGCGGCTGTTCGGCACGTGAATGTGCAGCCCGCAAAGCAAAGAGCAAAAATTGTCGGTGAAAGTGTCCGGGGTGGTGTGCAGAGAATCAACCATCGAACGCATTCTGCAACCAGTTCAATTGATCCGGGTGCCTGTCGATGGCCACCACGTCGAAGCGGCAAGGGGAGTCGGCCCAGCGTGACTCACGCTGAAGAAAATACTGTGCGGCGAAAATCAGTTTCTGCCGTTTGCGCTCATCGATGCTAGCGAGCGCGCCACCCCATTGAGTGTTTTTTCTGTAGCGGACTTCGACGAATACTACTGTATCGCCATCAAGCATGACCAGATCAAGCTCGCCCCGTTTGCATGACCAGTTCTGCGCCAGCAGGCGCAGACCGTGGTGTTGCAGATGCTCGAGCGCCTGGCGCTCGGCATCCTTGCCGCTCTGCAGGTGCGAGCCGTCGGGCATCAGCGCGGGGTGTCCGGCAGGCGCTGAACCTGACCGTTGACGAACTGCGCCCATGGCAACTGACGTACGACGCGTTGGGTCTGGGTCATGCCCAGGCTGCCCGACTGACCTTCGATGCGGCTGTCCGGCAGCGCCTTCAACTGACCCAGGCGCGGTGCCAGACGGTAGGCATCGACGCCCATGGCGTACAGGCGGCCGAGGCTGCCGGCCGCTTGTGGCCATTGCGCGGTGACTTGCTGGCGCAGCGGGTCATTGGCTTCCAGCAACCACGGGGTTTCGCAGAAGCGCACACCGTTCATGTCGTTGTACTGGTTCACATCGCCGCTGGCGCTGTAGACGTGGGACGTTGCGTACACCGGAACGTCACCGGCGTACTGGAAGTTCAGGGTCGGCTTGATCTGCTGCGCCTGTTGCGGGGTGGCTGCGAGGAAGATGAACTCGATGTCCTGACGACGCGACGGCTGCGCGGCTACGTTGGTGCCAGCGGCGTTCTGCAGGCTCTTGGCGCGGGCTTCGCTCTGGCGCAGCTGGAACATGTCGGCGATCTGCTGGGCCAGTTGCACCGGCTGATCGACACGTTCGGTGGCGACGATGCTGCCGCCATTGGCCTGCCAGTCCTGGCTGAACGCACGCAGTACGCGGTCGCCCCATTCGCCTTTCGGCACCATGATCGCCGCGCGGTGCAGGCCGTCGGCGCGGGCACGACGCGAAACTTCGCGGGCTTCGTCTTCAGCCGCCAGGCCGAACTGGAACAGTTGCGCCGGACCTTGATCACCTTCGCTGTAGTTCAATGCGAGGGTGGTGATCGGCAGTTGCGGACGGGTGCTCAGTTGTTTGACCAGCGGTTTTTCCAGCGGGCCGACCACCAGTTGCACGCCGTCAGCCTGAGCCTTGCGGTAGAACTCGTCCATCGAGGTCAGCTTGGAGCTGTCGTAGAACTCGATGGCGGGCGGCTTCTGGCCGGCCTGTTGCGCTTGATAGTGCGCCGCCATGAAACCTTCACGCAGGGCCTTGCCGACCGAGGCCAGTGGGCCGTCTTGCGGCAGCAGCAGGGCGATCTTGCTCAGGGGCTGGCTGGCCAGTTCCTTGAGTTTGGTCAGGGGCAGCGGCAGGTTGATTGCCGCCGGGTGTTTCGGGTTTTGTGCGCGCCAGGTATCGATTGCGGCTTGCTGCTGTTCCAGGGTGCCGGCAGTTTTCACTGCCAGGGCCAGGCCCATCCAGCCACCGAGATCGTCGGAGGTATTGGGTTGCAGTTGATCGGTTGGCAGCGAGGCGATCAGGATCCAGATCGCTTCGTGGTTCTTGCTTGCGACTTCGCCTTTGAGCATCGGTGCGATGAAGATGCGCTCGCGAGCGGCCGCCAGGGTCTGGCCATCGGCTTCCAGTGCGCGGGCGCGCACGGTGCCGGTGCGCACTTGCTGGTCTTCCGGCATTTCGCTCAGATGCTGCAGGCTCGGATGGCTCAGGGCCGTCAGCGCGGCTTTCGGCTGATTGCGAGTCATCGCCAGCTCAGCGGACAGGGTGCTGGCGAAGATCTGCTGGCCTGGCTTCAACTGCTCCATCGGCACTTGTTGCAGGATCTGCGCGGACTGGCCGGCGTTGCCCTGGCGATAAGCCAGGTCTGCCGCACTCAAGCGCAACAGGGCGGCTTTTTCCGGCGTCTTGGCCTGGGTAGCCTGTTCGAGCAGTTGCTCGATGCTGGCATCCGGAGTCCGTGGAAGTTCGCCAAGGCTGGAGGAAGGGGAGCTGGCGCAGGCCGCCAGCAAGGCAGCGAGGCAGAGGGCAGTGAACAGCCGCAGGCAAGCGATCATGTAAGTGTTCCTGATACTCGATCAAATTAGCGTGGAATTGTACCCAAGCACTGGCCGGGGCGCGATGTTACTGGCGTGAATCAATCAATTTAGCTGGAGTAAATGTTGCAGCGGCGCACAACTGCGTGCAAAACCGCGCTTGGCTCATACGGTTCGCAAGCCTCGTGACGCGCTACAATGCCGGCTTTTACCGAACACGAGGTGTGCGCTTTGACTGCTCCAGGTCCTTTGAATTCCGCTGCTGGCTCGCTTTATGTGGTGGCGACGCCCATCGGCAACCTGGACGACATCAGCGCCCGGGCTCTGAAAATCCTTCGCGAAGTGGCGTTGATCGCCGCCGAAGACACACGGCACTCGGCGCGGTTGATGCAGCACTTCGGCATTGCCACGCCGTTGGCCGCCTGCCACGAACACAACGAACGTGATGAAGGTAGCCGCTTTATTACCCGTTTGCTGGCGGGCGATAACGTCGCGCTGATTTCCGATGCGGGGACGCCGCTGATCTCAGATCCGGGTTATCACCTGGTGCGCCAGGCACGGGCGGCGGGGATCAATGTGGTGCCGGTGCCGGGCGCCTGTGCTTTGATCGCGGCGCTGTCGGCGGCGGGCCTGCCCTCCGACCGATTCATCTTCGAAGGCTTCCTGCCGGCCAAGTCGGTAGGGCGCAAGGCGCGCCTGGAAGCAGTCAAAGAAGAGCCGCGCACGCTGATTTTCTACGAGGCCCCGCACCGTATTCTCGAATGCCTGCAGGACATGGAAGCCGTGTTCGGTGGAGAGCGTCAGGCATTGCTGGCCCGGGAAATCACCAAGACTTTCGAGACGCTTAAGGGGTTGCCGCTGGGTGAGCTGCGTGCGTTTGTCGAGTCCGACAGCAACCAGCAGCGCGGCGAGTGTGTGGTGCTGGTCGCAGGCTGGTCTGCACCGGAGTCCGAAGACGCCGTCAGCAGCGAAGCGATGCGCGTGCTCAATCTGTTGCTCGAAGAGATGCCGCTCAAGCGCGCTGCCGCCCTGGCCGCGCAAATCACCGGCGAGCGCAAAAACGTGCTGTATCAGGTCGCACTGGAGCAGCAGAAGGGCGAGTAACCCGTCGCGCAGACGGGTTTCACGGCTATTAGCGCTTGTTCTTCGGGCGCTCTGCCGTTAACCTGCGCGGCGGAGAGTCGATCGGACAGTCGCTGCCCTCTATGAAAATTAGGGGGGGGAGGAAAGTCCGGGCTCCATAGGGCGAAGTGCCAGGTAATGCCTGGGAGGCGTGAGCCTACGGAAAGTGCCACAGAAAATAACCGCCTAAGCGCTTCGGCGCCGGTAAGGGTGAAAAGGTGCGGTAAGAGCGCACCGCACGTCTGGCAACAGTTCGTGGCTAGGTAAACCCCACTTGGAGCAAGACCAAATAGGGTCCCAAGGCGTGGCCCGCGCTGGGACCGGGTAGGTTGCTAAAGATGTCCAGTGATGGCCATCGTAGACGAATGACTGTTCAAGACAGAACCCGGCTTACAGATCGACTCTCCACCTTTTTCTTTCCCTGCTTGAATCAATGGCGTCAGGGCTGGTTATTATCGGCAGGCCTGCGCTAAAGTCCGGCAGCGGCAAATGCAGTAATAGCCATTTCCCACCTTGCTTCAATCAACAGCAGAAGCGCTTTTGTAATACCGAAAAAATCTTACTCTTAACAAATTACTTTAACTTCCGAGCGCAGCTTTCAGTGCTGCATCAAGTTATTGGTCAAAAGTGTCCGCCAATTTGTCGTTACCCCTCCTTTTAAGCTCCTAAATCTCCGTTCTGTAAGGGTTTTCCTTTGATCCGCGCCTTGACGGTGTGGTGGGCGCATTCCTATAGTGTGCGCAAGTGGCGGAAAGTGGCATGAAGTGGGTTTTTTGAGCTCAAAACGATAAAAATTGGAGAAACGCTGACGTGTTTCGCGGAGCTAACGCTATCAGTCTCGATGCAAAGGGCCGTCTCGCCATGCCGAGCCGGTACCGTGACGAGCTCGTTTCGCGTAGTTCCGGCCAATTGATCGTGACCATTGATGCCGTTGATCCGTGCCTGTGTGTCTACCCGCTCGACGAGTGGGAAATCATTGAAACCAAGTTGCGCGCACTCCCTTCGCTTCGCGAAGAGAACCGTCGCCTGCAGCGTTTATTGATTGGTAATGCCGTCGACCTCGAACTCGACGGCAGTGGTCGTTTTCTGGTTCCACCGCGTCTGCGCGAATACGCCAAGCTTGATAAGAAAGCGATGCTGGTGGGCCAACTGAACAAGTTCCAATTGTGGGACGAGGATGCATGGAACGCGGTGTCTGCCGCTGACCTTGCTGCTATTCAACAACCGGGCGCCATGCCTGACGAACTGCGTGATTTGATCCTGTGACTATTGATAGCGGCTTTAACCACATCACCGTACTGCTTGACGAAGCCGTCGAGGCTCTCGCCGTACGTCCTGATGGCTGCTATCTGGACGGTACGTTCGGGCGCGGCGGGCACAGTCGGCTGATCCTCAGCCAGCTCGGGACGGACGGTCGGCTCATCGGGTTCGACAAAGATCCACAAGCGATTGCCACCGGGCAAACGCTAGCGGCCGAAGACGGCCGCTTTGTCGTTGTGCAGCGCAGCTTTGCCGAGCTGGGTTCGGTGGTTGCCGAGCGAGGTCTGAGCGGCAAGGTCAGCGGTATCCTGCTCGATCTCGGCGTGTCTTCGCCGCAGCTCGACGACGCCGAACGCGGCTTCAGTTTCCTTAACGACGGCCCGCTGGACATGCGCATGGATCCGTCCCGTGGCATCAGCGCCGCCGAGTTCGTCAACACCGCGCCGGTGGAAGAAATCGCCCGGGTGTTCAAGGAATACGGCGAAGAACGTTTCTCCGGGCGCATGGCCCGTGCCGTGGCCGAGCGCCGCGACATCAAGCCGTTCGAGCGCACCGCTGATCTGGCCGAAGTCTTGAAAGTCGCCAACCCGGCGTGGGAGAAGGGCAAGAACCCGGCGACCCGTGCATTCCAGGGTTTGCGCATTCACGTCAACAACGAACTGGGCGATCTGGAAGCCGGCCTCGAAGCCGCACTGGATGCTCTGGAGATCGGTGGCCGTCTGGTGGTCATCAGCTTCCACTCGCTGGAAGACCGCATCGTCAAACTGTTCATGCGCAAGCTGGTGAAAGGCGAAGCCGACAACCTGCCGCGCAACCTGCCCGTGCGCCACGTGGCGTTCGAACCGAAAATCAAAATCCACGGCAAAGCGCAGACGGCCTCCGACGCCGAACTCAAAGCCAACCCACGTTCCCGTAGCGCTGTCATGCGTGTCGCGGAGAAGTTGCGGTGAGCAAGCTTTTCGCCAAGCCCCTGCCGGGCGGCAGCTTTATCATGCTGCTGCTGTTTATCGGCGTGCTCGTGTCGGCCATCGGCGTGTCTTACAGCGCGCACTGGAACCGGCAGTTGCTCAACAATCTTTATAACGAACTCAGCGTGCGCGACAAGGCGCAGGCCGAGTGGGGGCGCCTGATTCTCGAGCAAAGCACCTGGACTGCGCACAGCCGCATCGAAGTGCTGGCCACCGAACAACTGAAAATGCACATCCCTGGCGCGGCTGACGTGAAGATGGTGGCGCCATGATGAAACTCGAAGGGGCACTCTTCCCGTGGCGCTTCCGCCTGATGGTGGCACTGCTCGGCGTGATGGTCGCGGCGATCTGCTGGCGCATCATCGACCTGCAAGTGGTTGACCGTGACTTCCTCAAAGGTCAGGGCGACGCGCGCAGTCTGCGTCATATTCCGATTCCTGCTCACCGTGGTCTGATCACCGACCGCAATGGCGAACCTCTGGCCGTGAGTACCCCGGTGACTACGCTGTGGGCCAACGCCAAGGAAATGCAGACCGCCAAAGAGAAGTGGCCGGCGCTGGCCGCTGCGCTGGGGCAGGATCCGAAAGCCCTGGCCGAGCGTCTCGAAGCCCAGGCCAACAAAGAATTCATTTACCTGGTGCGCGGGCTGACCCCGGAGCAGGGTCAGGCTGTGCTTGACCTGAAAGTGCCGGGCGTTTACGGCATCGAAGAATTCCGCCGCTTCTATCCGGCCGGTGAAGTCACCGCGCACATGGTCGGCTTTACCGACATTGACGATCACGGGCGTGAAGGCGTCGAGCTGGCCTACGACGAGTGGCTGGCCGGTGTCCCGGGCAAACGGCAGGTCATCAAGGATCGGCGCGGTCGGCTGATCAAGGATGTCCAGGTCACCAAGAACGCCAAGGCCGGCAAGCCCTTGGCGTTGTCGATTGACCTGCGTCTGCAATACCTGGCCAACCGCGAGCTGCGCAACGCGATCATCGAGAACGGCGCCAAGGCCGGCAGCCTGGTGATCATGGACGTGAAGACCGGCGAGATTCTCGCCATGGTCAACCAGCCGACCTACAACCCGAACAACCGTCGCAACCTGCAGCCGGCGATGATGCGTAACCGCGCGATGATCGACGTGTTCGAACCGGGTTCGACCATGAAAGCGATCTCGATGAGTGCCGCGATCGAAACCGGCCGCTGGAAACCGAGCGACACCGTCGAGGTGTACCCAGGCTCCCTGCAGATCGGCAAGTACACCATCAAGGACGTGTCGAAGACCGAAGGTCCGGTACTCGACCTGACCGGCATTCTGATCAACTCCAGTAACGTCGGCATGAGTAAGGTCGCGTTCGATATTGGTGGCGAAACCATTTTCCGCCTCGCGCAGAAAGTCGGCCTCGGCCAGGACACCGGCCTCGGCTTCCCGGGCGAGCGCGTCGGCAACCTGCCGAACTACCGCGAATGGCGCAAGGCTGAAACCGCGACGCTGTCCTACGGCTACGGTATTTCCGTGACCGCGATCCAGTTGGTGCACGCGTTCTCGGCGCTGGCCAACAACGGTCGTCTCGCACCGCTGACCCTGATCAAAACCGACAAGCCGCCGCAGACCACCCAGGTACTGCCGGAAGCGGTCGCGAAAACCATGCAAGGCATGCTGCAGCAAGTGATTGAAGCACCGCGCGGCGTGTTCCGTGCGCAGGTGCCGGCGTATCACGTGGCCGGCAAGTCGGGTACTGCACGTAAAACGTCGGTGGGCACCAAGGGCTACGCCGAAAACTCGTACCGTTCGCTGTTCGCCGGTTTCGGCCCGATGAGCGATCCGCGTTACGCCATCGTGGTGGTGATCGATGAACCGTCCAAGGCCGGTTACTTCGGTGGTCTGGTGTCGGCGCCGGTGTTCAGCCGTGTGATGTCCGGCACCCTGCGTCTGATGAACGTGACCCCGGACAACCTGCCGACCACCCAACAGGCCAACGCTACTCCGGTCGTTCCGCTGAAAGCCAATGGAGGGCGCGGCTGATGTCTCTGAGTCTGAACAAGATATTCCCCCACGCCGGCCACGATCTGCTGATCCGTGAATTGGCGCTGGACAGCCGCAACGTACGCGCGGGTGACCTGTTCCTCGCCGTGCCGGGCGGCAAGTTCGATGGCCGTGCGCACATCGCCGATGCCTTGCAGCGCGGCGCGGCGGCGGTTGCCTATGAAGTGGAAGGTGCCACCGTGCTGCCGATCACCGAAGTGCCGTTGATACCGGTCAAAGGCCTGGCGGCGCAGCTGTCCGATATCGCCGGGCGCTTTTATGGTGAGCCAAGCCATCATCTGAACCTGGTCGGGGTCACTGGCACCAACGGCAAAACCAGCGTGACCCAACTGGTTGCGCAGGCTCTGGATCTGCTCGGCCAGCACTGCGGCATCGTCGGTACGCTGGGTTCCGGCTTCTATGGCGCGCTGGAAAGCGGCCTGCACACCACGCCGAATCCGATCGCCGTGCAAGCGACCCTCGGCGACCTGAAGAAGGCCGGGGCTAAAGCCGTGGCTATGGAAGTGTCGTCTCACGGTCTGGATCAGGGTCGGGTCACCGCATTGGCATTTGATGTGGCGGTGATGACCAACCTGTCCCGCGATCACCTGGATTATCACGGCACCATGCAGGCGTATGCCGAGGCCAAGGCCAAGCTGTTCGCCTGGAATGACCTGAAGTGCCGCGTGGTCAACCTCGACGACGATTTCGGTCGGCAACTGGCCGCCGAAAAACGCGATTCGCGCCTGATCACCTACAGCCTGCTCGACAGCAGCGCCTACCTGTTCTGCCGTGAAGCGCAGTTCGATGACCACGGCGTGCGCGCCACGCTGGTCACGCCGCAGGGCGAGCATCACCTGCGCAGCACGCTGCTCGGTCGTTTCAACCTGAGCAACGTACTGGCGGCAGTCGGCGCCTTGCTCGGTCTGGATTACGCCCTAGACGAAATTCTCAAGGTGCTGCCGAAACTCGAAGGCCCGGCCGGACGCATGCAGCGTCTGGGTGGCGGCACTCAGCCGCTGGTGGTGGTCGATTACGCCCACACCCCGGATGCCCTGGAAAAAGTTCTGACTGCATTGCGCCCACACGTCAAAGGCCAGTTGCTGTGCCTGTTCGGCTGTGGCGGTGATCGTGATCGCGGCAAGCGTCCGCTGATGGCCGAAGTGGTCGAGCGTCTGGCTGATCGCGTACTGGTCACCGATGACAACCCGCGCACGGAAGACCCGGCGCAGATTTTCGACGACATCCGCGCCGGTTTCAGCGCTGTGGATAACGTCACCTTCGTCGCCGGCCGTGGTCAGGCGATTGCGCAACTGATCGCTGGCGCTTCGGCGGATGACGTGATCGTGCTGGCCGGTAAAGGTCACGAGGACTATCAGGAAATCAACGGCGAGCGGCACGCTTTCTCCGATCTGGTCGAGGCCGATCACGCCCTCACCGCGTGGGAGGTGGCCCATGCTTAAGGCCCTGACATTGAGCGAACTGACCAACGTGCTCGACGCCCGTCTGATCAGCAGCGACGCCAGTTTTGATGGCGTCAGCATCGACAGCCGTGCGATCACCGCTGGCCAACTGTTTATTGCCCTGACCGGCCCGCGCTTCGATGGTCACGACTATCTGAGCGATGTCGCCGGCAAAGGCGCGGTCGCGGCACTGGTCGAGCGCGAAGTGCCCGACAGCACCTTGCCGCAACTGCTGGTCAAGGACACCCGCCAGGCCCTCGGCCAGTTGGGTGCGTTGAACCGTGCCGCATTCACCCAGCCAGTCGCGGCCATCACTGGCTCCAGTGGCAAGACCACGGTCAAGGAAATGCTCGCGAGTATCCTGCGTACCCGCGGTCCGGTGCTGGCGACGCGCGGCAATCTGAACAACGACCTCGGCGCACCGCTGACCCTGCTCGAACTGGCCCCGGAACACACCGCCGCCGTGATCGAACTGGGCGCTTCGCGTCTGGGCGAAATCGCCTACACCGTCGGGCTGACCAAGCCACACGTGGCGATTCTCAACAACGCCGGTACCGCCCACGTTGGCGAGTTCGGCGGGCCGGAAAAAATCGTCGAAGCCAAAGGCGAGATCATCGACGGGCTGGCAGCGGATGGCGTCGCCGTGCTCAACCTCGATGACAAGGCCTTTGGCATCTGGAAGCTCCGCGCCGGCGCACGCAAGGTGCTGACCTTCTCCCTGAACAATCCGCAGGCAGACTTCTACGCCAGCGACCTGAGCACCGATGCCCGGGGTTGCCCGGCCTTCAACCTGCATACACCTGAAGGTGTGGAGCACGTTCAGCTGAACCTGCTCGGCACCCATAACGTCTCCAACGCCATGGCTGCCGCCGCTGCCGCTCACGCCCTGGGCGTGTCGCTGTTCGGCATTGCCACCGGGCTTGGCGCGGTACAACCGGTCAAGGGTCGCACCGTCGCGCAACTGGCGAAGAACGGCATGCGCGTGATCGATGACACTTACAACGCAAACCCCACCTCCATGTGCGCGGCCGTTGATATACTCGCCGGCTTTTCCGGCCGCACCGTCCTGGTGCTCGGAGATATCGGCGAGTTGGGCGACTGGGCGGAGCAGGGGCACCGCGACGTGGGCGAATATGCCCGGGGCAAGGTTTCCGCGCTTTACGCGGTCGGGCCGAACATGGTCCACGCCGTGAACGCATTCGGCAAAGAGGCGCATCACTTCGGCACGCAAGCCGAACTGATCCAGGCCCTCGACGCCGAGCAGGACACAAACACCACCATTTTGATCAAGGGTTCGCGCAGTGCAGCGATGGAAAACATCGTTGCGGCTCTGTGCGGGCCCAGTCTGGAGAAACATTAATGCTGCTGCTGCTAGCGGAGTATCTGCAACAGTTCTACAAAGGCTTCGCGGTCTTCCAGTACCTGACCCTGCGCGGGATCCTCGGTGTGCTGACCGCGCTGGTTTTGTCGCTGTGCTATGGCCCGTGGATGATCCGCACCCTGCAGAACCGTCAGATCGGCCAGTCCGTTCGTAATGACGGCCCGCAATCGCACCTGTCCAAGTCGGGTACGCCAACCATGGGTGGCGCACTGATTTTGTCTTCCATCGGTGTCAGCACCCTGCTGTGGGCTGACCTGAGCAACCGCTACGTGTGGGTCGTGCTGCTGGTGACGCTGCTGTTCGGTGCCATCGGCTGGGTCGACGACTACCGCAAAGTGATCGAGAAGAACTCCCGTGGCTTGCCAAGCCGCTGGAAATATTTCTGGCAGTCGGTCTTTGGCCTGGGCGCAGCGATCTTCCTTTATATGACCGCCACCACGCCGGTGGAGACCACGCTGATCCTGCCGATGCTCAAGGACTACAGCATTCCGCTGGGCGCCGGTTTCATCGTGCTGACCTACTTCGTGATCGTCGGTTCGAGCAACGCGGTCAACCTGACCGACGGCCTCGACGGTCTGGCGATCATGCCAACCGTGATGGTCGGCGGCGGTCTGGGCATCTTCTGCTACCTGTCGGGTAACGTGAAATTCGCTGAATACCTGCTGATTCCTTACGTGCCGGGCGCGGGCGAACTGATCGTGTTCTGCGGCGCGCTGATCGGTGCCGGTCTGGGCTTCCTCTGGTTCAACACCTATCCGGCGCAAGTGTTCATGGGCGACGTCGGTGCTCTGGCACTGGGCGCGGCACTGGGCACCATCGCAGTGATCGTGCGTCAGGAAATCGTCCTGTTCATCATGGGCGGCGTGTTCGTGATGGAAACCCTGTCCGTGGTGATCCAGGTTGCTTCTTTCAAAATGACCGGGCGCCGTGTGTTCCGCATGGCACCGATTCATCACCACTTTGAACTCAAGGGCTGGCCCGAGCCACGCGTGATCGTCCGTTTCTGGATCATCACCGTGATTCTCGTGCTGATCGGCCTTGCCACCCTGAAGCTGAGGTAGAACGAGTGTCTCTGATCGCTTCTGACCACTTCCGCATCGTTGTCGGCCTCGGCAAGAGCGGCATGTCCCTGGTTCGCTTCCTGGCGAACCGGGGCGTGTCGTTTGCCGTCGCCGATACGCGGGACAATCCACCGGAACTGGCCACGCTCAAGCGTGACTATCCGCACGTGGAAGTGCGTTGTGGCGAGCTGGACGTCGAATTCCTGTGCCGTGCCGACGAGCTCTACGTGAGCCCTGGCCTGGCGCTGGCGACCCCGGCCCTGCAAGCCGCTGCCGCCCGTGGCGTGAAAATGGCCGGCGACATCGAGTTGTTCGCGCGTAACGCGCGGGCGCCGATCGTGGCCATCACCGGTTCCAACGCGAAAAGCACCGTCACTACTCTGGTCGGTGAGATGGCGGCTGCGGCCGGCAAACGCGTCGCGGTGGGCGGCAACCTCGGTACGCCAGCACTGGAATTGCTCAGCGACGACGTCGAGCTGTATGTGATGGAGCTGTCGAGCTTCCAGCTGGAAACCACCGATCAGCTCAACGCTGAAGTGGCCACCGTGCTGAACATCAGCGAAGACCACATGGACCGCTACAGCGGCCTGCCGGCGTATCACCTGGCCAAGCACCGGATCTTCCGTGGCGCGAAGCAGTTCGTGGTCAACCGTCAGGATGCACTCAGCCGTCCGCTGATCGGCGAGGGCCAGCCATGCTGGACCTTCGGCCTGAACAAACCGGATTTCAAGGCCTTCGGCCTGCGCGAAGAAGACGGCGAGAAATACTTGGCCTTCGAGTTCCAGAACCTGATGCCGGTGCGCGAACTGAAAGTGCGCGGCGCGCATAACCAGGCCAATGCCCTCGCGGCGCTGGCGCTGGGGCATGCGGTCGGCCTGCCGTTCGATGCCATGCTTGATGCCCTGCGTAACTTCACCGGCCTCGAACACCGCTGCCAGTGGCTGCGTGATCTCGACGGCGTCGGTTACTACAACGATTCCAAGGCCACCAACGTCGGCGCCGCTCTGGCTGCCATCGAAGGCCTCGGTGCGGACATCGACGGCAAGGTCGTGCTGATCGCCGGTGGTGATGGCAAGGGGGCCGAGTTCAAGGATATGCGTGATCCGGTGGCGGCCAACTGCCGCGCCGTGATCCTGATGGGCCGCGACTCGGACAAGATCGGCGAGGCCATCGGTGACGCCGTGCCACTGATTCGCGCGACCTCGCTGGTCGACGCCGTTGCGCAGTGCCGCGCAGTCGCCCAGCCGGGTGACGTAGTGCTGCTGTCGCCGGCCTGCGCCAGTTTCGACATGTTCAAGAATTACGAAGACCGTGGTCACCAGTTCGTCCGCGCCGTGGAGGATCTGGCATGAGCCTGCGCAATATCATCAAGCCGTACCCGTCGCCGATCATCACCGGCCGTGGCATCGACCTCGACTTCCCGATGCTCGCCGGTTGCCTGGCGCTCCTGGGCCTGGGCCTGATCATGATCGCCTCGGCCTCCACTGAAGTGGCGGCGGCGCAGTCGGGCAGCGCGCTGTATTACATGATTCGCCACCTGATCTACGTGGCACTGGGCCTCGGCGCGTGCATCATCACCATGATGATTCCGATTGCCACCTGGCAGCGTCTGGGCTGGATGATGCTGATCGGCGCATTCGGTCTGCTGGTGATGGTGATCGTCCCGGGGATCGGCCGTGAAGTGAACGGGTCGATGCGCTGGATCGGTTTCAGCTTCTTCAACGTTCAGCCGTCCGAGATCGCCAAGGTGTTTGTGGTGATCTACCTCGCCGGTTATCTGGTGCGTCGGCAGAAAGAAGTGCGCGAGAGCTGGATGGGCTTCTTCAAGCCGTTCATCGTGCTGCTGCCGATGGCGGGTCTGTTGCTGATGGAGCCGGACTTCGGTGCCACCGTGGTAATGATGGGGGCTGCGGCGGCGATGCTGTTCCTCGGCGGAGTCGGGCTGTTCCGCTTCTCGCTGATGGTGGTTCTCGCAGTCGGGGCCGTGGTCTTGCTGATTCAGATGCAGCCCTACCGGATGGCGCGTCTGACTAACTTCGCCGACCCGTGGGCCGACCAGTTCGGCGCGGGTTATCAGTTGTCGCAGGCGTTGATTGCCTTCGGTCGCGGTGAGTGGCTGGGCGTTGGCCTGGGCAACAGCGTGCAGAAACAGTTCTACCTGCCTGAAGCGCACACCGACTTCGTGTTCTCCGTACTTGCCGAAGAGCTGGGTGCGGTGGGTTCGCTGTGCACCGTGGCGCTGTTCGTCTTCGTCTGTATTCGCGGCATGTACATCGGTCTGTGGGCCGAGAAGGCCAAGCAGTTCTTCGCCGCTTATGTGGCTTACGGTCTGTCGTTCCTGTGGATCGGTCAGTTCCTGATCAACATCGGCGTGAATGTCGGCCTGTTGCCGACCAAGGGCCTGACCCTGCCGTTCCTCAGCTATGGCGGTAGTTCCCTGGTGATCTGCTGTGCCTGCCTCGGCTTGTTGCTGAGGATCGAGTGGGAGAGTCGAACCCACCTGGGCAGTGAAGAGATGGAGTTCCATGAGAGCGACTTCGCCGAGGAGCCGAACCATGGGCGCTAACGTATTGATCATGGCCGGCGGCACCGGCGGCCACGTGTTCCCGGCGCTGTCCTGTGCCCGTGAATTCCAGGCGCGCGGCTACACCGTGCACTGGCTCGGCACGCCCCGCGGAATCGAAAACGAACTGGTGCCGGCTGCAGGTCTTGAACTGCATCGCATCAACGCCACCGGATTGCGTGGCAAGGGCAAGCTGTCGCTGCTCAAGGCACCGTTCATGTTGCTCAAGTCGGTGTGGCAGGCGCGGGCGGTGATTCGCAAGTTGCGTCCAGTCTGCGTGGTCGGCTTCGGTGGTTATGTGACCGGGCCTGGCGGGATTGCCGCGAAACTGGCCGGTGTGCCGGTGATCGTTCACGAGCAGAACGCCGTGGCCGGCACCGCCAATCGGTTGTTGGTGCCGTTCGCCGCCCGGGTGTGTGAAGCATTCCCCGACACCTTTACTCTGTCGGACACCCGCCGTACCACCGGAAACCCGGTGCGCAGCGAGCTGTTCCTCGAAACATCGCGACCGGCTCTGGCCGGGCGCAAAGCGCGTTTGCTGATCCTCGGCGGAAGCCTGGGCGCAGAACCGTTGAACAAGTTGCTGCCTGAAGCCCTGGCGCAAGTCCCTGCCGATTTGCGTCCGGAAGTGTTTCATCAGGCCGGCAAAAACCACGATGAAGTGACTGCAGAGCGCTACCGCGCCGCCGGCGTGGATGCGCAGGTGCAGCCCTTTATCAAAGACATGGCCCAGGCCTATGGCTGGGCTGACCTGGTGGTGTGCCGCGCTGGCGCGCTGACCATCAGTGAGCTGGCTGCCGTTGGTCTGCCCTCGATGCTGGTGCCTTTGCCCCACGCGATCGACGATCACCAGACCCGCAACGCCGATTATTTGGCCCGTGAAGGCGCTGCCTTCGTGATGCCGCAAAGAACGACTGGTGCCGCGGACCTTGCCGCGCGCCTGACAGAGGTCTTGATGCAACCGCAACGACTCGAAGAAATGGCCCAAGCGGCCCGCCGTCTGGCCAAACCCGATGCCACCCGTAGCGTGGTCGATACCTGCCTGGAGGTGGCCCATGGTTGAGAATCAGAAAGCCATGCCACAACCGGAAATGCGCCGCATCCGTCGCATCCACTTCGTCGGTATCGGCGGCGTGGGCATGTGCGGCATCGCTGAAGTGTTGCTGAACCTGGGCTATGAAGTGTCCGGTTCCGACCTGAAGGCTTCGCCGGTGACCGAGCGTCTGGAATCGTTCGGTGCGCACATCTATATCGGTCACCGTGCCGAGAACGCTGCGACCGCCGATGTGCTGGTGGTTTCCAGCGCTGTGAACACCTCCAACCCGGAAGTGGCGACCGCCCTTGAGCGTCGTATCCCGGTGGTACCGCGTGCCGAGATGCTCGCCGAGCTGATGCGCTATCGCCACGGCATCGCCGTCGCCGGTACCCACGGCAAAACCACCACCACCAGCCTGATCGCTTCGGTGTTCGCCGCCGGAGGCCTGGACCCGACTTTCGTTATCGGTGGCCGTCTGAATGCCGCGGGCACCAATGCCCAGCTCGGCACCAGCCGCTACCTGATCGCCGAAGCCGACGAAAGCGACGCGAGTTTCCTGCACCTGCAACCGCTGGTGGCCGTGGTCACCAACATCGACGCCGACCACATGGCGACCTACGACGGTGACTTCAACAAGCTGAAGAAAACCTTCGTCGAGTTCCTGCACAACCTGCCGTTCTACGGTTTGGCGGTGATGTGCCTGGACGATCCGGTGGTGCGTGAAATCCTGCCGCTGGTCAAACGTCCGACCGTGACCTACGGCTTCAGCGAAGACGCCGACGTGCGCGCGATCAATGTGCGCCAGCAAGGCATGCAGACCTTCTTCACCGTACTGCGCCCGGATCGCGAGCCGCTGGACGTGTCCGTGAACATGCCGGGCAACCACAACGTGCTCAACTCGCTGGCGACCATCTGCATCGCCAGCGACGAAGGGGTCAGCGACGAAGCCATCGTCCAGGGCCTTTCCGGGTTCCAGGGCGTTGGCCGACGCTTCCAGGTCTATGGCGAACTGCCGGTGGACGGCGGCAACGTGATGCTGGTCGACGACTACGGTCACCACCCGACCGAAGTCGCGGCCGTGATCAAAGCCGTGCGCGGTGGCTGGCCGGAGCGCCGTCTGGTGATGGTCTACCAGCCGCACCGTTACAGCCGCACCCGTGACCTGTACGACGATTTTGTCAATGTACTGGCCGATGCCAACGTGCTGCTGCTGATGGAAGTCTATCCGGCCGGCGAAGAGCCGATCCCGGGCGCGGACAGCCGCAAGCTGTGCAACAGCATCCGTCAGCGTGGTCAGCTCGACCCGATCTACATCGAGCGCGGTGTCGACCTCGCGCCGCTGGTCAAGCCGCTGCTGCGTGCCGGCGACATCCTGCTGTGCCAGGGTGCCGGGGATATCGGCGGTCTCGCGCCGAAGCTGTTGAAAAGTGAATTGTTCGCCGGCGCCGTGGCGGCGTCGGTCGAGGGGAAGTTGAAATGACTGCTGCCTACGCCAACCTGTTCTCCACCATCGCGCCGAAAGATTTCGGCCGTGTCGCCGTGCTGTTCGGTGGCATGAGTGCTGAGCGTGAGGTTTCGCTGAAATCCGGTAACGCCGTGCTCGACGCGCTGCAAAGCGCGGGCGTGGACGCGTTCGGGATCGACGTCGGCGAGGATTTTCTGCAGCGTCTGCTGAATGAAAAGATCGACCGCGCGTTCATCATTCTCCACGGTCGTGGCGGTGAAGACGGCTCGATGCAGGGCCTGCTCGAATGCGCCGGTATTCCGTACACCGGCAGCGGCATCCTCGCTTCGGCACTGGCGATGGACAAACTGCGCACCAAGCAGGTCTGGCACAGCCTCGGGATTCCGACGCCGCGTCACGCTGTGCTGTGCAGCGAAGCCGATTGTATTTCCGCGGCGACGGAACTGGGCTTCCCTTTGATCGTCAAACCGGCGCATGAAGGTTCAAGTATCGGGATGGCCAAAGTGAGTTCTGCGTCCGAGTTGATCGACGCATGGAAAGCGGCCAGTACCTACGATTCGCAAGTCTTGGTTGAACAATGGATTCAAGGTCCGGAGTTCACCATCGCCACCCTGCGTGACCAGGTGTTGCCTCCTATCGCCCTGGGTACACCGCACACGTTCTACGACTACGACGCCAAGTACATCGCCAACGATACCCAGTACCGCATTCCGTGCGGGCTGGATGCCGCCAAGGAGCAGGAACTCATGGATCTCACGGCCAAGGCCTGTGAGGCGCTGGGTATTGCCGGTTGGGGCAGGGCGGACGTGATGCAGGACGCCGACGGACAGTTCTGGTTCCTGGAAGTGAACACCGCACCGGGCATGACCGATCACAGTCTGGTGCCGATGGCGGCCCGTGCTGCCGGTCTGGACTTCCAGCAACTGGTTCTGGCCATTCTGGCCGCCAGTGTTGAAGGCTCCGGTCATACAGAGGCGCGAGGTTAAGACCATGCAAGGCGCTCATCTCAGACATCAGCCACCCGCACCCGGCCGCAAGCCGGTGCCGCGGGGTGCCAGCCGAATGGTGGCCAAAGAGCCGATGTCCGCGCGCCTGCCGAAAGCCAATTTCGGCTTTCTGAAAAGCCTGTTCTGGCCGGTGCTGCTGGTGGCGCTCGGGTTCGGTACCTACGAAGGCGCGCAGCGTTTGCTGCCTTACGCTGACAGGCCGATCACCAAGATCGCCGTGCAGGGCGACCTGAGCTACATCAGTCAGCAAGCGGTGCAGCAGCGAATCGCCCCGTACGTGGCGTCGAGCTTCTTCACCATTGATCTGGCCAGCATGCGGACCGAGCTTGAGCAGATGCCATGGATCGCCCACGCCGAAGTACGCCGGGTGTGGCCGGATCAGGTGGTGATCCGCCTCGAAGAGCAACTGCCGGTGGCCCGTTGGGGCGACGAGTCGCTGCTCAACAACCAGGGTCAGGCCTTCACGCCAAAGGAGTTGGCGAACTACGAACACCTGCCACAGCTGTTCGGCCCACAACGGGCCCAGCAGCAAGTGATGCAGCAGTATCAGGTGCTGAGCCAGATGCTCCGGCCGCTGGGCTTCTCGATCGCGCGCCTGGAACTGCGTGAACGTGGCAGCTGGTTCCTGACCACCGGTGCCGGCAGCTCCGGCCCCGGCATCGAGTTGCTGCTGGGACGCGGCAACCTGGTGGAAAAGATGCGCCGCTTCATTGCCATCTATGACAAGACGCTTAAAGACCAGATTACGAACATTGCGCGCATCGATCTGCGCTACGCCAACGGCCTCGCTGTTGGCTGGCGGGAACCAGTAGCGCCGACGACAGCCCAACCCGCTGTCGCAAAGAATTAAGAAGAGGCAGGACCCATGGCAAACGTGCAAAGCGGCAAAATGATCGTCGGTCTGGATATCGGCACCTCCAAGGTGGTGGCGCTGGTAGGCGAGGTCGCGGACGACGGCACGCTGGAAATCGTCGGTATCGGTACTCACCCGTCCCGCGGCCTGAAGAAGGGCGTGGTGGTGAACATCGAGTCCACCGTGCAATCGATCCAGCGCGCGATCGAAGAAGCCCAACTGATGGCGGGCTGCCGCATTCACTCGGCGTTCGTCGGCGTGGCCGGCAATCACATCCGCAGCCTGAACTCCCACGGCATCGTGGCGATTCGTGACCGCGAAGTGAGCTCGGCTGACCTGGAGCGCGTACTCGACGCCGCCCAGGCCGTGGCGATCCCGGCTGACCAGCGCGTGCTGCACACCCTGCCGCAGGATTACGTGATCGATAACCAGGAAGGCGTCCGCGAGCCTCTGGGCATGTCCGGCGTCCGTCTGGAAGCCAAGGTTCACGTGGTCACCTGCGCCGTCAATGCTGCCCAGAACATTGAAAAATGCGTGCGTCGCTGCGGTCTGGAAATCGACGACATCATTCTCGAGCAACTGGCCTCGGCCTACTCGGTACTGACCGACGACGAAAAAGAGCTGGGCGTGTGCCTGGTCGACATCGGCGGCGGCACCACCGACATCGCGATCTTCACCGAAGGCGCGATCCGCCACACCGCGGTGATCCCGATTGCCGGTGATCAGGTGACCAACGACATCGCCATGGCTTTGCGCACCCCGACCCAGTACGCCGAAGAGATCAAGATCCGCTACGCCTGCGCCCTGGCCAAACTGGCCGGTGCCGGCGAAACCATCAAGGTGCCGAGCGTTGGCGACCGTCCACCGCGCGAACTGTCGCGTCAGGCCCTGGCCGAAGTGGTCGAGCCGCGTTACGACGAACTGTTCACCCTGATCCAGGCCGAACTGCGTCGCAGCGGCTACGAAGACCTGATCCCGGCGGGCATCGTCCTGACCGGCGGTACGTCGAAGATGGAAGGTGCCACCGAACTGGCTGAAGAAATCTTCCACATGCCGGTGCGCCTGGGCGTGCCGCATGGCGTGAAGGGCCTGGATGACGTGGTGCGCAACCCGATTTATTCCACTGGCGTGGGCTTGTTGATGTACGGCCTGCAGAAGCAGTCCGACGGGATCTCGTTCTCGGGCATCGGCAGCCGCGACAGCTACAGCAACGATGAGCCACAGGCACCGTTGCTGGACCGATTGAAGAAGTGGGTTCAAGGCAACTTCTAACGCTTTACCGCAACACCGCTACAAAAATGCAGTAGGCGAAAAAACTAGAGAATGTAAGGAGAGGGAAAATGTTCGAACTCGTAGACAACATCCCCGCAAGCCCGGTAATCAAAGTTATCGGTGTTGGCGGTGGCGGCGGCAACGCTGTCAACCACATGGTCAAGAGCAACATCGAAGGCGTCGAATTCATCTGCGCCAACACTGATGCTCAAGCGCTGAAAAACATCGGCGCGCGCACCATCCTGCAACTGGGCACCGGCGTGACCAAAGGTCTCGGCGCTGGCGCCAACCCTGAAGTAGGTCGTCAGGCCGCTCTCGAAGACCGTGAGCGCATTGCCGAAGTCCTGCAGGGCACCAACATGGTGTTCATCACCACTGGCATGGGCGGCGGTACCGGTACCGGTGCTGCACCGATCATCGCCGAAGTGGCCAAGGAAATGGGCATCCTGACCGTTGCGGTCGTGACCCGTCCGTTCCCGTTCGAAGGCCGCAAGCGTATGCAGATCGCCGACGAAGGCATCCGCATGCTCTCCGAAAGCGTCGACTCGTTGATCACTATCCCCAACGAGAAGCTGCTGACCATCCTCGGTAAAGACGCAAGCCTCTTGTCGGCTTTCGCCAAGGCTGACGACGTACTGGCCGGTGCCGTTCGCGGTATCTCCGACATCATCAAGCGTCCGGGCATGATCAACGTCGACTTCGCCGACGTGCGTACCGTGATGAGCGAAATGGGCATGGCGATGATGGGCACTGGCTGCGCCAGCGGTCCGAACCGTGCGCGTGAAGCGACCGAAGCGGCCATCCGCAACCCGCTGCTGGAAGACGTGAACCTGCAAGGTGCACGCGGCATCCTGGTGAACATCACCGCCGGTCCTGACCTGTCCCTGGGTGAGTACTCCGACGTGGGTAGCATCATCGAAGCCTTCGCTTCCGAGCACGCAATGGTCAAGGTCGGTACCGTTATCGATCCGGACATGCGCGACGAACTGCACGTCACCGTGGTTGCCACCGGTCTGGGTGCGAAAATCGAGAAGCCTGTGAAGGTCATCGACAACACCGTTCACACCTCCATGGCTGCCGCTCAGGTTCAACAACCTGCTCCTGCGCGTCAGGAAGCTCCGGCGGTGAACTACCGTGACCTGGACCGTCCGACCGTCATGCGCAACCAGGCTCAGGCCGGTGCTGCGACTGCCGCGAAGATGAACCCGCAGGACGATCTGGATTACCTGGACATCCCGGCATTCCTGCGTCGTCAGGCCGATTGATGGAATGTATCAGGGCTATGACGGTGATTGGTGTTCAGCAAAGGCTCGGTCTGCTATTATCGCCAGCCTTTGTTGATACCAGTTCGCAATTTGCGCTGAAGCGGCCCAAGCCATGATTAAACAACGCACACTGAAAAATATTATCCGTGCCACAGGTGTAGGCCTGCATTCCGGGGAGAAGGTCTACCTGACCCTCAAGCCTGCGCCTGTCGACACTGGCATTGTGTTTTGTCGCGCTGACCTCGACCCTGTGGTGCAGATTCCTGCTCGCGCGGAAAACGTCGGTGAAACCACTATGTCGACGACGCTGATCAACGGCGACGTCAAAGTGGACACGGTAGAGCACTTGCTCTCGGCCATGGCTGGCCTGGGCATCGATAACGCCTACGTCGAGCTCTCCGCGTCCGAAGTCCCGATCATGGATGGTAGCGCTGGACCGTTCGTATTCCTGATTCAATCGGCTGGCCTGGAAGAGCAGGACGCCGCCAAGAAATTCATCCGCATCCTGCGTGAAGTGACAGTGGAAGACGGCGACAAGCGCGCCACTTTCGTCCCTTTCGAAGGGTTCAAGGTGAGCTTCGAGATCGATTTCGATCACCCGGTTTTCCGGGACCGCACCCAAAGTGCAAGCGTGGATTTTTCCAGCACTTCGTTCGTAAAAGAAGTCAGCCGCGCCCGTACTTTCGGTTTCATGAGTGATATCGAGTACCTGCGCAAGCACAACCTCGCACTCGGCGGCAGCGTTGAAAACGCGATCGTGGTTGATTCCGATGGTGTACTGAACGAAGACGGCCTTCGCTACGAAGACGAATTCGTGAAGCACAAGATCCTCGATGCGATTGGCGACCTGTACCTGCTGGGTAACAGCCTGATTGGTGAGTTCAAAGGCTTCAAGTCCGGTCATGCACTGAACAACCAGCTGCTGCGCAAGTTGATTGAGCAGACAGATGCGTGGGAAGTCGTGACGTTCGAAGACGCCAGCACTGCACCGATCTCTTACATGCGCCCGGTTGCGGCGGTGTAAGTAAAAAACCTCTCTAGTTTTTTGAAGGCCATCCTCGGATGGCCTTTTTTTATGCCTGCAATTTTTGTGTTGCCTGGGCTGGCCTCTTCGCGAGCAAGCTCGCTCCCACATTTGGAATGCGTTCCCTGGTGGGAGCGAGCTTGCTCGCGAAGACGCCAGTTCAATCGCCGCAAAAATCAGCCAGCCACCACCACCCGATTGCGCCCACCTTCTTTGGCCTGATACAGCGCCTTGTCCGCCGCAAACAGCAGTTGTTCCAGCGACATCTCGACCACCGCCGTCCAGGTGCTGATACCGATACTGACGGTCATCGCCACGTCCGCGCCCTGGACCCTCGGCATCTGCTCGACCGCCTGGCGGATATGTTCGGCAATCTGTCGCGCGCCGCTGCTGTCGGTTTCAGCGAGGATCACCGAGAACTCTTCGCCGCCGTAACGGGCGACCAGATCCCCTGGTCGTCGCACGTTCGCCGTGATTACCCTGGCCAGTTCGCGCAGCGCCTGATCACCGGCCTGATGCCCATGCCGGTCGTTGAAGGCCTTGAAGTGGTCGGCATCGATCATCATCACCGACAGCGGCTTGCCCGAACGCTGGGCGCGGAACCATTCGTGGCGCAGCGACTGATCGAGCATCCGCCGGTTGGCCACGCCGGTCAGCGCATCGGTGGCGGCCAGTTGCGCCAGTTCACGTTCGGCGCGCTGGCGCAGGCGCAGCTCACGGGCAAGTAGCCAGGTCAGCCACAGCAGCCCGGCACACAGCACGCCGGTGGCGCCGCTGATCAACAGCGCGGTGCGGCGCCAGGTGCCGAACACCTCATCACTGGAGAGCGCGACCATCACCGTCAACGGCAGATTGCCGACCCGCGAATAGGTGTAAAGCCGTTGCTGATGATCCATGCTCGAAGTGCTGGTGAAACTGCCACTGCCGTCCTTGTCGCCGAGAATCCGCACCACGTTGGGCCGGTTGCCGAAACTCTTGCCGATGGAGTCGCTTTGCAGATAAGGCTTCTGCGCCAGCAGCACGCCGTCGCTGTTGATGATGTTCAGCGTGCTGTCTTTGCCGATATCGAGGCTGTTGAACAGTTGATCGAAGTAGTCGAGTTTCATCGACGCCACCGCCACACCGGCGAATTCTCCAGTGTCCGAAGAAATCCGCCGACTGAAGCTGATGCGCCACTGATTGGCTTCGTCGCAATCGCAGCGGGTCTTGAACGGGCGGCTGATGAACATGCCCATGTCACGGTTGAAGGCATGGGCGAGGAAATAATCGCGGTCGGCGAAGTTGCCCGGTTTGGGTTCGATGCGTGATGAGTCGGCGACCACATCGCCATGCTTGTCGAGCAGCAGGATGTCGCCCTTGAAGCGCGCGGTAGTGGAGCGGTCGAACAGCGCCAGATGGCGGATCTGCGGGGTGACGTCGCGCAGATCATCACGCTGGGCGGCGGCGATCAGGCCTTGCAAGGTCAGGTCGTACAGCTCGACCGTGCGCAGGACGTCGGCGTCGATCAACTGGGCGATGGTGGTGGCACTGCGGGTGGCCGCTTCCTGAGCGTTGGCGTGCTCACGAATCAGCAGAAAAGTGACGATGCACAGAATCGCGATCACGGTCAGCGAACTGCCGCAGATCAGCAGCAATTCGGGGCGTCCGGTCTTGCCCGCCAGAGGTGGGGTACGGCTCGCGATCATGATGGGGGCTGTCGGTTGGGAGGATCTTATTAGCGTAGTTGCATCAAGTCAGTGACGGTATTCCATTGTGGGAGCGGGCTTGCTCGCGAATGCGCCGTGTCATTCAACATTGATGTCGACTGATGCAGCGCATTCGCGAGCAAGCCCGCTCCCACAGGGTACATCTCTAAATTCAAGACCGTGGTGCAGGGGGGATCTTAGAAGACGTTGATCGGGTAGTCGACAATCACCCGGTATTCATCGGTATCGGTATCAATCGCGCCGTAACCGTTGCCACCCCGGTTGGTCGCCCATTGCAGGCGTACCGCGAGGTCTTTCGCCTGACCGCTCTGCACCACGTATTTCAGATCAAGGTCGCGTTCCCAGTGCTTGGCGTTGCGACCGTCAGCGCTGTACCACGAGGCATAGCCTTTGCTGCCCGGATCGACCTTGGTCAGGTCCACGGTGCCGCGCGAATAGGAAACTGCCGAAGTCAGGCCCGGCACACCGAGACCGGCGAAGTCATAGGCGTACTTGAGCTTCCACGAGCGCTCGTTCGGGCCGTTGAAGTCCGAATACTGTTGCGAGTTGTCGAGGTAAACGCTGTCGCCCTGGCTGATGTAGTCGAACGGCGTGTTGCCGTTCACGCGCTGGTACGCAGCGGTGACGCTGTGGTTGCCGATGCCGACGGTGAAATGCAGGCTGTAAGTGTTGTTGTCGATGTTACCCAGCAGCGCGTCGCCGGTGTCCTGCGTGTGATAGAAGTGCAGGCCCGGGTTGAGGCTGACCAGATCGGTCAACTGCCAGGTGTAATCCAGGTCGTAGTAGTACTGGTTCCAGATGTCCTTCAGCTCGGCGGCGTACAGATTGCTGGTAAGCCCTTCGACGCCGCTCCAGGACACGCCGGCCCAGTTCAGGTGACGGCTTTCGTCGCCCTCGGCGAGTTTGCCGTAGGACGTGCCGATGCGCTGGCGACCGCTCTGATTGTACGGCTTGGTAAAACTGGCCTGGCCACCTTCGAACATCCAGCCGTCGAAGCTGTGGTTGGTCAGGCTCACGCCACGAAAGGTCTGCGGCAACATGCGCGAATCACCGCCGGCAATCACCGGGTTGGTGAGGAACAGGTCACCGGCCTTCAGCTCGGTATCGAACGCGCGCATCTTCAACGTGCCGCCCGCAGTCGAGAACGAGCCCGGCGCTTTGCCGTTGCCATCGCTGATCGGCAGGATGCTCGAACCATCGGTACCGCCACCGCCGTCAAGCTTCAGCCCGAGCATGGCGTGGGCGTCGATGCCGAAGCCGACCGTGCCTTCGGTGTAGCCCGACTGGAAGATCCCGAGAAAACCCTGGCCCCACTCGATGTTGTCGTCCGTCTGCTGCAGACGGTTGCGATTCATGTAGTAGTTGCGGGCGTTGAGGTTGAGGCTCGAGCCTTCGATGAAGCCTTGTTTGGCGGCTTCGTCGGCGTGAGCGGCGGGGGCAATCGTTGCGGCAATTGCAATGAACAGCGGGGTGAAACTGACTGGGTAACGCACTTGCGACGGAGCTCCTTGGGTCAACTGACACTTCAATGTCTTGAGGTGCGGGATGTTTCTTGTTTTTTACAGACGAACCAAACGGCTTTCAGACCACAACGAAAAAAGGCCGCTGAAAGGCAGCGGCCTGGAAGGACGACGGTTGAACGGGAAGAGCCAAACAACCGCGTCGAGGGAAATGTTTCGCAGTGCGCGACTCAGCTGTCTTTCTCGGCCGCTTGAGCCTGGGAAGTGGCGGCTTGAGGGGCTTGCGAGGCGTCCTGCGACTTGGCCATCACTTCTGCCTGATACTGTTCGAAGGCGTGAGCGCGAGCGGCATTCTGCGCTACGAACGCTTGCGATTCTTCAGCCATCGCCATCGGCGACAGGATCAATGAGGACAAAACGAAAGCGCTGGCAATACCCATACTGTTGGACATCTTGAAAACCTTCTTGCTTGGCAAGTGCTGTTTGGTGCGGGCAAAGATAAGGTTGCCGGGCGCCGAGAAACAGCGTGATTTTCATAAATGACTGTTACAGCACAAGCAAAAGTCACCCCCTCACCCCAGCCCTCTCCCCCAAGGGGGCGAGGGGGAAAGGGAGCAGATCGGGGGCTTTTCAAAACTTGAGTTCGACTGGATATTTCAGGTCGATGCAACTCCAGAGAACGGCTCGGTCAGTCCCCTCTCCCTCCGGGAGAGGGTTAGGGTGAGGGGCTTCTAAACAGGCAAATAAATGCCGAAGGTATTCATCCCCCGATCACTGCGCACAAACACATCCCCACCATGCATCAGCGCAATCGCCTTGACGATCGCCAGCCCCAATCCATGGTTGTTGCCGCTGTTGCTGCGCGAGGCATCGACCCGATAGAAGCGCTCGAACAAGCGCGGCAAGTGCTCGCTGGCAATCGGCGATCCGGGGTTGGCCACGCCGATGCTGACCTGATGCTCTTCAACTTCGATGTGCACCTCGATCACCTGGCCCGGCTCGGTGTGCTGCACGGCGTTGCTCAGCAGATTGATCAGTGCCCGGCGCAGATGCGCGATCTCGATCCGCACCTGCGCATCGCCACTGACGTGCACCTGCACTTGCGCGTCTTCGAGGATGAAATCCAGGTACTCGAGCGTGGTCGCGACTTCATCGGCCAAAGAAGTCTCGGTCAGTTTGGTGGCCTTGCTGCCCTGGTCGGCGCTGGCCAGAAACAGCATGTCGTTGATGATCGAACGCAGGCGTTCCAGCTCTTCGAGGTTCGATTGCAGCACTTCGAAATAGTGTTCGGCGGAGCGCCCGCGGGTCAGCGCGACCTGGGTCTGGCCGATCAGGTTGGTCAGTGGCGAGCGCAGTTCATGGGCGACGTCGGCGTTGAACGATTCCAGGCGCGAATAGGCCTGTTCGACCCGCTCCAGGGTTGAGTTGAACGAGTCGACAAACTGCTCCAGCTCCGGCGGCAAGGGCGACATGCGCAGGCGTCCGGCCCGCAGTGGCGGTGCCAGACGCTGGGCTTCGTGGGACAGTTTGATCAACGGCTTGAGACCGATCCGCGCCACCCAATAACCCAACGCCGACGCCAGCAGCACACCGATAATCGCCAGGCTGACCAAGGCGATCAGCAGGTTGTGCTGAGTCTCGTGGAAGGTTTCGGTGTTGATGCCGATCATGAAGCGCAGGGGCGGGCGTTGATCCTTGGCCGGCAGTTCGGTCAGCAGCACTTTCAGCGGATAGGGATGGTCGGGCAACTGCAGGTCATGCATGCCCGTCGGGCCGTTGGCGAAGGCGCGGATCCGCGCGTCCGGCGCGCCGTACTCGTAACCGGGATCACCGCTGACCACCCAGAAACGAATGCGCTTGTCTTCCTCGCCGAGCAGCTTGAGCTTGGCGTTGATCTTCACCCAATGCTCGGGGGTGCCATAACGATTGAGGGCCGATTCGAGCACGCTATACCGCGCGTCCAGCTCGGCTTCCGGCAGCAGACCAAGGCCCTTGTCGACCTGCTGATAAAGCGCGCCGCCGATCAACAGGAACACCAGCAGCGCCACCAGCGTAAACATCCCGCTCAGGCGCAGCGCGATGGAATTACTGGACACCACGGCTCTCCAGCACATAACCCATGCCACGAATGGTGTGCAGCAGTTTCTCGTCGAATGGCCCGTCGAGCTTGGCTCGCAGACGCTTGATCGCGACTTCGACGACGTTGGCATCGCTGTCGAAATTAATGTCCCAGACCATCTCCGCAATCGCGGTTTTCGACAGAATTTCACCCTGACGCCGGGCGAGGACACTGAGCAATGAGAACTCTTTTGCCGTCAGATCCAGCCGGGTTCCGGCGCGGGTAGCCTTGCGGCTGATCAGATCGATCCACAGGTCGGCGATGCTCA
The DNA here is from genome assembly GCF_019891575.1 of Pseudomonas sp. MIS38. Taxonomy (NCBI): domain Bacteria; kingdom Pseudomonadati; phylum Pseudomonadota; class Gammaproteobacteria; order Pseudomonadales; family Pseudomonadaceae; genus Pseudomonas; species Pseudomonas sp. MIS38. Next base: position 130,273 of record NZ_JAFLXF010000018.1, read on the forward strand.
CTTGCACCGGTTCATGGCCGCCGCTGCGCCGGGTCAGCGCCTGCAGGCGAGCCACCAGTTCGAGGAAGGAAAACGGTTTGCCGAGGTAATCGTCGGCGCCGTCACGCAGGCCCTTGATCCGGTCTTCGACGCGCTCGCGGGCGGTGAGCATGATCACCGGGGTCTGCTTGCGCGCACGCAATGCGCGCAGCACGCCGAAGCCATCCAGGCCCGGTAGCATCACGTCGAGGACGATCACCGCGTAGTCGCTTTCCAGCGCCAGATGCAGGCCTTCGACGCCGTCGCGGGCCAGGTCCACGGTGTAACCCTGTTCCGTCAGACCGCGGTGCAGATAGTCCGCGGTTTTTTCCTCGTCTTCGATAATCAGAACGCGCATGACCCTACCTCAGTCTGTGGTCGCCAGTGCCGTCGTGGGCATTGGTTTGGGCCTGTGGAAAAGCCGCTCAAGCCACAAGTATATGACCGGCGTGGTAAACAGCGTCAGCATCTGGCTGACCAGCAAGCCGCCCACCACCGCGATCCCCAGCGGCTGGCGCAGTTCCGCGCCGGTGCCGTAACCGAGCATCAGCGGCAACGCGCCGAGCAGCGCGGCGAGGGTGGTCATGATGATCGGCCGGAACCGCGTCAGGCACGCTTCGAAAATCGCCTCCTGCGGCGCCAGTCCGCGATTGCGCTGGGCTTCCAGGGCAAAGTCGATCATCAGAATGCCGTTCTTTTTGACGATGCCGATCAGCAACACCAGCCCGATCAACGCCATGATCGAAAAGTCCTGACCGCAGATCCACAGCATGATCACCGCCCCGAGACCGGCCGCCGGCAGCGTCGAGATGATTGTCAGCGGATGTACGAAGCTCTCATAGAGCACGCCGAGAATGATGTACACCGCCACCAGCGCCGCGAGAATCAGCCACGGCTGACTGGCCAGCGAACTCTGGAACGCCTGCGCCGCGCCCTGGAAATTTCCGCTGATCGCGGTCGGCATGCCGATCTCGGCCTTGGCCTGATTGAGCAGGATCACCGCGTCGCCCAACGCCACGCCGGGCGCCAGGTTGAACGACAGGTTGGCGGCGGGGAACATGCCGTCATGGGCAATCGACAGCGGGCCGATGGTCGGCGCATCGAATTTGGCCAGCGCCGACAGCGGCACCATCTCGCCACTCAGCGGCGAGCGCAGATAGAAATAGTTGAGGCTTTCGGCTTTGCCGCGTTGCTTGGTGTCCAGTTCCAGAATCACGTTGTACTGGTTGACCTGGGTCTGGAACTCGTTGATCTGGCGCTGCCCGAAGGCGTCGTACAGCGCTTCGTCGACATCGCTGGCGGTCAGGCCGAAACGCGCGGCGGCGCTGCGGTCGATGCTGATGTGGGTGATGCTGCCGCCCAGTTGCAGATCGTTGGAAATGTCGCGGAACGCCGGGATGCTGCGCAGCTTTTCGGTCAGGCGCTGGGTCCAGGTGGCGAGGGTCGCGCCGTCGTTGCTCTTGAGCACGTATTGGTACTGCGCGCGACTCGGGCCGGAGCTGAGGTTGATGTCCTGGCCGGCGCGCAGGTACAGGACGATGCCCGGGACTTTCATCAGTTGCGGACGAATGCGGTCGATGAACTGGCTGGCCGAGACGTCGCGGTCACCGCGTTTTTTCAGGGCGATCCAGAAGCGCCCATTGGCGATGGTCTGGTTGCTGCCGGACACACCGACCGAGTGCGAGAACGCCTGAACGGCCGGATCGGCGGCGACGATTTCGGCCATGGCCAAGTGTTTTTTCACCATGTCGCCGTAGGAAATATCCGCAGCGGCTTCGGTGGTGCCGAGGACGAATCCGGTGTCCTGAACCGGGAAGAAACCTTTGGGGATAAAGATGTAACCGGCGATGGCCAAAGCGAGGGACAAACCGAACACGCCGATCATCAGTTTCTGGTGGGCGAGGGCGCGACGCAGGCCTTTTTCGTACCAGGCCAGCAAGCGTTCGCTGAAGCCCGGTTTGTCGTGGGCGTGGTGCACCGGTTTGCGCATGAACAGCGCTGCCAGCGTCGGCGCGAGGGTCAGCGACACCACCACCGAAATCAGAATGGTCGAGGTCGCGGTCAGGGCGAATTCCTTGAACAACCGCCCGACCACACCGCCCATGAACAGCAGCGGAATGAACGCCGCCACCAGCGAGAAACTGATCGAGACCACGGTGAAGCCGATTTCGCCGGCACCTTTGACCGCCGCCTCGCGCATGCTGTCGCCGGCCTCCAGATGCCGGTGGATGTTCTCCACCACCACAATCGCATCGTCCACGACAAACCCGACCGCGACGACGATCGCCACCAGCGTCAAGTTGTTCAGGCTGAATCCCAGCAGGTACATCAGGGCGAAACTGGCGGTCAGCGATACACCGAGCACCGCCGAGACGATCATGGTCGCAGACAACTGCCGCAGGAACAGCGCCATCACCGCCACCACCAGCAGGATCGCGATCAACAGGGTGATCTCGACTTCATGCAGCGAGGCACGAATGGTCTGGGTGCGGTCGATCAGGGTTTTTACCTGCACCGAGGCAGGGAGCATGGCTTCGAGGCCGGGCAGGGCGGCTTGAATGCGGTCGACGGTTTCGACGATGTTCGCCCCCGGTTGCCGCGAGATCACCAGGTTCACCCCCGGTTGATCACCGGCCCAGGCTTGCACGTAGGCATCTTCCGAACCGTTGACGACTTTGGCGACATCCCGCAGGTGAACCGGGGCGCCGTCCTTATAGGAAACGATGAGTTGGCTGTAATCCTCGGGTTTGAACAACTGATCGTTGGTCGACAGCGTCGAGATGCTCGATTCGCCGTACAACGCACCTTTGGCGAGGTTGAGGCTGGTCTGCTGGATCGCCAGACGAATGTCGGCCAGGGTCAGGCCGATGGCCGCCAGTTTGTCGGCCGAGGCTTGCACGCGAATCGCCGGACGTTGCTGACCGGTGATGTTGATCTGGCCTACACCGTCGATCTGACTGATCTGGCGCGAGAGCAGGGTTTCCACCAGGTCGCTGAGTTCGGTGCCGGGCATTTGCGTCGAGCTGACGCTTAAGATCAGCACCGGGCTGTCGGCCGGGTTGACCTTCTTCCAGGTCGGCAGGGTCGGCATGTCCTTGGGCAGTTTGCCGGCGGCGGTGTTGATCGCGGCCTGGACTTCCTGGGCGGCGGTGTCGATGCTCTTGTCGAGGGTGAATTGCAGGGTCAGCAGGCTGGAGCCGAGCGCACTGCTGGAGGTCATCTGGGTCATGCCGGGGATGGCGCTGAATTGCACCTCCAGCGGCGTGGCCACGGACGAAGCCATGGTGTCGGGGCTCGCACCGGGTAACTGCGCCGAGACCTGAATTGTCGGAAATTCCGCTTCCGGCAGTGGGGCGATCGGCAGGCGCGGGAAGGCAATCACGCCGACCAGCACCAATGCGATGGTCAGCAGAATCGTCGCGACCGGGTGATCGATGCACCAGGTGGAGACGCCTTTGTGCGCCTTCATGGTTTCGGCTCCGCTTGCACCACCTGTGGCGGCTCGCTCATGACCTGCACGGTCGAGCCGGGTTTGAGCCGCGACTGGCCGTCGGTCACCAGTACGTCACCGGCCTTCACGCCTTTGATGATGTCCTGCCCGCTGCCCTGATAAACCATCTGCACTTGTACGGCTTCGACCTTGTCGCCGTTCACGCGGTAAACGAAGTGTTGGTCGAGGCCGCGTTGTACGACGGTAGGCGGCACCACCAGCGCATTCTTATCCAGTGCCGTCTGAATTTTTACCGTCACCAGCAGGCCCGGCCAGAGCTTTTGGCTGGCGTTGTCGAATTCGGCCTTGGCGCGGATGGTGCCGGTGTTGGCGTTGATCTGGTTGTCGATCAGGGTCAGGTGACCTTCGCCGAGCAGGTTGCCGGTTTCACCGTCGGTGTCGGCGCCAATGTAAGCCTTGACCTGTGCGTGCTGCGGATCGTTGATCAGGCCCTGCAGGGTCGGCAGCATTTGCTGCGGCAGCGAGAATTCCACGGCGATCGGGTCGATCTGGGTCACGGTGAACAGGCCGGCGGTGTCGGTCATGCGCAGGAAGTTGCCTTCATCGACTGTACGAATACCGACGCGGCCGGTGACCGGGGAGCGGATCTGCGTGTAAGAAAGTTGTACCTGCGCCGCGTCGATTGCGGCCTGGTTGCCTTGTGCGGTGGCTTTCAATTGGTTGACCAGTGCCTGTTGCTGGTCGTAGGTCTGTTTCGAGATGCCGTCGTCGACGCTGAGCAGTTTGTAGCGCTTGAGGTTGACCAAGGCGACTTGCAGTTGTGCCTGGCTTTCGCCCAGTTGCGCGCGGGCCTGGTCGAGGCTGGCGCGGATCGAGCGGTCGTCGATGGTGGCGAGCAGGTCGCCTGCTTTGACGAGTTGGCCTTCCTTGACGAGGATTTTGGTGAGGATGCCGTCGACTTGTGGGCGCACTACGACGCTGTGTAATGAGAGTACGGAGCCGATGCCGCTGGTGTAGCGGGGGACGTCTTTTTCGCTGACGGTGACGACGCGGACCGGGATGGCGGTTGGGGTGGCCAGTTTGGTCGGGGCGGGTTTCATTGCCCACCATGCGCCTGCGGCGGCCAGGGCGATCACTAGGGCTAGCAGGGCTTGGTTTTTCTTGATTCGCATGAAATGGGGCGCCAAGGGCTGGAGTTTGGGCAGGTTGGGTATTTATAAACTTGTTTGGGGGTCAGGAGGGTGACGGCTGGCTGTCAGCGCTGTCAGTTTCGTGTGGCTTGGCGGCCTCTGGGCCGACCATGTTGTGGGTTGATGGGGTACATATCCGTTGCTGCGGTAACGGCTTATTATGGTTCCGCTCTTACAGCGGCGAGAGTGTCAGATTTTTTGTGTGCGGGCCGGTAATGGCCTGCCGTCAGGCAGGCCTTCATTTCACCAGTTCGGCCTGATGAATCGGTCTC